>NZ_JBEQCS010000003.1:0-312302 GCF_046054195.1 Celerinatantimonas sediminis
CAATTGACAAAATAACTGTCACGAATTTTGGTTCCCAAAATGTAGCGCCAGCTATTTTGCAACTGAGCTCAGCGTTATGTTGCTGTTTCCGCTTCGGTAGATTCAAATGAAATGTTTGGAAATTAAGGTCTGTTTAAATGGAAAGATGTGAGATAGGAAATCTAGGACTAAGCCTGGCCGAAGATCTGTTTGCAGAAGCAAAAAAATATCACGTCAAGTCGAATAAGCACGAGATATTGTGCTATGAGTCAGCTGGGGTTCGTGGAATGTCAGATGAGTTACTGACTGGAGATTCCTGTAGGTATGATCTGATCGAATCCACTCTATTGTCGGATTGGGGTTCTCCATTGGCAGACGAAATTCCTGATCTATTTGAACGGGTAAAACTTTTTCGTCGTTTGTATCAAGGCTATAAGTTACCAGAAACGGGTGAGTGATATGGAGTACCCATCGGAGAGTCAAATATACGAATACATGCGAGTTCTGCTTCGTGAGTATTCGAACTCTTTAGAATTGGAAGAACACCTTAAAGTTATAGACTCGTGCGAACGAGATGGTAGATTTCCACCAGGAAAATGGTTGCTGTACACTATTGATACAAACATCAAAAACAGTTCTACCTCTTTGTCTGAGAAGCATCGAGAGATATACAGCGAAATATGTTCATTTTGTATATAAACGTTGGGGCACATAACGACGTTCTAACACGCTTTTGTCCAATGAGTTGCCATGTCGATCGAGGCTATCTCGTTTATGCCCGGTTGTTCGCTAGTGCAAAATCGTGGTGGGAGTAAGTGAATGAAGGTGGCATAAATCCGTTAAAAGAGTTTGCGGGAAAGCTCCGTTCTTACCTTAATGGAATTACCGCTTCAGCAGTTTATCTTAGAATACCAGCACCCTTAGAGGGATAAACAAAAAGTTAAAGTTAATCAAACGGATAGGATGGATATGGTTATTGAAACATCGATTCTTCTTAAAGATAAAAGCGGCTTTCTCCGAAAAGCCGCAATGAACCTAATAAGAGTCTTTAAAGTTGGTCTCTAAGTAGCTGTTCTAAATTTCTCTCTCCATAAATTGTTTGTGCTCCATTATCTAAACCCTCCCTAATCAATTTTTCGGCAACTGGCTGTATAAACAATCTCGCCCATTCGTTGCTTTCACGCACAAAACCGTTTGTAAGATCTTCAGCAGGAATAGCGTTCTTCGCGGCAGCAATTATTCCGTCCGGTAATGTCGCAATATTACATGCGAGTCGTTGAACGAATGCATCCAGTTCATGATTGGGAAGCGCTCGATTAATCCAGCCATATTTCTCGGCTGTCTTCGCATCGATTAGGTCTGCGCCCAAGACAACCTCAAGCGCTCGGCCTCGAGTCATACGCTGTGACAAATATTGTGTTGCACCACCACCAGGGATTATTCCCATTAAAGCTTCGCATTGAGCTAATCCAGAACCATCTATTGCAGCAAACGACATATCAACTGCTGCTACAAATTCTGCACCGCCACCACGGGCAAAACCTTGGAGTTTTACAATCGTAACTTGTGGTTGATGACGGATCATTTCAGCAAACGCTTGAAACGGATTTAAGCCCTCTGGTACGTTTTTCGCTAGTTCATCCAAAACATGAGGCTCATCAATTAACTTCATATCGACGTGAGCAATAAATAACTCGGGATTAGCACTTTGAAATACTATGACCTTAGTTTTGTCATCGTTCCGTATATCTGTTAGAAAATGCTGGATATCATTCATCAACTTTACATCCAATACATTAACCGGTGGATTGTTAATTGTGATCGTAGCCACTCCATCAATATTTTGGACATCAATTGTCGAATAAGTATCTTTCATAATGTTGTTCTCCTAGGCCTTTCATCGTGTGGAATATGATGGTATACAGTGAGCACCTAGTGTCAATTACGCACCTAATTCATACCTAGTATCCTGGAGAATACCTATGAGCAAAGACGTTTATCCTGTTTACAGAGCTGACTGTCCAAGTCGCGTCATTCTTGATCAAATTGCAGATAAGTGGTCAATGTTAGTTATGTTAGTTTTAAAAGAACCACACCGTTTTAATGCTATCAAAAGGCGTCTTGACGGTATTAGCCAACGAGTTTTGACCAGTACACTACGTAAACTAGAACGAAATGGAATGGTGACAAGAACTGTTAAAGATGGAAAAACGCTTAGCGTTGAATATGCTTTAACACCCCTTGGACAGTCGTTAGAACTTCCCTTTACTGCACTGTATCAGTGGACCGTTGAGCATATGGATACAATTCAAACTTACCAAGCTCTATACGATGGTCAGAATGATTAGAAGCATTGAAATGTGGACATATAGTTCTATTTAAATTTAGATGTCGTTGAATGTTGAATGTTTTAAGGCTGAATCGCCACTACTTCATCAATGACTTGGAGATTTATGCCCCAAGACATGTCGCCATCTGTTGAATGGACGCAGTTTTGCCCAAGGCTTAGTTGCAAAAATATTCTGCCCAGTGAGGTGATAAAGCGAACCTTATGTTTAAATCTGAAGCATTAAATTTTATTTTAGAAGCTGAGCTTAAAGCAGGAAATACTATTTTTGAGCAGTCCGCTTGGCCGCCCAAATGTAGCAAACTCATAATCTTAAAAAACCGATTTTCAAAAAATTATGACTCAGCATTACTCACCTATAGAAGGTTAGATGAGCCACATTACTGGTACAGTGAATATTTAACTCTTGATGGCGATGAGTGTATTGCTTGCCGCTAGAGCCGCGATAATATAAATACGAGTGCTAGGAGCCAACCTATGCAGACGCAGCGATTACAAATATTACCTCCATCGATGGTGATTCAACCATTGATGTATGAGGCGTTACTTGAAAGTGAAAACGAGCTTCGAGAATTTTGTCCATGGGTAGATTCGGTTTTGAAGCTAGAAGACTCAGTGGCAAACACTCAGCAAGCGATTCGAAACTATGAAAATTTTGAAGGTGAGCTGCGCTATTCGCTCATTAACAAAGATTCTGGTCAGTTTGTTGGGGTTATCGGGCTTATTATTCGCGATCCAGACGTGCCATTTTTTGAGATTGGTTACTGGCTGCGAAGTGCTTGTGTGGGTTTTGGCTATATGAGCGAAGCTGTTCAAGCGCTTGAGCAATACGCATTTAAAACACTTGATGCGCGCCGGATAGAAATTACAGCTGCCGAAGAAAACCTAAAAAGTAGAGCAGTTGCACAACGCTGTAATTATCAATTAGAAGCAACGTTGCATAACGCGCGCAGATTGCCTTCGGGTCAATTAGCTAATACGGTTGTTTATGCGAAAACCCATTTATAACGACTAAATTTGGCATTTAATGGCCTGTTAGCTGCATAATTCACACAAATTTCCCTTTTCATTTTGTGGATTAACTGGATAATACGCCGCTCATTTAATTTATGTAGTGAGTGACACTAATGTCTACTGAAGCAACTTTATTAGCACGTAGCGGCTCAAAATGTGAGCTTTGCTCAGCTGAAACTTCTCTAAGTCCTTATGTGGTCGCACCACATACACAATTAAGTGTCGATCACGGCGTGATGATTTGTGACCATTGCAAAGCTCAATTAGAAGAACCAGAACAAACTGATGTGAACCATTGGCATTGTCTAAATGAAAGTATGTGGAGTGAACATCCACCGGTTCAGGTTTTGGCATGGCGTCAGCTCAAACAGTTAAGTGCTGAAAATGGTTGGGCACATGATCTCCTTGATATGATGTACATGGAAGAAGACGTGCAAAAATGGGCTGAATCAGGCTTAAACGATGTTCAAGAAAAGACATTAGATGCCAACGGCGCTGAGCTCAATAAAGGCGACAACGTCACAGTGATTAAAGATTTACCTATCAAAGGGACCAAGCAGGTAATTAAGCAAGGTACTGTGATCCGAGGGATCGGTTTATCAGATGACCCAACACTGGTCTCTGGCAAAGTGAATGGTCAGTCCATGTATGTGATTGCCGCGTTTTGCCGCAAAAAATAACCGTACAAAATTAAAAAAGGTACTCATTTGAGTACCTTTTGTCTTTGGATGAGAAGCTAAAGCTCGTTAATCCACACTCGCATTTCACCTTCACCGCGATTGGCCCAGCTAAAATAGGGCACAAGTGTTAACTCATACTCTGTCAGCGCAGGTTTTGCGCCATTATAAGAATATAAAGGTTGGCTTTGCGCTTGATTCGCATCGATGCGGTAAGCCTTCGCTTTTAACAGCGTTTTGCCAGACAAAAGCCCGCTACCTTCAACGCATTTAAGCGCAACGCTCGAATCGATCAGTAAATTGTGGAGCTGTTCGCCGTTGTCGGCTTGTTCAATGCAATAGACTAATGGCCCGCGTTGAATGGCAACTTTGCGAGCATCATGACGCAATAGCGGATTTGGCCGCACCAGCATGGCTTGCATTGGCAGTTGCAGGAGGATTTCATCGCCAGTTTGCCATTGCCGATTGATATGAATATACCCATCACCATTTTTGTTTTCAGCGTTAATATTGCTTTGATTAACGCTCACTTTGGGGTGCTGGCACCAATTGGGAATACGCAGTGCGATATCTGCATCGCTCGGATTATCCATTTCAAGTTTAAAGCTAATCGTGTCTTGCCACGGATAGTTACCTTTTTGTATCAGTTTAATTTCACCCTTAGCAAGGCTTAGGGTACTTTCACTGGCAATAAATAAGTTGGTGAATATCGTATTATCTTTCACGGTGTAGATGTAGTTGCCAATGGAGCCAATTAAACGCGCAACATTAGGTGGGCAACACGCACAACCGAACCACTGTTGACGAATAGGTTTAACATGGTCATAAATGTGATTATGGGCAATCGCTTTGGGATAAACCTCAAGTGGATTGACATAAAAGAAATGTTTGCCATCAAGGGCCATTCCAGCTAAAACCGTGTTGTAAAGTGCTCGCTCCATCACATCGGCATAATCGCTGTTGGGCTCAAGCTGAAGCATCTGATTGGCAAACATAATCAAACCAATTGAAGCACAGGTTTCAGTGTAGGCGGTGTCATTCGGCAAATCATAATCACAGCTAAACGCTTCGCCAGTGCTCTGTGAGCCGATTCCTCCGGTAATGTACATCTGTTTGTTGGTGACGTTTTTCCACAGCGTTCGACACGCTGTTAACTTTTCTTGATTGTGGGTAATGCGTGCTAAGTGGGCAACGCCTGCCATTAGATAGACAAATCGCACCGCGTGGCCAGTTGCGAGTGTTTGCTTAGTGATTGGCGCATGCGCTTGAGAGTAATTCTTCTGTTCAACCATCCATGCTTTTCCATGGGGTTGCCAATAGGAAGTTCGCCCGCGTTTTTCATATTCGATGTCATAGTAATGCGGTTTCTGACCACGTTGCTCGATAAAGAATTGGCAAAGTTGGGTGTACCGCTCATCTTTAGTGACTTCATAAAGACGCATGAGCGCAAGCTCAACCTCTGGATGACCTGGATATCCTAGAAGTTGCCCAGGTTTTTTACCAAAGACATCGTTAATATGATCTGCAAATTTACAGACGATATTCAAAAGTGCTGTTTTTTGAGTCGCACAGTAATAAGCTACGCCCGCTTCGATTAAATGCCCGGCGCAGTAGAGCTCATGGCATTCGCAAACATTCGTCCATTTTTCGTCTGGGGCTTTGACTGTGAAATAGGTATTCACGTAACCGTTAGGTTGCTGCGCTTTACCGATGAGCTCAATTACATCATCGGCGAGGGATTCTAAGGCTGAGTCAGGATGATTCGACAACGAGTAGGCCACGGCTTCTAGCCATTTGGCAACATCACTATCTTGAAACACCATCCCATAAAATTCCCCCTGCATCTGGTCTGCGGCAATTTTGAAGTTGTCAATTGCATGGCTGGGTTCAGCATCATCAATTGTGTCATTCAGAGCGCCCCATTGATAAGGAATAACGACTTCGTTGATCAGTTTCTGATATTGCGTCCAGAATAAATCCTTAATTGCAACATGAGTAAATTGAGATTCTGTACATTCAGTTTTCATATCTTTGTTCGCTCTATGCATGTTGTGGTTTAATTTGTTGAGTAATTTTATCCATCAGAGGCATATCCAATTTGCTTTTGGCAATGAGCAACGCCAAGATCAAATGGATCACCGCAGGGATAAAGGTTTCGATACAAACCATCCCGCTGATAGATTGTGTCGTCTGATTTGCAAGACCTGGCTGATAGGCGATGATCACCAGAATTAAGCTGACAATTGCCGCACCCGATGCCCATGCCAGTTTGATAAAGAACAGGTTAAAGGCGAAATTAAGCCCGGATGAACTCACGCCTGTTTTCCAGCGTCCGTAATCGTCGGCAAAGGCCATCAACGAGAAGTGCAAAGGCAAGGTAATACCCAATAAGAAGTGATAAACGAAAATAATCCCAAGCCAGAGCATCTGACTGTGAGCTCCGATTGGTAGCAAAAACATCGCTGCAGAGTAGATAGCCAACAGCAAATTTAGATACATATAGAGCTTTTTAAGCTCAATGATGCGAGTTAAATAACTGACGGTTAGCGGGCCAAGGATCCCACCTGCGGTGACCATTGCAAAAAAGATGGATGTATAAGAAGTACTTCCTTGCAGCGCGTAGTTGATAAAATACATATAGCCACCGCCGCGGATATTAAAGATGTTAATCAAGAAAAATGACATGAATAACATCAGTAATAATTGATCGTTTTTGCGAATACTCGCTATGTGCTCTTTAAATGAAAACCGCCCCATGGTGCTCACTGACACGCGCTCTTTTACGCTGACAAAACACCAAATAAACATAACCGCGGCACAGCCACAGAGAATCATCACTCCATAGCGGTAACCCAGCGCCGCTTGGTTAGCATCAAAGTGGCCCACAAACCATGGTAATCCTACCGCAACCATTGCACCGGCAATGCCAGTTAAGACAAAGCGCCAAGATTGGCATTGAATCACTTCTTTGTGGTTAGTGGTCATAGTGCTGATAAGCGCACAATATGGGACGTTGATGGCGGTATAGCAGATAGATAACAGCATGTAAGTTACAAAGGCATAGAGAACCTTCATGGTGTAACTAACATCTGGAACGCTAAAGGTCATAATCCCGACTATTGCTATCGGAATTGCAATCCATAACTGCCAGGGCCGAAATCGGCCAAATCGACTATGCGTTTTATCCGCAACGACGCCCATCAGTGGGTCGGTGATTGCATCAAATACGCGTAACACTAAAAATAACATACCAACGATTGCTGGCGTTAAACCAAAAATGTCGGTATAGAAAAATGTCAAAAAGTTACCAATTAATGCAGTAATAATGGTGCCGCCTGCATCGCCGAGTCCATAACCGAACTTTTCACTTGCTCTGATATGTACTGTCGCTGGGTCAACCTTGTGTGCGTCGCCCAATACTAAAGTATCTTGTGCAGCTTGGGACATAATGTTGCCTCGTTCTTATTGTAGGGATCTATCTTTTATTGTTAGAACGAGTGTGGCCCTCGCTTAGCCATTCAGGTAGAGCATGTATCAACATAAAAACAGGACAAATCCGACTCTGTGTTTGAATTTGTGAGCTGTATCTTTTTTCATCGTTTGTCCTTTGTTTAGATTTAATCTCAAGTAACGATACGGATAATTACATGGCGAATATTTATATCGATCACCCCTTGGAGATTGAGAATGGGGGATTATTTGTATCCAATGGGCGAGGAATCCACCCTAAACGGGTGATAGAATCCTACGAACTTATTTTTGTATTACATGGCACGTTAGCGATACGTGAAGGGGCTCACGATTATCTATTAAAAAGTGGTGATGTGTTGATATTGCACCCGAAAATTGAGCACCAAGGGATCGCTAATTTCCCAGCCGATCTGAAGTTTTACTGGGTGCATTTTCGCATAAATTCAAAGCAGTTATCTGCACGCTCGATGACTGCGATCGATTTAATTAAAACCGGGCAAGTAGGAGATACTACAAAAATTACGGAACTGTTTAACTTAATGCTTAGAGAGCAAGAGTTGGGTGTTGATAAACTGACGCTTAACTTATTGCTGCTGGTTATTCTGCGCGAGATTAGCTTAAAAAGTGATTTAGACAAGTTAACGAAACCCAAAGAGCTGGCGTATCGAGCACGTTCGTTGATTCGCCGCTTTTATAATGAGCCGCTAACTCCTGGGCAGATAGCTCACAGCTTAAAATGCAATGTGGATTATTTAGGACGTATTTATAAGCAAACGTTTGCCTGTTCCTTGGGGGAAGCGATACAGCTGCAAAAAGTATCAGCAGCAAAACATCAGTTAGTTGAGCAAAGTCAGACCATTAGTGAAATAGCCGATGAGTTAAGTTATCGCGATACTGGCTATTTTCGGCGCATCTTCGTAAAACACGTTGGCATGACGCCTTCGCGTTATCGCAAGCTTTATAGTATTGCCCGAATTAACTCCAATTAATGCTAATTTATTCGCTAAACGTCCAGCTCTTCATATTTAATTGAACTAACTCGTTGTATAGTCGTACTAATTTAAATCATTAGAGGATAAAAATGATGGCGATTAAAACGGTAGCGTTGATAGGTTTAGGGGCGATGGGAGCTTTTTTTGCGCCTAAATTAAAAGAACTATTGGGCGACGATCATTTTTATGTGATAGCCGATGGCGAACGCAAAAATCGGCTTGAAAATAAAGGCGTCACTTTAAACGGGGTAAATTATCGCTTTCATATTGAGCCTCCAGGCACTAATTTGCCCGTAGACTTGGTCATTGTTGCAGTTAAGGATATGCAACTAGAGCAAGCCATTGCTGATATACACAGTTTTGTTGGGCCGCACACTCAAATTATGTGCGTCATGAATGGTGTCGATAGCGAAGAGCGACTTGCCAAGGTTTATGGCAGTGAGCATGTTTTATATTCGTACATGCGCATGTCCATCGTGATGGCTGATGGGGTTGCTAACTTTAATCCTGAAGGCGGAATGGTTCACTTTGGTGAAGCGAATAACGCCCAACTTTCCGCTCGAGTGAGTGCGATAAAAGAGCTTTTTGAGCAAGCCGGTATTCGTTATCAGATTGAAGAAGACATGATCAAAGGGATTTGGTTTAAATTTATGTGTAATGTCAGTGAAAATTTGACCTGTGCACTACTGGGCATTCCATTTGGCGCATTTCGTTTAAGTGATCATGCAAACGCGATTCGTCTCGGTGCTATGAACGAAGTAATGAAAATCGCCAACGCCAAGGGCATTGATTTAAGCCAATCCGATATAGAGCGCCAAGAAACCACTGTTCGGCGGATCCCTTTTGCAAATAAGCCCTCAACACTGCAAGATCTTGAACGTAGTATGCTGACTGAAATCGATATGTTTGCTGGTAAAGTGGTCGCTTTAGGTGAGCAACTTAACATTGATACGCCCATTAGCTGGATGTTTTATCACGCCATTAAAGTGCTTGAAGAGAAAAATCAGCAGCTTTTTTTAGCGCCTGAGCAATAAAATATTCTCTGATTCACTATCGTTTTAACGCGACTTTGTAGCTGCGTTAAAACGTTCAACCTCTCAAAAAAATCGTCATAAAGATTTTCTGCAGCTAGTTAGCCTTTTTCTACATAGTTAGTCGATTTATTGTGTTTTTATAATGATCAGTTTATCGGGTAATTCACACGAGACACCTCGAACCCTTAGGAGATCTGCTTATGAAAAAGGCCAGCTGTATAGTAAACAAAAATTTCAAGATTGCTGATATTGATGAGCGGATCTATGGCTCGTTTATCGAGCATATGGGAAGAGCTGTATACACCGGTATTTATCAGCCTGATCATGAAACTGCCGATGAGCAAGGGTTTCGTCAAGACGTAATCGATGCGGTCAAAGAGCTTAATGTTCCGATTGTTCGCTATCCTGGGGGAAATTTTGTCTCAGGCTATGATTGGACTGATGGAATAGGGCCTCGCCAAAGTCGGCCCAAACGACTTGATTATGCGTGGTTTTCGATAGAAACCAATCAGTTTGGTATTAACGAATTCGCCCAATGGGCCAAAAAAGCTAACACGCAAGGGATGATTGCGGTGAACTTAGGAACGGGCACCGCGCAGCAGGCCGGCTATTTAGTTGAGTATTGTAATATCGAGAAAGGGACCTATTGGAGTGACAAACGTCGTGAGCATGGGTTTTTAGAGCCGCATAAATTTAAAGTTTGGTGTTTGGGAAACGAAATGGATGGCCCTTGGCAGACATGCGGACTAAGTGCCCAAGACTACGCGAAAAAAGCGCGTGAAACGGCAAAAATATTAAAATGGGTAGACCCTGATATTGAGCTGGTGGCTTGCGGCAGCTCATCAAAAGAGATGGAAACATTTCCTAGCTGGGATAGAACCGTTCTAGAAGCCTGTTACCCTTATGTCGATTATATTTCGTTGCATCGCTATTATGAGTTCGAAGGCAATCAGGCCGATTTTCTGGCCGCATTTTATGATTTAGATGATTTTATCCAAACCATTAAAGCAACAGCCGATTATGTTAAAGCGGCGCTGCGTAGTGATAAAACCATGATGCTGAGCTTAGATGAATGGAATGTTTGGTATATTCAAAACATGCAGACACAGCGCTGGCAGTGGGCAGCGCCTATTGCTGAAGATGTTTATAGCCTAATGGATGCGCTTGTTGTCGGCGGCCTGCTCACCAGCATAGTGAACAATTGTGATAGGGTTAAGATGGCATGTATTGCTCAGCTCGTGAATGCACTGGCTCCGATTCATACCGCAAGCGATGGTGGGGTGTTAAAACATTCAACTTATTATCCGTTTGCTCAGGTTAGCCGCTATGGACGAGGAAGCGCATATAAAACGATTCTACAAAGTGAATCGGTTGAAACGGGTAAATATGGCAAAGTGCCAAGCCTTGCGACAGCTTGTACCTTCGATGAAAAAACGCAGCAACTTGCGTTATTTGTGCTCAATACCAATCTACAAGACGATGTTCAGTTGTCATTGCAACTCCAAGAGTTTGGTCCTCTTAAACTGATTGAGCAGCAAACCCTAGCAGGCGATGATCTCTTTGCTGTAAATAGTTTTGAGACTCCTGATAATGTAGTTCCCAAAAATTGTGACATTACTGAGCGCTCTGGCACTCAATTTGAGCTAACGCTTGGGAAAGCTTCGTGGACAATGGCATTATTTCGCAAACTCCATTAAAAAAGGGCAAGCCTAAGCTTGCCCAGCATTGACTTAATGCGGTAGTTAAACCTGATAATGGTTAAGCTGTTTGCTCAAACTATCGGCCAGTGCTTTTAGTTGGCGACAGGCTTCATTCGTCTCATTACTATATGAAAGGTTTAGCTCGCTCGCATCACGGATCTGATTGATGTTTTTGCTGACATCATCTGCCACATTATGTTGCTGGTGTGCAGCTGTTGCTATTTGTGAGTTAAGTTGAGAGATTTTATCGACAGAGCCAAGGACGGTTGCGAGAACCTCTCCGGCCGTTTTAGCTTGCGTAACGCTCTCTAGCGCCATCTCTTTATTGGTTTCGATTTGTGCCGACGTTTTATTCGCACTCGATTGTAATTGTTCAATCATCGAATGGATTTCTTGGGTTGAAGATTGTGTTCGGCTAGCAAGTTGGCGCACTTCATCTGCAACGACGGCAAAACCTCGGCCATGTTCACCGGCTCGAGCTGCTTCAATTGCGGCATTTAATGCCAAGAGATTTGTTTGATCAGCAATATCGTTAATTACTTTGAGTACGCTGCTGATGTTATCACTGGCGCTTACCAGTTCTTGGACGATTTCACTGGTATTTTGAATCGTTGTTGCCTGATTCTCAATGCCATGAATTGTGTTATTGAGTGTTTGTCCGACATTTTGTGCATCTTGGTTGGCATTTTGCGCGTGTTCTTGAGCATTATTGGTATTATCGGCAATTTCTTGCGCGGATAGGCTCATTTGGTGTGAGGCCGATGCAACTTGTTCAGTATCTTTATTTTGTTCTTTAATGGATTGCGATGATTTATCGGCAAGCTCAAAGAGTCGATTCGATGCATTGGCAACCTCATGTGCCGCTACTTTTGATTCTTTAATTGTGGCATGAATGCGCTCTAGAAGCCGGTTAAAGCCTTTAGCCATATCACCAAATTCATCTTTTCGGTTAGCATCAAAACGCTGCGTTAAATCGCCTTCACCTTCGGCAATATTATGAATAGCACTGACATAAAGACGTAGCGGTTTACCAATGATGTTTCGTACTAAAAATGAAGTGATAACGACTAAGATGATCCCTAGTAAAAGCAGTGTTCCGATGACTTGTAGTGATTTATGTGTAATCGCGGAGCTTACTTCTGAGTCTGGATAGGCGGCAACAATCGTATATCCCCAAGGTTTAAACTCTTCTTTACGAACAGTCCATGGCTGGCCGTCTTTTAAGGCATCCGTTACCTGCGCATCGCTTACATTAGCTGAGTGCATTCGCAGCGTGCCTTTACCATCAAATAGCGCGATAAATCCTTGGTTTAAAATTTTAGATTCGCCAATAAGTTGAGCAATAGCGCTCATGTCAGCTGAATAACCGACATACCAAATACCAACCGTTGAGCCTTGCTGGTCGCTAATTGGTGCATAGCCTGCTAAGTATGGATGGCCGAGAATATCAACTTCGCCATAGTAGGCTTGTTGTTGCTGGATTGCTTTTATCGCTTTGCCGTTCGGCGCGAGGATGGTTCCAATCGCTCTTTTACCTTCTTTTTTGACGTTGGTTGATACTCGCACATAGTCTTCATTATCGCGGCTAAATAACGTGGCCGTGCCGCCCATAACCTGGGTGAGGTCATCGACCAGCTTAAAGTTGTTGGTTTGATTTTCTTGGCCCAACCACAGCGATGGTGTTGGTCGACCTGCAACATCTTCTTTTTTACCTTGATGGGCGGGACCGAGTGCTTGACCGCGCTGGATTAACAGTTGCATGCTGGAGCGAACCCGTTGCAACATAATGTCATTCGTTGCAGCTAATAATCGTGAGACATTTTCGATTTTTTCGTGTTGCTGAGAATGGGCATTTTGATGAATGGTTTGAGCATTAGTTTTAATCTGATAAAGCATCAAAATGAGCGCAAAAACGAAGATAAATACAGAAATAGTGAGAATAAATTTGTGATTAATACGCATGGGATTCCTTTCTTTCCTGTTAAGACCGAACTGAGCAATTTCCATGCAATGTCGGTAACCTGACGTAGATCAAGTGTGTTAAAAATTTTGATCCAAGTCAATTTATACTGTTTTTAAAAGCATAATACACATTTAGTATAACAGTAAAGAAATACGGGCAAGGTGCTTATTTTATGAACGGTTAATCTATTGAAAATGCAGAAATTTGGCAAGGGTTTCGATGAACCCCTAATACCTAGTTTATAAAGTATTAGGGGGAATAATAACGCTCTAGAATGGTTTCACATTTAAAATAAACGCACGAACTCGTTCTAAAGCTGGTTCTAACAGTGGTAATTGAGTTGCGTGACAAATGCGAATATGGCCAGCGCCAGAGACGCCAAATGCTTCACCGGGAGCCACGCCAACTTTGGCTTGGTCTATCATTTGCCGTAAATAAGGCTGACTATCAAAACCAAGCCCTTCAATTTTAAGAAATCCATAAAAGGTCGCTTTCATCTCATACAAAGTGGTGTTTGGAATATCCCCAAGATAATGTTGTACACAATCGCGGCTTTGTTTAAGCGCTGCAACTGAGCTTTGTACAAAATCTTCACCTTGTTCAATGGCGGCCAAGCCACCAGCTTGGGAAAAGGCACTTGCGCACGAGACATTAAACTCGGTTAGCATTCGCACCGTGGGAACCAGTGATTTAGGAATATTCAGCCAGCCTAAACGCCAACCGGTCATTGCCCATGCTTTTGAAAAACTGTTACAGATGATCACTCGGTCATGTTCATCAACGAGCTCGCAAAATGAAGGAGCGGCTTTTTTATCAAATACGTGACGAGAATAAACCTCATCGCTGATAATCCAAATACCACGTTGCCGACAAAAATTAAGGATCTCTGTAAGTAGCTCTTTGCTGGCGACCCATCCAGTCGGGTTGGATGGACTGTTAATAATGATTGCTTGAGCGTCGCTTAAAGCTGCAAACAGCTCATCTGTGTCTAAATAAAAGCTATTGCCTTTGGTTTTTAAGGCCACACGAATAACTTCGCAACCGAGAATTTCCGGAATGGCTGACAAAGTTGGGAACAATGGCTCAATAACAACCACTTTATCTGCTGGATTAAGGCAGCTTTGCGCCGCAACCATGACGGCATTTGTTCCTGAGACTGTGACAGAGACATTCTCTGGACTAAAGTGCGAGCCAAATAGATTGTTTTGGTATTTAGCAATCGCCTGGCATAGTGCTGGGAGCCCGGTGTTTGGCGTGTATTTAGTTTCATGACGTGATAATGATTTGCTGGCTGCTTGGCAAATAAAATCAGGTGTTGGCGAAGATGCCTCACCAAACCACAGCGGCGTTACATCATCTTTTTCCATGCCATAGTTAGCAACTGAACGAATAGGGGACTCATCTAATAACTGAGCTCTTTGACTAATGCCATTTAACAATGACAACTCTGCATTTGGCATGACTATCCTTTAAGTTATTTATGTTATGAGGGGGCTTGTGAAAAGCTCGGCAAATTTGTCTTAAATCATCATGAAACAACACTGATGTAAAGAAAAGGGTTTTTTTTTAAAGATTTGTCCCAATATTAGAGCCATGGAACGTATCGTGATGATACGAGGTTTTTGGTGTTGTTTCACAAAAGGGTGTATGAGGCAGCATGAGTGCAAAAGATTTTTACAGTATTTTAGGTGTCTCGCGGAGCGCCAGTGAACAAGAGATCAAAAAAGCATACCGACGATTAGCGCGTAAATATCATCCGGATGTCAGTAAAGAACCGGATGCTGAGCAGCGTTTTAAAGAAATAGGTGAAGCCTATGAAGTGCTGAGCAGTAAACAAAAACGCGCTGCATATGATCAATTCGGTAGTCAGTGGAAAGCAGCTAGTGGCGCTGGAGCTGGCGGTGGTCAATGGCAAAACGCCCGTGGTGGCTCTAATCCATTCGGCGGTGGTGCAACTGGCGGCTTTGGTGACTTTTTCGAAAATATCTTTGGCCAAGGTGGCTTTGGCGGCCAAAGTCGAGGTGGCTTTGAAGGCGGCCGAGGGTTTAGCCAAGCAGGCGAGGATGTCGAAGCGCAAATTACCATTGATGTCGCAGATAGTTATTTAGGCGCGAGCCGCCCGATGACGCTAAATATTGGTGGTCAACGGCGCGCTTTGAACGTCAAAATTCCTGCTGGAATCAAAGAAGGCCAGAAAATTCGTCTTGCAGGTCAAGGCAAACCTGGAATGGGCAATGGCCAAAATGGCGACTTGTTACTGCAAGTTCATTTTCGTAAAGATGGCTATTATCGAGTTGAAGGCTCTGATGTTCATTACACGTTGCAGGTTGCCCCTTGGGAAGCCGCGTTGGGTGAAAAAGTCAGTGTGCCGTTGCCGGATGGCAAACATGTGGATGTAAAAATTCCACCGAACTCTTCTGGTGGGCGAAAAATGCGTCTGCGCGGACGCGGTCTACCAGCTAAACAGCCGGGTGATTTTTACGTTGAATTGCAGATATTATTGCCAAAAGCAGATACTGCAAAAGCTAAAAAAGCGTATGAAGCGTTCCGTCAGGCGTTTGAAGCTTAGATTTTAAGTTTAAAGTGAATGAATGCCCTCACTCATAAAGCTTATGGGTGAGGGCATTGTTATTTATACCTGTGACTTGTCTCGGTGTTGAATAACATAGCCACCCAGAGATGCTGCAAGCAGCATAAAGCATAGATACAAAAAGACTTGCGTTGCTGTTTGTAAACCCAAATGGCTGGCTAAAAAGCCAAGCAAAAAGATGCTGATGGCTGCAAACATATATCCGCCTAAGAAAAAGGTTGCAGTTGATCGCTGAAAGGTTCCCATTGGTCGGTATTGTTTTAATATGCTGGTTCCACCTAACTGCGTCAGGCTTTGACCCACGCCAGCAAAGATGGATGCAAGTGCCATAATCGCGACTAAATGTGTTACTTCAGCAACAAGAATGCTCACGCCACCAATAACTGCACATATCGCTCCGATTAGAATTTGTTTGCCAACCGAGAGATTTTTCAAGCACAACTGGCTGATAATCCCAGAGCCAAACATTAACAGGCCTATCCCTCCGGCAATTGTGTGGCTATCGGTATGCATTAACGTACTGACCATTTTCGGACCAATGGAAATAAATAATCCCGATAAAGCAAATGGACTAGCAAATAAACCGACTGTCACAAATGTTAGCCCATAGTTTTTCTGACCTTCTTGCGCAGGTGTATCTGTTTGCTGATGGCCTAACTCAATCAACTCTGCATCGGGTTTCATTTTTGCCAAGATAACCAGACAGATAGCAAGCAGTATCATTAATGGGGCGAAAATACTGCTATATGGACGATGAATTAGATCGGCTAAGACGCCCCCATAAAATGGGCCAACACCAAAACCGAGCACGCAGGCGAGAGTAACAATCAATGGGGTATTATTGACTTGCTGCTTCAGGCCAATTTTCACTATGAGAGAAATGCCACAAGAAACAAACGTACCGCTACATAAACCGATGATGAATCGCGCGGCGACCAGTTGCCAAAAATGTGCTGCGCTGGTAAATAAAGCGCCAGCGACAATCGTTCCAACAAGGGCTAGTAGAAGCAATCGTTTAATGGTTGTTGCGTTTTGTACTCGGGCCAGCGAAAGCAGGGAAATTGCAATGCCAATATGGTAGGTCACAAATATAATGCTGATTCCCGTGGTATTATATGCGATATGCTGTTGCCATATTGTATAAAGTGGTGTGGGTGCATTGGCCGTCAAGTAAACCAAAAATAAGGAAAAGGATAATACAGCCATCGCCAGTGTTGAATTGAGCGATAGTTTTGATTTGACCATTATATTGTCCGTAGGTTAGTTTGAAATTTTTTTGATGCCGTGGCATTGTAACGCATCAAAACTTAAAGTTCGATACTTATCGAACAAAGAGCTTTATCAGTGAGGACGTTATGACTGAACAATTAAGCGAAAACGAAGCAATTTATCACTGGCAAGGTAAACCGCTTAATGAGATTTCGTTAACTGATGTGTTAGGTGCACTCTCTGATCCTGCTCGCCTTTTAATTATTAGACAATTAAAACAAGATGGTGCATGTCGTTGTAGTGATTTTAAGCTCGGGCTTAGTAAATCAACTTTGAGTCACCATATTAAAACATTGCGCCTGGCTGGGGTTATCGCTTCGTGCAATCAAGGAACCTCCCGCTATAACAAGCTTCGTGAGCAAGAACTTCAGCAACGTTTTCCCGGGCTACTTAATGCCGTATTACAGGCAGATTAAAATAGCATTGCATCTTTGCCAGTGCACAGGTATTTTTCGGCTATAGAAAATACTGGCGCATTTTAATGACACACTCAACAATCATCCTTGATGGTGGCCTTGGCCGCGAACTCGCTCGGCGTAACGCCCCATTTAAACAACCCGAATGGTCTGCTCTGGCCATGATTGAAGCTCCTGAAATAGTCCAAGCGGTGCACGAAGATTTTATCCGCTCAGGTGCGCAAGTTATTACCACAAATAGTTACGCATTAGTGCCGTTTCATATTGGTGATGAGCGATTCCAAACGCAAGGGCGAGAGCTAATTGCGCGTGCCGGTAAAGTTGCCAAAGCTGCGACAATCGGCACGCAGGTGAAGGTTGCTGGTTCAATTCCACCTCTGTTTGGCTCGTATCGTCCGGACTTATATATTGCCAGTCAAGCTTCTCAAATCGCTATGCCTCTAATTGAAAATCTTCAAGCGTATGCAGATATCTGGCTGCTGGAAACGCAAAGTTTACTTGCTGAAACTCAAACTGTTTTAGATTTGCTACCTCAGGACAACAAACCTCGTTGGGTTTCGTTTAGCCTTGATGAACACTCATCTTCTCAGGGCGCACAATTGCGCTCATATGAGTTGGTAGAAGATGCGGTGAGAGCGATGGTCAAACGTGGTGATGTCGATGCTATTTTATTTAATTGCTGTCAGGTCGAAGTGATTCTTGCTGCGCTTAAAATCACGCATCAAGTTTTAACTGAGTATAAAGTTGCGCAGCGTATTCGCATCGGTGGCTATGCCAATGCCTTTGTTGAGTGTCAAGATAGCGAGTCAGCCACCGCTAATGAAGGGATTAGTCAGATGCGCCAAGACCTAAATACTGAGCGGTATCTTGATTTTGCCAAACAATGGCACTTAGCTGGCGCCTCAATCATTGGTGGCTGCTGTGGCATTGGTCCAGAATATATTGCAGTGTTAGCCGATGCGTTTGCCAAGCGATAATCTTACAGATTAAGCAAATACTCCTTTGGAATAAGGGGTAGAACAGCTTTAAAACTGTCTTAAAATTGTGCGGTTGATAGAGCGAACGCATGAAGGCGTTTGGCAACACAAGAAAGTTAATGTATAACCAATTGATAAAGGTGAAAGGTTTTTCTTACAAGGCGAATCAATTTAATAGTGCAACTAATGCGCTATTTGATTAGTTTCTGGATGAATTATGCAGCAAAAAAAACTTCGCGTAGCAGTTCTTTTCGGAGGGCGCTCCGCTGAGCATGAAGTCTCTTTACAGTCCGCTAAAAACGTTATCGCAGCAATTGACCCTGAGCAGTTTGATGTCTGCCTGATTGGCATCGATAGACAGGGCAAATGGTATCTAAATGATGCCAGCCAACCATTACTAACGAGTGACGATCCTAAATTAGTGGCCCTTAATCAATGCAATACGGACGTTACACTGGTGGCCAGTGATCAATCAGGTCAGCTGATGAGTAAAGGCCAAATTATCGATTCGGTCGATGTTTTATTCCCGGTTTTACATGGGCCATATGGCGAAGATGGTTCGATTCAAGGATTGGCTAAATTGGCTAACGTTGCCTGTGTGGGCAGCGATATTTTAGGTTCTGCTGTGGGGATGGATAAAGATGTCGCCAAACGTTTATTACGCGATAGTGATATTCCTGTTGCTGACTATATCGCGCTTCGTTCCTACCAAGTTAATGACCAATTGCCTGAGCAAGTTGCCCAAAGGTTGGGGTATCCGGTGTATGTGAAACCTGCCAATATGGGCTCCTCAGTTGGCGTGAGTAAGGTCAGTGAGCCAAGCGAGCTTATTAGTGCATTGACTCATGCCTTTGATTACGACATCAAGGTCATGATTGAGGCAGCTGTGGTCGGGCGCGAAATAGAGTGTGCGGTCTTGGGTAATGATGAACCTGAAGTTGCAACAGTTGCTGGTGAAATTATTACCAACGATCAGTTCTATAGTTATGATCGAAAATACGTTGATGAAACGGGCGCTAAATTACAAATTCCTGCGCAAGTTGACGATGCAACACTTTCTAAGCTTCGCCAGAGCGCACTTCGTGCTTATCAGTGTCTGGAAGCCAGAGGAATGGGACGCGTCGATATGTTTTTGACCGCCGATGGCGAGGTGTTGGTCAATGAGATTAACACTCTGCCGGGCTTTACGGCCATCAGTATGTATCCAAAACTTTGGGCCGCTAGCGGTGTTTCTCCTCGAGAGCTGACAACTCGTCTCATTCAGTTAGCTCTGCAAGAGCGTCAAGATAAAGACAAGCTCAAATCAACCGAGCATTAATATTAAAGCCAGTATTTGCTTTTGTTGATACTGGCTGGTCTTACTTTTTCCTGTCGTAAAATCTCAACAGCCCCATATCATTTCGATGCGATAAAATTGTCGATTCGACAGAAAGATTAATGTAATTATTTAACGATGGGAAAATTCAATGAAGAGAACATGCGTAAGCTTTGGCTCCCCAGGTTGGATTTGAACCAACGACACATGGATTAACAGTCCACCGCTCTAACCAACTGAGCTACTGGGGAATTATCATAAAGCGGATGCTTAATGAGGCAAATCATAATCACGGCTCAGTACTCTGTCAACGCCTATTCATGCTAAAATCGACAAATATTTTGGTTTAAATATTAATGCCTGTATTTGTGGATAGTTTGTAAGAATCCTGCCACTTTTCATTACACCTTGTTAAAGGGCTAAAAGGACAAGTTTTTGCTACTGTTTGAGCAAAAATCGTGCACCAATTAAGGGCTCTATCGCAGAGCATGGTTATTCACATTTTCTCTAGCCGAGGTTGCGCGCGGGGTGCAAGTGGTTATCCACTAAATCTGTGGATAACCATGTGAATGGTTAGAATAAATCTTGCTCTAGGCCGCTTGGATACTGGGGTCTGAATAAACTATGCAAAAATCAGCCATTTATGAAAAGATATATTTTTCAATAAGTTAAAAAGGTGCAATGAATTTTTTTATTATTTAAATTATCCAATTGCAGTTCATCTTAATAAATGTTAATGGCTGTGTATTAAATTTTACATTTACAGATGTTTTCAAGTCAAAATGGCTTGACATTTAGCTGATAATACACACGATTATTAGGCTGATCGCAATGCTATACTTTTGCAACAAGTTGATTAAGATCACATTGTGATTTTCATCCACATTTCTTCAAGTTTTGATAGGCCGACATGAAACCTTTTCAATTAGTATCGTCATATGAACCATCGGGTGATCAACCTAAAGCAATTGCTCAACTGAGCGAAGGCTTGCACGACGGGTTAGCCCATCAAACACTACTGGGTGTGACGGGCTCTGGTAAAACATTTACTATCGCGAATCTTATTGCGCAAGAGGGGCGTCCGACACTGATTCTTGCGCCGAATAAAACCTTGGCAGCCCAGCTATACGGAGAAATGAAAGAGTTTTTTCCACATAACTCAGTTGAGTTTTTCGTTTCATATTACGATTATTATCAACCGGAAGCCTACGTACCAACGACCGATACTTTCATTGAAAAAGACGCATCAATTAACTCCCATATTGAACAGATGCGCCTATCAGCGACCAAAGCTTTAATGGAGCGCCGAGACGTTGTGTTAGTTGCTTCGGTTTCTGCCATTTATGGCTTGGGTGACCCACAATCGTATATGAAGATGATGTTGCATCTCACCGTCGGTGACATCATTGATCAGCGGCAGATTTTAAAGCGTCTTGCCGAGCTTCAGTACAAACGAAATGATGCCGCTTTTGAGCGAGGCACTTTTCGCGTTCGTGGTGAAGTCATTGATATTTTCCCCGCAGAGTCAGATCGGAACGCTCTTAGAGTGGAGCTATTTGATGATGAAGTCGAACGGCTCAGTTTCTTCGACCCATTAACTGGTGCCGTTGAAGAAACGCTCTCTCGAGCAACTGTTTATCCAAAAACGCACTATGTTACTCCCAGAGAAACATTGCTCGATGCCATTGAACACATCAAAGTGGAGCTTAAAGAACGCCGGGCTCAGCTGTTAAGTGATAATCGCATACTTGAAGAGCAGCGCTTAACACAGCGCACTCAGTTCGATATTGAGATGATTAATGAGCTGGGTTATTGCTCAGGGATTGAAAACTACTCACGATTTTTGTCGGGGCGCTCAGCGGGCGAGCCACCACCAACATTGCTTGATTATCTGCCCTCAGATGGATTGCTGGTGATTGATGAATCGCATGTTACCGTTCCGCAACTTGGGGCCATGTATAAAGGGGACCGTTCTCGCAAAGAAACTCTCGTAGAGTATGGTTTCCGCTTGCCCTCGGCGTTAGATAACCGCCCTCTGAAATTTGAAGAGTTTGAAGCGATTGCTCCGCAAACTGTTTTTGTTTCGGCAACTCCTGGCCAATATGAGAAAGAAAAAGCGGACGGGCGTTTTGTTGAGCAAGTTGTGCGGCCAACCGGGCTCTTGGACCCGCGCATTGAAGTGCGACCTGTAACGACACAGGTGGATGATTTGCTCTCAGAAGCGCGCAAACGTTCAGCCAAAGGCGAGCGGGTATTGGTCACAACTTTAACCAAGCGCATGGCAGAAGATTTAACCGATTATCTGTCTGAACATGGTGTGAAGGTCCGTTATCTACACTCCGATATCGATACGGTTGAGCGCATGGAGATTATTCGTGATTTGCGCCTTGGCCAGTTTGATGTTCTCGTTGGGATCAACTTGTTGCGTGAAGGGCTTGATATGCCAGAGGTTTCTTTGGTAGCGATTTTAGATGCTGATAAAGAGGGCTTTTTACGCTCGGAACGATCAATGATCCAGACCATTGGCCGTGCTGCCCGAAATCTGGAAGGGATGGCAATTTTATATGCCGATAAAATTACCGGTTCTATGGAAAAAGCCATTCAAGAAACCAATCGTCGCCGAGAAATTCAAGACCGATTTAATAAAGAGCATGGCATTACTCCTAAAGCTTTAAATAAAAAAGTGAGTGATATTATGTCTCTGGGCCAAGGACGTGTTGAACGCGTACTTAAAGCCAAAGCTGAACATTCAGTGTTGACCCCAGAGCAGCTTGTGAAGCAAATTAAAGATCTTGAAAAGCAGATGTATCAACATGCACAAGATTTGGAATTTGAAAAAGCCGCAGCCCTTCGTGATGAGGTGAAAAAGCTGCAGAATCAGTTGGTTGATATAAGTTAATTGACTACAGCTTGATATAACAACATTAGTGCTGACAAGCTACATACAATCTGGGTGGTCACTTTGATATGGTGGCTGTTGAATCGGCTAATAAATTGTTTGCTAATAAAGAAGCCGATAAACACTCCTGGCAGCAATGTGATACCGCTAACAAGGTGGTGAATTTGAAATTTGCCACCTGCGATGAGCACTGCTGCAGAAATAAGCGTACTTACAGAAAAAAACGCAGATAGATTGCCGCGAATTGAGCCTGCCTGTTGATCTCGAAGCAGCATCGCGATTGGTGGCCCGCCGATGGCGGCAACGGTTGCGAAAATGCCAGATAAAAGTCCTGCTATTGCTAAATTGCGATGATTAAAACGAATCGCTTTATCGGTTAGTGTGGTTGCAACCCCCATTAACACTGCGATAGCGATCAGAATTTGTAAGCCTTTTTGATTAAAATAGACAAGTAATGCTAAGCCGATTAAAGCACCCGGGACTCGGGCAATTAAGGCATAACCCATCGCTTTTAAGTTAGCATTGCGACGATTGTAAAACCAATTGATCAGTGAAATCGAAAACCCAAGAATCATTAATGGCACGGGGACGAGTTGAGGGTCAATAAAATACAACAGTGGTGCGGCGACGACTGCTAAACCAAAACCAATTAAACTCTGAACAATTGCCCCTAAAATGACAACGCCAATCGCAAGTCCTAGGAGAAACGGATCCGGCATTACTTTCTCTTTTTTATAAAATGATGAAATGACAGCGTTTTAATTTATCATAATTCGTTTGTAGACGACCGATTTAAAACAAATTTTTAGCAAAAGTTATGCTTTGGAAGTTAATTCTAAGAGGGGATATTCCCGGACGGCGCCGGGAATATTAAAACTTATTTAGCAGCAGCGATAATTCCTGCAAATTCTTCAACTTTCAGTGAAGCGCCACCGACTAAGCCGCCATCAATATCAGCTTGGCCGAATAGTTCTTTAGCTGTAGCTGCTTTAACACTACCGCCATAAAGAATCTGAACTTTTGCCGCAACATCTGCATTTTGTGCAGCAAGCCATTGGCGAATTCCAGCATGAACAGCCTGAGCTTGTTCTGCTGTGGCTGATTTACCAGTTCCGATAGCCCAGATTGGTTCATAAGCAATAACAGCATTGTTAAATGCTTCGATACCGCACAATTCAACAACAGCTTTCAACTGACGTTCAACAACGGCTTGTGTTTCGCCAGCTTCATTTTGTTCTAAGCTTTCACCAATACACAGTACTGGAACTAAGCCATTTTCTTGAATTGCTTTAAATTTACCAGCAACGACTTCGTCTGATTCATTGTGGTATTCACGGCGTTCACTGTGACCAACTAAGCTGTATTTACAGCCAAATTCTTTAAGCATAACAGGAGAATTTTCACCAGTGAATGCGCCTTCAGTGTGGATATCGGCATCTTGAGAACCATATGCCAATTTGCTACCAGCTGTCAGTTGTTCAACCATTGCTAAGAAAATAACGGGGGCACAAACAGCAACTTCAACACCAGTTGCATCGTTTGCTGGTGTGATTAAACCTTTCACTAATGCTTCAACTGAAGTTTTGTTACCATTCAGTTTCCAGTTTCCCATTACCAGTGGTGTTCTCATTCTCATCTCCTTTAGACGAATCGCAATTTTTAAAATAGTGGCTCGATCCTAGCTCAAATTGAAATTTAATTACATAAAAAATGTAACTGCAGTCAGAGTTAGCCTGAAATAATTTGTTCTAAGTCATAAATAAGACCCAATCGTAATTATTTCACAGAGCCTAACTAGTTTACCTTTAAGGCAATTTCTTTTGTAGCTCTTCCCAAGCGATTCCCAATTTTTCATGCCAATAAGCATCAAAACGGCTCATCACAATTGGATCTGGCAGATACTGGTAACTTGAGAGCGGTGCTTGAAGCTTTTTGCCCAAATAGTCGGTTGGCACGGGTGTAATTTGGTTACTAAATTGCTGAAAGTATTTCATGGCGCGTTTCATATGAATGGCACTGGTGACTAGTGCACTTGGATGTTGGCCAATGTAAATTGAAATAAATCGAGCTTCTTGTGCGGTATCTTGGGCTTTAGGGATGGTAATAATGCTAGCGGGTAAAATATCAGCTTGGGTCGCAACCAATTTCATTAATTCTGCGTTGGTTTTTGGGTCACTGCCGCCATAGCCTGAAACAATTAACCTTGCCCCGGGGTTGGCTTTGGCCAGTTGAATTCCTTTTAAGATTCGCAATAACGATGCTTCACTGAGCTGCTCAATCGGTGATAAAGTTGGGTCGGAAACATGGCCGCCACCCAATACGATAATAAAATCGAACCGGTTGGCTATCTTCGTTGGCTGTGGGTATTGGCGTTCTAAAGTGTAGAGGCGATTAAACACCCAGCTGTAATTGCTGGTTAAAATCATAATCGTTAAAGCGCCGATTAAAGGCACACAAGCTAAATAAGCGCGTTTTTTCAAACATAAATAAAATGTTAACAATAGTAAAATAATGCTTATGTTTAGTGGCATTAACAAGCTAGCTAGCCATTTTTTTAATACAAAAGCCCAGCCCACATGCATAGTAAACCCTCATTATTTTTGTTAAAAAACAAACGCTTTAATGGCTTAAAGTATGGTTAATAATCATATCATGGTCCACTTAAAACGCAGATCAATTTATCGGCTTAATTAACGTAGTTTAAATGTGTAAAATTTATCAAAAAACCGCCTTTGCTCTAGAGACGCCGTGCCAGAATTAGGGTAGTCTGGTAGATGAATTTAGGCAGACAATATTAGAGGAAATTATTTTATGTTCGAGCGAGTAAATGCGGCCCCAGCCGATCCTATTTTTGGCCTTACCGAGGCCTTCAAGGCTGACCCTCGAGATCATAAAATTAACTTAGGTGCAGGGATTTATAAAGACGAAAATGGGCAGACACCAATTTTACAAACCGTAAAATTAGCTGAACAAAAACTCGTCGATACCGAAACCAGTAAAGCATACTTGGGCATTGATGGTCGCGCTGATTATTCCTTAGAAGTGCAAAAGCTTTTATTTAAACCAGAACACGACATTATTGCTAAACAGCGCGCTGTTACTGCTCAAACTCCCGGTGGAACAGGTGGGTTGCGAGTTTTGGCAGAATTTGCATTTAAACATGTAGGTATACGTACTGTTTGGATTAGCGATCCGACCTGGGCAAACCATGCCAATGTTTTTCGTGCAGCTGGTCTTGAAGTTAAAACGTATCGTTATTATGACCCTCTGACTCACTCTATGGATTTTGCGGGCATGTGCGAAGTGCTCGAAGAGATCCCTAGTGATGATATGGTGCTACTACATGGTTGTTGCCATAACCCGACAGGGATCGACCCGACTTTTGAGCAGTGGCAAAAAATCAACCAAATTTCATTAGCAAAAGGGTGGTTGCCTTTCTTTGATTTTGCATATCAAGGCTTTGGCAAAGGTATGGATGAAGATGCCGCAGGGTTGCGCTTGTTTGCTGATACGCATGAAGAGTTGCTGATCGCTAGTTCATTCTCAAAAAACTTTGGTTTATATAATGAACGTGTCGGTGCTGCCACGATTGTTGCTTCGACTCAAGTTAACGCACAAGCCTCATTTAGCCAGATGAAAGCAGAAATTCGGGCGAACTATTCAACTCCGCCTGCTCATGGTGCTGCTGTGGTCGCAACTATTTTAGAAGACCCAGAACTTGCAGCTAAATGGAGTGAAGAAGTTAGCGAAATGCGTGCTCGTATTCAGCAGATGCGGGAACTATTTGTCGCTAAGTTAAAAGAGTATGGGGCAAAAGAAAACTTTGATTTCATTAGCCATCAAAATGGGATGTTCTCTTTCTCTGGGTTAAATAAAACTCAAATTGAGAAACTGAAAAAAGACCATGCGATTTATATCGTTGGTTCTGGTCGTATTTGTGTGGCTTGTATGACATTGAAAAACATCGATCAACTATGTAAAGCGATCGTTGCGGTACTTTAATCTCATTACAAAGTAATTAAGTCACGGATGTGGCTTAATTACTTATTTGTAACTATTTCAAAAAATCATCACGCATTGGGGTAAAGGTATCTAGAAGAACACCTTCTTCTAAGCAGATACAGCCATGCTCTACATTGGGCGATTTGTATAATGTATCCCCAGCGCTAACATCATGTGTTTCTCCGTCAATGGTGAAGCGAAATTGACCACTTAACACATAAGTGAGTTGTTCATGGGGATGATGATGCATTGCTCCGATTGAATCTTTCTCAAAGTGCACTTCAACACCCATCATTTTGCCATCGTGTGCGAGAACTTTACGTTTCACACCACCACCTAAATCTTCAAATTCAACATCTTTGTTAAAGACAAACATGACTATTCCTTACCACAGTTATTTATTTTATATCTATATAAATCAATGAAATATATGCTTATTTAACCACGTTATTGGTGAATATAACACATTCAATAAAATAAATTAAAACATTGTTTTATAAAAATTGATTTAAATGATAAAACTATGATGAATGTCATAAAAATGAGCAGTGCTCTCTTTGCCAATATGTGGCTTAGTTCGGTGTGAGCAAACTCAAGGTATTAGGTAAGACTATAAAAATTAAACGTTGTTATTACGCAAAAATCCCACTTATGTGCTAAAGCTTATAAAGTATGTCATCACTTCCTTGACATTGACTCCTGTATATTTGCTCATTAGCAACCCGGCCTTACTGGCCGGGTTTTTTATGGGTTAAGCCGCCATTAGCAATTTATTGAAGTAACTTAGTCAGTAGTTGATGAGTTCGCTCACAAGTTGGGGTGGCCATCAATTCTTGTTTTTGCTCAACACCGAGTGGCAGTATTTCTAACCAGCGCTGGCACAACCAAGTTAAGTTATTTAGTTTTCGGTTAGCGTAGAGATTTCCCAACTCCGGATATTGTTCGTAAATACCGCATAATTGTCTGGCGATGTAGCGTTCTTTCTCGGCAAGTGCGCGAGCAGGCCAAGGTTTAAGATAGTCGATATTCGCAACATTTAATCCATCTTCTTGCACTTGTATATCACCGATTTTAAAGCAGGGGCCTCCACATACGGTAATTTCTAAGACATTATTTTCAAGTTGATCAAAATCGACAATTTTAGCACTGGTTCCAATGGGTTGGATGGACGCGGTTGTCGCGTATACATCGCTGCTAGCCATCATCACAATGCCAAAAGCAGCGCGATTTTTCGCACATTCTTTGACCATTCGTAAATAGCGGGGTTCGAAAATTCTTAAGGCCAGCTTTCCATCGGGCATTAGTTGTGCTGGCAACGGAAATATCGGAATCAGTTGCTGTGTTTTCAATCTCTTAGCCCATCCTAACGACAATAAATCTGATTTCATTTTGCTTGCTTTGCGTCAAATACTGATTAGTTAAATCACTTTTAAAACGATCCAGTAATGAAAAAATAGCACACGTTTAATATAATGGCTGACGAACCGAGTACTTTGCGCCTGTCTCCTTGGCGATATGGACAAAGTACCTCTGCGTATTTGTAGCTTGCAGACAGGGTATAGGAAGAAATGACTATGCCTCCCATACTTGGAAAGGTTTCATGTTTATAGATAAGTTTAATCGCCGATTCAGCTATTTGCGTTTGTCGGTCACCGACGTGTGCAATTTTAAATGTCAGTATTGTTTGCCTGATGGCTATCAGAAGCCATCTCAGGCTCAGCAATTTTTATCTCTGGAAGAAATTGCCAAACTGGTCACAACTTTTGCCCAATCAGGAACAAGTAAGATCCGTATCACCGGTGGTGAGCCCACGTTACGCCGTGATATCGAACAGATCATTGAATGTTGTGCTTTGCCGGAGCAAATCCACACAGTTGCGATGACAACCAACGGCTATCGCCTTAGTGAGAACGCCAAACAATGGAAGCAAGCTGGGTTATCGCGCGTAAATATCAGTATTGATAGTTTTGATGAACGTCTGTTTAACCAAATCACGGGGACGAACCGTTATACCAAAGTCGTAGCTGGAATCGAAAGCGCAATCGATTGTGGTTTAGAGGTCAAACTCAATACGGTTTTGATGAACAGTTATAATTTTCAGCAGTTCGAGCAAACTCTAGAACGCCTTAAACATTGGCCTGTTGAGTTACGTTATATTGAGCTGATGGAAACTCTTGAACAACGTCAATTCTTTGAACAAGAACATGTTAGCGGTGAAAAACTTAAACAGTTTTTATTGCTTAAAGGTTGGCGTGCTCAAAGCCGTGAACATGCCGCAGGCCCTGCTCAGGTATTTTCTCATCCTGATTATCTGGGCCAAGTTGGACTGATTCTCCCATACGAACAGAATTTCTGTGATAACTGTAATCGGCTGCGGATTTCTGCAACTGGCAAACTTCATCTTTGTTTGTTTGGAGAGCATGGTTACGATTTGCGCCCATATCTAAATGATGATGATTCACAATCTTTAGCTCGAGCCATTAATAAGGCGCTTGATGATAAACGCGCCGGTCATCATCTACACGAGCGCGATCCTGGTCAGACTATTCACCTAGCATCTGTTGGTGGTTAATGTGAGTCGATATCCTTTTATTAGTCTTATTTTAAGTGGCGGTCAGTCGCAACGAATGGGTCAGGATAAAGCCACTTTGCAAATAGGCGAGCAGTCACTAATTAACAGACAAGTTCAGTTGCTTGAATCATTAAATATGCCGGTTTGGGTCAGTGGATATTACCCTCAGTATCACTATGTTGAGGATGATAGTGATGCCAAAGGGCCATTAGCTGGAATCGGTTCAGCGATGCGTACTCTTGAATCTCAAGCAAAAGCATTGCTCGTGATTGCGGTTGATATGCCGCTTTTAACGATTAGCGCATTATCTGAATTTTTAGCACTAGTCACGGAGCAAGAACAATGTTGGTTTACGGACCAATCTCGTTTCCCAATTTGGCTACCCATTAATTCACAAACCTTACAACATACTAAAGCGTGCGAACAAAGCGGTAATTTTGCCTTAAAGCCTTGGCTTAGCCAACTGCAGGCGCGCTCTGTCACTTGTTCACACATACAACAATTAACAAATACAAACACCCCAGAGCAATGGCAACAAGCTATTGCCTATTTAGATGGAGAAGAGCGTCATGAGTCACAGCGCTGAAGAATTTAAACCATTAAACATTGCTGTTTTAACTGTTTCTGACACACGTAGCGAAGAAAATGACACATCAGGTCAGTTTCTTGCTGAATCTTTAACGCAGGCAGGCCATAAATTGGCTGATCGTAAAATTGTCATTGACGATAAATATCAAATTCGCTCAGTTGTTAGCCAGTGGATTGCCGATAAAAGTGTTCATGCTGTGATTACCACTGGCGGAACAGGCTTTAGTGATCGTGATAACACACCCGAGGCAATTTCAGTTTTGTTAGATAAACAAGTTGAAGGTTTTGGTGAGGTATTTCGCGCAATTTCTTTAGAAGAAATCGGAACATCTACGATTCAAAGTCGAGCTCTTGGGGGAATGGCGAATCATACGGTGGTCTTTTGTCTGCCAGGTTCGACTGGCGCTTGCCGTACAGGCTGGACAAAAATTCTTGCCGATCAGCTCGATAGCCGTCACAAACCATGTAATTTTGTCATGAACTTGGAGGCCTGATGAGCGGTTTTAGTCATATCGATCAACAGGGCAGAGCGAATATGGTTGATGTTTCAGATAAACAATCGACCGTTCGAGTTGCTAGGGCTCAAGCATTTGTGGTGATGAATGAGCAAACCTTGGATGCGATTATTCAGGGCCATCATCATAAAGGGGATGTTTTTGCCACGGCTCGTATTGCCGGTATTCAGGCGGCTAAACAAACCAGTAGCTTAATTCCGTTATGTCATCCGTTGATGTTAACCAAAGTGAGTGTTGAGCTTAGCGCTGAGCCAGAGCATCATCGTGTCCGAATTGAAACTATGGCTAAATTAACTGGCAAAACAGGCGTTGAAATGGAAGCGTTAACGGCTGCAAGTGTCGCTGCGCTGACTATTTATGATATGTGTAAAGCGTTGCAGCGTGATATGCGTATTGAAGGTGTTTGCTTGCTTGAGAAAGAAGGTGGGCGAAGTGGTCATTACATTAATCAGGAGGCTCAATGATTACCATTAGATTGTTTGCGCGATTGCGCGAACAGATTGGCCTTAGTTCACTTCAATGGGAACTTTCTGAGCCTATGACCATTCGCGCTTTGCTTGATGAACTCATTACAGGTGACTTTCGTTGGCAAAAACTCGCTGAAGCAGAAGTTTTATGTGCGGTGAATCATCAGCAAGTGACATTTGATCAATTACTGAAAAGCGGTGATGAAGTTGCATTTTTCCCGCCGGTGACTGGGGGCTAGCATGATTAAAATCCAACAGGACGATTTTAATGTGGGCGAGCAGTATGCTCGGTTAGCAAATAATCCAGAAGCGGGAGCAATTGTGTTTTTTGTCGGTTGTGTTCGAGACATGAACCAGGATGAACCTGTCTCTGGCTTATTTTTAGAACACTATCCGGATATGACTGAGAAAGTCATTGAACAAATTGTCGCTAAAGCAAAAGAGCATTGGCATTTAAGTGATGTAAATGTTGTGCATCGGGTAGGGCAACTCAATGTCAACGAGCAGATTGTGTTTGTTGGTGTTAGTGCCGCTCATCGCAACGATGCCTTTGCAGGGGCTGAATTTATTATGGATAAGCTAAAAACATCGGCACCGTTTTGGAAAAAAGAAGACCGTCAAGGCAAAAGTTATTGGCTTGAGCAGCGCCAGAGCGACTTGCAAGCTGCTGATAAGTGGGCTGTTTAAGCTATTTATGTTTAAGCTATTTATTGTGTTAAAAGCCTGACTTTGGTCAGGCTTTTTTATCGATAAAAGATTAGAGAGTTAAGAGAGCAGGAAACATCTCAATTGTAACGTTTTCACCTGGCTCAATTGCTCCTCGTTCAAGTTCTAACACGGCAAAGCAGTTTGCTTGGGTGAATGAGAGTAACGAAGCGCTACTTTGACTACCAATGGGTTTGACTTCCCATTGTCCCTCGCTATTGACACTAGCAATCGCTCGCTGAAAATCGGTACGGCCTGGTTTTTTCTTAAATTTTGCACTGGCTTTTGCTTGCCATTGAGGCTGAAGTTGTACTTTGCCACCGCCTAGTTTCTCAAGAGCAGGTTTAACCAACTGCAAAAATGTTACCGCTGCTGATACCGGATTGCCTGGTAATCCGAAAAAGTAGCTATCACTTAACTGGCCAAAAGCGAATGGCTTGCCAGGTTTCATCGCAACTTTCCAAAATTCGATTTTGCCCAGTTTTTCAAGCGCATCTTTTGTAAAATCTGCTGTGCCGACAGAAACACCTGCGCTGCTAATAATGACATCACATTGCTCATTGGCTTTAAGTAAAACATCGCTAATGTGCTCTAATGAATCATCAATTGCTCCAAAATCGATGATTTTAACAGGCAGTCGTTCGAGCATTGCCGTCAACATGGCGCGATTAGAATCATAAATTTGCCCAAACTGCAGAGGCTCTCCTGGTGCTTTAAGTTCGTCCCCAGTCGAAAATAGCCCAACAGTGATGGGTTGGTAACACTCTACTTGCGCAGTTCCAATGCTAGCTAGTAATCCAATATGGGCCGCATTAAGTAGATCACCTTGCTCGGCAACGGTTGCCCCTTCAGCAATGCTATCGCCTGGTAATCGGACATTAGCGTGCTCTTTCGGTGGTTTAACCAAAGTTAATTGAGAGCCATTAGTCTGGGTATGCTCTTGCATGACGACGGTATCAGCGCCTTGTGGCATTGGCGCGCCTGTCATGATGCGAGCACATTCACCAGAGGTGATTTTATGTTGATTTGTGTCGCCAGCTAAGATTTTTTGTGTAATGGTTAAGCTTTGATGCGTTGCTAAGTCTTTATAGGCAAAGGCATAACCATCCATCGCCGAATTTGCAAAACCTGGCATTGCACTAGCAGCCTTTGCACTTTTGGCTAAATAGTGGCCATGTGCACATTGATAGGAACATGGCGCCGAAGTCGCTATAATAGGAAGCTTATTGATTAAAAAAGAGCGTGCTTCTTCTAAAAGCAATAGTTCAGGATTAGAACACGGGTCCATATGATCCTCGTAATATAGAATGGATGAGAAGGCGTAATCATACCAGTAATTGGACTTGGTATGAGTAAAGGGTTAGGGATTTTGACCACAATATTTCCATTTAAGGAACGTTTTGCATGAACGAAATTTCCAACGATGCTTTGAATGTGCAAAAAGCATTAGTTGCTGCCGGTATCGAAACACCGAGCATCCAAAACACTCTAGAATCGAGTGAAAAAATTGCCCAAATAGGGAGCCATTTTCAGGAGATATTAAACATACTTGGAATGGATTTAACCGATGATAGTTTAACTGAAACGCCCCATCGCATTGCTAAAATGTATGTTCAGGAAATATTTCAAGGGCTAGATTATCGAAACTTTCCGAAGATTACCTTGATCGACAACAAGATGGATGTTGACGAAATGGTGACGGTTAAAAATATTGGTATGATCAGTACCTGTGAACATCATTTTGCAGCCATTGATGGCTTTGCTCATGTAGCCTATATCCCAAAAGGGAAGGTGATTGGTCTATCTAAAATTAACCGCGTCGTGCGCTTTTTTGCTCAGCGCCCGCAGGTGCAGGAGCGGCTCACCAGACAAATCTTAATTGCTCTTCAAACCATTCTTCATACACAAGATGTTGCTGTTCGAATTAATGCAGTTCATTATTGCGTTAAATCTCGTGGCGTAGCTGATCACTCCAGCGATACAACGACAACAGCACTTGGTGGCGGATTTAAAACTAACCTTGCCACTCGTCAGGAATTTTTGCATCAGCTCAAAGTCTGATATGCTATAGCCATTAAAAATGTAGGTATAAATATATTGGCTGATGTTCGTATAAGCCAATAAGGTATGAATAAGATATGAATAATATCGCGCAATCATTTGAAGTTCGTGCTGTACGAGCGATTGATCTTTATAAATTTTGCGAAATTTTAATGGATGCAACTCGCTGGTTTGAAAATGATGGCGAGGCCTTTTGGGATCGCCAACAGATTGTTCCGCACACAATTTTAGCGCACTATCGAATTGACGAACTTTTTTTGGGCTATGTTGATAAGCAGCCTGTTGCTGCCATGATTTTTAATAATCGTTGCCACTGGCCTCAGATTAGTGAATCACAGCGCCGTGCCAGCCTGTTTGTCCATAAATTGGCGGTAACTCGAGAATCTTCTGGAAAAGGTTATTCAGAAAAAATGCTGGATTGGGCCTATCAGCAAAGTGTCTCTCAAGGTTATAACCAACTCATTTTATTGTGTAATTGCTATCACAATAAGCTTCGTCAGTTATGGCAACGTTTCGGCTTTAATGAAATTAATAGCCAAGATGAGCAAGGCGAGTTAAATCGGTATTATGTTCAGCCGGTTGAATTAGGCAAACGACTGGGTAACGGAAAAGGCTTATTGAATGCTTTGGTATAAACCATGGTAATTTGTAAACATATTTACGTATCTGGTCGAGTTCAGGGCGTAGGATATCGTTATTACACAATGCTTGAAGCGAGGCGTTTAGGCCTCGCTGGTTTTGCCAAAAATCTTCGCGATGGCCGTGTTGAAGTCGTTGCGAAAGGGCAACAAGAGCAGGTCGATAAGTTTATTCAATTTCTAAATCACGCATCCCCTGCGGCAAAAGTGACTTCACTAGAAGTTGAAGATAACTATCAATGGGACAGTCAAGGTTTTACCACTGGCTAGAAACTGTCAACGTTTGGTGGTTAAGACTCATTTCATTAAAAGCTCTTCCTTTTTATAACTTATTAATAATACTAATTTTTATGTGTCAGAGCAGCTGTTCGAAACGACTGTTGGCTCTGATGATGTGCTCTTTGCCATAAACATTGGGTCATCAGTCACTTAAATGCTACGAACAATAACTTTGCGATGATTTTATGGGCAAACAACGACTTACTGGCATGTTTTATATCATATAGATTTTCTTCATCATCAATACAATTAATAACTAATGTATCCATAAAAAGGTTCGATTAAATTTTAATATTTTCAGTGACTTTATTAATAATGTTTTATTGCTTATTAAAGCATGTCTTAAGATTTAAATAAAAATTAAGATGTTAATCCCTTATATAAAAAGGGGTATTTATTGTTTTTAAGTAGTTGCCTTATACATATTTATTATTTTTTAAGTATTAAAAAGAATAAATAAATTAAATGAAAAGAATAATAGATAGCGGTTGATTATTGTCCTTTGTTAGCGATAAAATCTATTTCGATTATCTTGCATGCGTAAGAAAATCGAAAAATTCATTAACAATGAGACAAAAATGAACGCCAGACGTAGTGAAATTATCCAAATTGTAAACCAACGATACAGAATCACTGTTTCAGAACTTTCTGAACACACTGGCGTTTCTGAGGTCACGATTCGACAAGACCTTAATTACTTAGAGCAACTTGGCTACGTGAAGCGTATTCACGGTGCAGCGGTCGCTATTGATAACGACGATATAGCCCAGCAGATGGAAGTGCGCTTTGGCACCAAACAAAAGCTAGCACAACGAGCAGCAGCGTTAGTTGAGCCTGGTGAAACAGTGATGATCGAAGGAGGCAGTGCCAATGCATTGCTAGCTCGAGAGCTTGCCGAACGCGAAGATGTCACATTGATTACCTCGAGTGCCTACATAGCTCATCTGCTACGTAGTACCAACTCCAATATTATTTTGCTTGGTGGTGTCTATCAACATCAAGGCGAGAGTTTAGTGGGGCCGCTTACTCGTTATTGCATAGAAAAAGTTCATTTTAGTACGGCATTCATTGGGATTGATGGTTTTCATCAGGATACTGGTTTTACGAGCCGAGATATGATGCGTGCCGATGTGGTTGATGCAATTTTAGCTAAACAGCGTCGCAATATTGTCTTAACAGATGCGAGTAAATTTGGGCTTATATTTCCATCGACACTAGGTGGTTCGATTGGTGCATTTGATTTGCTGGTTACAAGTCAAGATGCACCAGCGGATGATATTGCTTTCTTAAAGCAACAACCCATTGAGCTTATCACTGTTTAATTATTTGTTAAAATCTCACTCCATAAATAAACCAAGTTATTAACATTTATTTAATATAATATTTATTGATAACTTAGTTTATTCCTCCTTTATTTATAAAATCATTATTTATTTGTATTCAATCTATTTATATCGCTATTTCTTATTAATTATTTCTAATACATTTAAAGTAAATTTATACATTTATTTAACAATTCGTTGAGTTATTGTTAGTTATAAATGTGACTCGTTGCATATTCTTTAAACGAATTGAGGGTTTATGAAAATTAACCCAGATCTACTTGATATCGATCAATATAAATAATGCGTTAAAAAGGCATTTTTACACCCACATAATAAATAGATTCTGGAGATATCTTTATGAGACTCAACGTTCGTCCTTCATGGATGGCTCTGACTGTGCTTTCTGCGTCACTTCTTGCTGTATCAACTGCAAATGCGGCTGATTTTAAACCAAAATCTGCAGGTGATTTTTTAATCCGTGCCCGTATTCTAGATGTTGTGCCTAACGAAGATATTACAGGCTCAATTGCCGGTAGTGCTGATGTAAATAATGACGTTGTACCTGAGCTCGATTTTTCATATTTCTTTACCGATCATATCGCTGCGGAATTGATCGCGGGGACTACGAAACACGATGTAAAATGGAATGCTGGAAGTTCAAGTAAAGTTGATTTAGGTACTGTGCGGTTATTACCACCAACATTAACACTGCAATACCACTTTATGCCAAAACAGCGTTTTAGCCCTTATGTCGGTGCAGGTATTAACTATACTCATTTCTTTGCTGAAGATACGGGTAGTGCAAACTCATCTATCGACTATAAAGATCGGTTTGGCTATGCATTTCAAGCAGGTTTTGACTATGCAATCGCAGGCAATTGGTCAGTTAACCTTGATGTTAAAAAATTATTCTTGCGTACCAAAGTTAATACAGTTGTCAGTGGCAATAATGTAAGTGCATCTGGTAGCTTAAACCCATGGCTGTTAGGCGTTGGTGTAGGTTATCGCTTCTAATTAAGAAGTTTTGTTGCTAGGCTGAAAAACCACCTCAAACGAGGTGGTTTTTTAATGGGAGCAATAAATGAAACCATTCATATGGGTTGCTATTTTTACTTATGTATTATCACAATCTACTTTTGCTAAGCCGTTACAACATGGTCTGTTAGATCCTTTGATGCGCTCACTTAATGATTCATCGTGGGGTTATAAGGTGGTTGTAGCTAGTTCGGCACCGGCTGCATATATTGAGCGTTTTGAAGTGCGCCCAGGTGATTGTGCTGCAAGTCACGGTTGGAATGACTGTAAAGAAGATAGAGAGCGTAGTGAGCTTTCTGAACGTCATAAAACAACTCATGAAGGGCAGACCATCTGGTATCACTGGCAATTTTATCTACCCAATCAATTTATTAATATTTATCCTGCCAAAGTTGCGCTGGGACAGTTTCACCAAAAAAATGCCAAACCAGCTTGGATTTTTGAGTTAAACGATAAAGGCTATGCATTAGTCCGCCATCTTCGAATTAAGCCCAATTATGAAAAACCACTCATTGCTTGGTCGAGCCTAACCAATCGTTGGCATGATATTGCTGTGCGGGTGAGTTGGTTTAAATCAAATAAAGGTCAGCTTGATGTTTGGGTGGATAAGAAAAGAAAGGTCCATTACCAAGGCCCAACAATGAGTGCCGATATCATCTATTTTAAATATGGCCTATACCGCGCATTTATTTCAAGATATCAACACTCAATGCCGACCCAATGGGTTGAATATGCCAACGTTTGCAGTGCGACATATTCATTATTAACCCATGGCTGTCCAAATTAATCATTCTTGCAGTTGAGCGAGTTTGCGCTCCTGCAATTGTAGTTCATACATCGAGCGATAAATACCACCTTTAACTTGCATCAAATGGCGGTGGTTACCTTGCTCGACAAGTTCACCTTTGTCCAAAACTAAGATGTTGTCGGCATGACTAATTGTTGAAAGGCGGTGAGCGACAACAATCATGGTTACTTTACCTCTTAGCCGATTCAGTGCTTTTTGTACGACTTGTTCTGTTTCTGAATCCACATTTGCTGTGGCTTCATCGAGCAGTAATATTTTAGGGGAGCCAGCAAGGGCGCGGGCGATAATCAACTGCTGGCGTTGGCCCGTTGATAAACGCAGGCCACCTTCGCCTAGTTGGGTCTGATAACCCTCTGGCATTTGTTCGATAACTTCATCTAAATGCGCTTCACGAGCAGCTCTCTCAACAGAGCTTTGCCCTAATGAGCGGCCCATATCAATATTCTCATAAATGGAAGAGGCCAGAATAAAGGGTTCTTGCGGAATAAATCCAACCCCGTTTCGCAATGTATCATGATCAAAGCTGGTAAGAGGGTGCTCATCAATTCTTATTTCACCTTGTTGTGGCTGATAAAAATTAAGAAGCAAGCTTAATAGGGTACTTTTACCACTCCCGGTATGACCGACGATGGCATAGAAATCGCCACTTTGGATATCGATATTAATATTTTTGAGCACATGTTGGTCTTGATTATAGCCAAACGAGAGTTCACGAACAGCTAACTTGCCATGTTCAATGGCAGCGCCATGCTCGGCAAAATGCTCTAAAGCAGGTTCTTGGAGCAGTTTGTAAACTCGATCACCTGCCACCATTGCTTGCTGATAAAGGCTGAAACGTTGAGTAATCTCAGCAAGCGGTTCGGTAAAACGCCCTAGATAATTAAGATAAGCATACAGAACACCAATTTGTGCCACACCTTCAACGACCTGTCTGCCAAAGACCCATACCACACCAACCAACACTAAAATACTCAGCAAATTAATTGCTGGACGTAGCAAAAATGACGCAATTTTTATGGTCTGTAAGCGAGTCTGATAGTAGTCGCGATTGGTTTCATTAAACTGAGCGAGTTTTGAGTGCTGTTGATTGGTCGCTTGAATGACCGACATGCCAGCGATGGATTCGCTAATGGTAGCATTAATATCAGAGCGTAATTGCCGACTTTTCGCGACAATTTTACCGCTGAAATGCTGATAGATAAAAATCATCCCACCGACAGTTGGCAATAAGAGCAAGGCAATTAGCATCAATTGCACATTCAAAATCGCCATTGCGGTTAAAATGCCGATAAGCAATATCACGTTAGACATCACATTGGCTAAAAACTGAACGTAAATATCTTTAATAGATTCCGTATCGTTCGTAATATGGCTCACTAATTGGCCCGTGCGCGCCTTGTCAAAAAAAGCCATTGGCAATTTTAACACATGGGCAAAAACACGTTTGCGAATATCAAGCACAGCATTCAGTGCGATATTGATAAATTTTAGGGTCTGCTGATATTGTAAAAATGTTCCCAACACCGTGGTGACAATAAAAGCACTGATTATTCCAACAATTGGCCACAGTGGATAGTTATCAGGCACGATAAAGTTGTCAATAAACACTTTACTCAAGATTGGCCCTAACACATCTAAACCTGTTGCCAGTACTACCAGTAATACAGCTTTAATAAATAGGGCACGATCAGCAAAAACATAACTCATCAGCAATCGAAACGAGCCGGATGAAGAGGCTGATTTTTTCTTGTTTAACTCAGTCATGTTGCGTATTCCCTATCGCTTGTTCCATTTGCTGATAAGTAGCCATTCGCGCATACCAGCCATCTTGTTCTATCAGTGATAAATGCGAACCTCGCTCATTAATCTTACCGTGATGAAGTACTACGACTTCATCTGCATGCTCTAACGCTGACAGGCGATGGCTAACGATAATGACGGTTTGATTTTTACGACTTCTCAGGTGCTGGATGATCTTTTGTTCGGTATGAACATCGACCGCCGAAAGCGCGTCATCTAACATTAAAATTGGGGCATCACTAATGAGTGCTCTGGCTATCGCCAGACGTTGCCGCTGGCCTCCTGATAGCGTGACACCGCGTTCGCCGACTTGGGTGTCATAGCCCTTTTCAAAGCCTAAAATATCGTCGTGAATTGCTGCAACACGGGCGGCTTCATAAATTTGCTCTTCGCTAGCATCGGGTCGTCCCATCCGAATATTCTCAGCAATGGTTGCGCTAAATAAAAATGAATCTTGCGGTACATAAGCAAATAGGGCGCGCAGCGCGCTTAACTGATAACGAGTAATCGGCTTTTGTGCAACAAGCAGTTGACCTTTGGGCGCTTCCCAATAACGCATTAATAATTTAAGCAGCGTAGACTTGCCTGAGCCGGTAGGGCCTGCAATCGCTAGCACTTTGTTTTCATAAATATCAAGGTTGATATGACTTAATGATAGGTGTTCATCGCCAGGATAACTAAAGCTAAGATCAACCAGCTCAATGTGAGCGTTATCAGGGCATTCGCTACCATTATCGACAATGCTGTCAGGCACTGAGAGCAGCTCGTGTAAACGGCCCATTGCTGCGTTGCCTCGCTGGAGAATATTCATTAACCAACCAAAGGCAAACATCGGCCAAATCAATTGAGTTAGGTACATCGTAAAGCTGGTTAACTGGCCGACTGTGAGCTCTTTTTCATGAATTTGCCAACCACCGGCGAGCAGCGTGATAAGCATTGCCGAGCCCAGACATAGTTTAATCGTGGGGCTAAATTTGGCATCTGATCGCTCAACCTTATAGTTACTTGATGCAGCGTTTTCAGCAATCTGATTAAAATCGTGTTTTTCAATTGATTCACGGCCCATGGATTTGATCATTCGGATCCCAACCATGGATTGTTGAGTCTGTTCATTAAGTCGAGAGAACTTATCGAGCGTGTCTTTAAACTGACGATGAATTAAATTAGATAATCGATAAAAACTAGCGCCCATAAAAGGGAAGGGTAACAGCGCTAAAATGGCAAGTCGCCAATCAATAAAGACAAACATCATAATCAAGACCAAGATGAAGGTCAGCATGCCATCAAAGCCGGATAAAATTCCTTCTCCAGCGGCGGTCTCAATCGCATCAATATCATTGGTGGCTCTGGCCATTAAGTCCCCGGTGGAATGCTCGCTATAAAAAGCTTGGCCCTGTTTAGTGAGTCGTTGATAAAAGCGCTCACGCAGGATATTCCCCAGTTTATAGGATGTACCAAACAGCAGCCGTCGCCAACCAAAGCGCAGCCAATAGACGCTCACGCCAGCCAGTGCAAGTAGGTACAGGTAGTGAATTGTATTTGCGAGCTGATGGGTTGCTAAAAGCCTATCAATGGCTCGGCCAATCATCCAAGGAATGGCCATATTAATCAAACCCACGCTAAAGAGCATAATAAGAGCGAGTGAATAGGTATGCCAGTAACGGCGAAAGAACCAGCTCAGATGTCGAAATAACTGCATGAAGGACCTAATTATATAACTGAGCTATTATTTTACCTTGGCGGCGCTGTTGGCACCACCTTGATAAAATGAAAAGCTCATGAAGATAATCTCAGCCCTTCATGAGAGAATGTGATGGTTTATTTATGCCGTGCTTTTAAACAAGCGATTACTTCACGAAGAGGTAATTTTGCATCTTCAAGCAATACCAATAGGTGGAATAACAAATCGGCACTTTCATTGGTTAGCTCATTTCTGTCTTTAACGGTTGCTGCCAAAGCTGTTTCTACGCCTTCTTCACCGACTTTTTGGGCCATTCGTTTGGTTCCAGCAGCAAATAAGCGAGCGGTATAGCTCTGCTCTGGTGAGCTGCCATGACGGCTTGCTATCACCGCCTCAAGTTCAGCTATAAAGCCTAAGTCCGAAGGGTTTTCGTTGCCAAAACAACTGGTTGTTCCAGTATGGCAAGTTGGACCAATGGGTTCAACAACCACTAAAAGCGTGTCGTTGTCACAGTCGAGCTGAATCGATTTAAGATTCAAAAAATTCCCGGAAGTTTCGCCTTTGGTCCAAAGACGTTGTTTGCTACGAGAGAAAAAGGTCACTTTTTCTTCGGTTAAGGTTTTAGCTAACGCGTCTTGGTTCATGTATCCCAACATCAAAACCTGGCCGCTGTGTATGTCTTGGATAATAGCGGGAATTAAACCATCAACTTTTTGCCAATCAACTTTTTCTAACAACTCATTTTTCATAATCTGACAACCACTTGTTCATTATTAAGGTAGGCTTTTAGCTCACCAATATTGATAATTTGTTTGTGAAATACGCTTGCTGCAAGCGCGCCATCGACATCTGCTTCTTTAAATGCTTGAGCGAAATGAACCATTTCTCCAGCTCCACCAGAGGCAATGAGAGGGACTTTGCAAACTTGGCGGACCATTTTAAGTTGTTTAAGGTCATAACCTTGGCGCACGCCGTCCTGATTCATCATGTTGAGTACGATTTCGCCCGCGCCTCGCGCTTGAACTTCTTTAACCCAATCTACGGTATTCCAACCCGTGGTGACGGTGGATTTTTCAGAGCCAGTAAATTGCTTGACCTGATATTGACCACTGGCATCGTCAAAGTAACTATCGATGCCAACCACCACACATTGCACGCCAAAACGATCAGCAAGCCTTGTAATAAGGGTTGGGTCAGCTAACGCTGGTGAGTTAATGGAAACTTTATCCGCGCCATGCATCAGAGTGCGGGCAACGTCTTCTTCTGTTTTGAGCCCACCAGCGACACAAAAGGGGATATCAATCACTTCAGCCACTCGACTCACCCAGCTTTTGTCCACGACTCGGCGATCACTACTGGCCGTAATATCATAAAAAACCAGCTCATCAGCGCCTTCTTGCGCGTATCGTTTAGCTAGAGGGACGATATCACCGATAATTTCATGGTTGCGAAATTGAACACCTTTGACAACCTGACCATCGCGAACGTCCAGACAGGGAATTATTCGTTTCGCCAACATTTGATGGCCTCCTCAACGGTAAACTTACCTTCTAGCAACGCCTTGCCCACGATCACTCCGGCCACACCGGTGGAACGTAGCTCTGCGATATCTTTAAGCGAGCCGATTCCTCCAGAAGACTGAAATTGGATCGTTGGGTAACGCTGACAAAGCTCTTTATACATCGCGATATTAGAGCCCTGTAATGTGCCATCTCGTGAAATATCAGTACACAAAACGTGTTTGAGCCCGTGTGCTAAATAGTGATCAAGCAGCGTCTCAATTTGAGTGCCACTGTCATCTTGCCAGCCTGATACAGCGACTCGTTTTTCACCTTGAGCATTAATATTTACATCAAGCGCTAAGACGATTTGTTCACTGCCATAACGTTCTATCCATTTGGTTACAATCTCAGGTTGTTTCACTGCCATTGAACCAATAACGACTCGGGCAGCTCCTGCTTCGAGGAGATCATGAAGATCATTTTCATCACGAATGCCACCACCGACTTGGACCTTTACATGAGTTTTGCTGATAAGGCGGCGTATTACACTAAGCTGACGAGCCGTTGTGTCTTTGGCGCCATCAAGATCAACGAGATGCAAAACACTGGCGCCTTGATTTTGGTAACTTAAAAACTGGCTAAGCGGATCATCGCTATAAGTTGTTTGTTGTTGGTAGTCGCCCTGATAGAGACGAACGACTTGCCCATTAATTAAATCTAGAGCTGGAATGATCATCTACATCTCCAAGAAATTTTTGATAAGTTGCGCGCCGGCTTTGCCACTGCGCTCAGGGTGAAACTGCACGCCCATAAAGTTGTCTTTGCCAATGGCCGCTGAAAATGGCCCACCGTAATCGCACTCAGCGATTGTGGCATCACTAACACTTAACGCGTAGCTGTGCACAAAATAGAAAAAGCTTTGTGGGTCGATATTGGCAAATAGCGGGTGATCGCTTGGTTTAATTTGGTTCCAGCCCATATGAGGTAGCGGCAAATCTTGCTTGGGCTCTAATTTAGTAATAGTTCCCGGGATTAGCCCTAAGCAATCTTGAGCAGTTTTAGCAACTTGCGCACCACCTTCAAATGATGATTCAACTAAAATCTGCATCCCTAAGCAAATTCCCAAAAGAGGTGCTTTGACCGATTGTACGACTTCAATAAGCTGCTTTTCTTGCAGTTGTTGCATGGCTGCAGCAACGGTTCCAACGCCGGGAAGAAAGACTTTGTCTGCACTTAAAATCAGCTTGGGATCGGCGCTAATCGCAACGTCAAACCCCAAACGTTCCACTGCAAAACGTACTGATGAAAGATTCGCACAACCTGTATCAACGATAATGTTCATTACAACACTCCTTTGCTACTCGGAAGAACGTCACTCGTTTGAGTAATGGCTTGGCCTAATGCGCGCCCAAAGCACTTAAATAGTGATTCAACAACGTGGTGTGTATTTCCATCACTGGCACTAAGGTGCAAGGTACAGTGCAGTGAATCAGCAAGCGAGCGAAAAAAGTGAGGCACCATCTCGGTAGTCATTTGCCCAACTTGCGACTCATTAAAAGATGCATCAAATTTTAAAAATGCCCGTCCCGAGAGATCGATAGCGCATTGAGCTAAGACTTCATCCATTGGTAGTGTAAAGCCGAATCGATTAATTCCGCGTTTATCACCTAAAGCTTGTTCTAAAGCCTGACCTAGCGCCAATGCAGTATCTTCGATGGTGTGATGGTCATCAATATATAAGTCACCTTTGACCTGACAATCGAGATAAAAACCGCCATGGGTTGCTATCTGATCGAGCATGTGATCGAAAAAGCCAATCCCTGTGTTGATAGTACTTTTGGCGCGAGAGTTTAAATCAACCGCAACGCTAATCTGTGTTTCACTGGTGTTACGCTGTACTTTTGCTTTGCGTGCAGTTGCGGTGAGCTCTTCAGTGATAGCTTGCCAATTGTTGCTATCGCGGTCATATAATATGCCAGTGATCCCCATATTTTGGGCAAGTTGCATATCACTTGGACGATCGCCGATGACCACACTTTTAGTAAAATCGACTTTGCCTTGTGTAAGATACGGTTGAACTAAGCCTAAATTCGGTTTACGGCAACTGCAATTCTCTTCGGGTAAATGAGGACAAATTAGAACATCATTGAATGTAATCCCTTGCGAATTAAACAGCTCCATCATTGCATTATGTGGCTTTTCGAAATCTTCACTTGGAAAGCTTATTGTTCCCAATCCGTCTTGGTTACTGACCATAACGAGTTTAAAACCAGCTCCGATGAGCTTTAATAGTGCTGGGATAACAAATGGTTCAAATTTAAGTTTTTCCAAAGAGTCCACTTGTTTATCGCTTTGTGGTTCTTCAATTAGCGTTCCATCGCGGTCAATGAAAAGGATCTTTTGTGCACTCATTGGCATGTTTCTCCCAGCAGCATTTGTGATAATTCTTTAATCGCTTCTAGCGTTTGTTCCATCTCTTGTTGATTACCGATGGTGACGCGAATCGAGCGTTCAAGACGGGGTTTATCAGCGAAGTTTCTCAGCACAATGCCACGCTGAGCGATTTTATCGAACAAATCAGCTTTAAACTGAACTAACACATAATTACCGGTTGCCGAGAAAATAGTATCCGCACAGTTAAGCTTGGCTATCTGGTTAACAAACTCAGCACGTAAGCGATTTGACTCAGCAACGCGCGCTTGCATGCTTGAAAGGCCCTGCGTTAGTACGCCAGTTGCCACCGATGCAACAGGAGATGGAACCGGGTAAGGCGCAATCACTTTAGCTAGCATGCTTATCACTTCATTTTGCGCCAGCACAAAGCCGCAGCGAGCACCTGCAAGGGCAAATGCTTTTGAGAGCGTTCGCAAAATTACGATGTTATCGAACTCTTGGATAAGCCCACTGGCAGTGGCTTGAGGGCTAAATTCAATGTAGGCTTCATCCACAACAATAATTGCTTTATCTTGCTGGGCTTTTGCCAATGTGCGAAGCGCCTCAATATCGACTAAATTACCTGTTGGGTTGTTCGGCGAGCAGATAAAAATGATTTTGGCATTCGCCTTGGCAAGTGCTTGATAGTCAGGATTGAAATCATCATCTAAAGGTTGCTTTATAACATCAACCCCAAATGTTTCGGCGCTGATAGCATACATGCCGTAAGTTGGTGGATTGATAACGATTTGATCTTGGCCTGGTTCGCAGTAAGTCCGAATTAAAACATCGATCGCTTCATCTGCGCCGCGCGTTGCTAAAACTTGCTCAGCACTGACACCAGCGTATTGTGCATAAGCGTTAATTAATTCTGGGGGCTGAAATTCTGGATAGCGATTCAAACGCAGTTCGGCTAATGGATAGTCGGCACTGTCTGGACTTTCATTGGCGTTTAACCAGATATTGCCGACTCCGCCGATTCTTCGCGCCGATTGATAAGGCGTTAATGATTGCACACAGGTACGGGCGAGCTGTTGTGTTGGCATGACTATTTCTCCTGTCCAATGCGAAGCGTGACCGCTCGGCGGTGCGCACTTAAACCTTCTGCGTTAGCAATTTCAATAACTGTTGGGGCTAAGTCGTTGAGGCTTTGCTCGTTTAGTTCTTGAACGGTATAACGTTTCATAAAATCGGCGGTACCTAAACTTGAATAAGTTCGGGTATAACCATAAGTTGGCAGTGTGTGGTTGGTTCCGCTTGCATAATCACCCACTGATTCAGGCGTCCAAGCGCCTAGAAATACACTGCCAGCACTTTTGACTCGAGCCAGTAACTGACGAGGTTGTTCTGTTTGAATAATTAAGTGTTCAGGGCCATAGCTATTTGCTACATCCATGGCTTGCTCAAGAGAATCAACGATAATTGCGCGGCTGTTGGCCAGTGCTTTTTTGGCAATCTCGCGCCGTTCTAATAGCTCAGTCTGTCTATCGACTTCTTTACTAACTTGTGCTGCCAAGTCAGCGCTATCACTGACGAGAATAACTTGAGAGTCAGGGCCGTGTTCAGCTTGAGAGAGCAGATCCGCTGCAACAAACGCTGGGTTTGCTTTTGAATCGGCAATGACTAACACCTCTGATGGACCGGCAGGTAAATCCATCGCCGCACCTTGGTAGTCTTGCGATACTTGTCGTTTAGCTTCGGTCACAAAGGCGTTGCCCGGACCCAAAATTTTATCAACTTTAGGAACGGATTGTGTTCCATAGGCCATTGCTGCTACGGCTTGAGCACCACCGATTGAATAAATTTCATCAACGCCGCACATGTGCGCGGTATAAAGAATAGCGTCGTTAATGGGGGCAGGAGAGCAGAGAATGATTTTTGAACACCCAGCAATTTTGGCTGGAATGGCTAACATCATCACTGTTGATGGCAGCGGGGCACTGCCGCCTGGAACATAGAGTCCCACTTTTTCAAGAGCACTAAAGCGCAGTTCACAACGAATACCCGGTTGGGTTTCAATCATGGTTGGCTTGGGTTTCTGAGCTTGATGAAATTTTGAGATATTGCCACTGGCAAGCTTTATCGCCTGTTTAAATTCATCACTCAAATTATCACCCGCGCGTAGTATCTGCTCTTGACTGACTTGCAGTTGATCTAGTGCGACCTTGTCAAATTTTTCAGTCAATTGTTTAAGTGCGCGGTCTTGTTCTGTTCTAACTTGATTTATGATTTGCGCAACAATTTGGCTAATTTCTTTTGCATTGCTGATTGCCGGACGCTGGAGTGAACTTTGTTTTTGTTCTTCGTTCAGTTGGTTCCAAATTAGCGTTTGCATGAGACTACTCCATCATTTTTTCAATTGGCATAACCAAAATTGAACTTGCACCTAACTCTTTGAGTGCTTCCATTGTTTCCCAGAATAGGTTTTCAGTGCTCACCATGTGCACTGCGACTAAATCATCGCGTCCAGCTAAAGGCAGCAAAGTAGGGCGTTCACTGCCAGGCATTAATTCAATGACTTCTTCTAATTTTGCTTTAGGCGCATGCAACATGATGTATTTGCTTTCTTTAGCCTGCATGACTCCTTGAATACGCAGTAACAATTTATCTAAAAGAGCTTGGTTTGATGGGCTTAGAACGTTGGATGATTGAATGAGCGTTGCTTTAGAGCGATAGATAACTTCGACTTCTTTTAGGCCATTGGCTTCAAGAGTTGCGCCAGTTGAGACCAAGTCACAAATGGCATCTGCTAATCCAGCCCTAGGTGCTACTTCGACGGAACCTGTGAGCATGATATTGGTGTAGTCAATGCCTTGGGTGTCCATGTAGCGCTTAAGTAACCCAGGATAGGTTGTTGCAATTCGCAAATTAGCCAAGGAGCGAGGACCTTTGAACTCAAAATCTTCAGGAACGGCAAGAGACAATCGGCAACCACCAAAATCAAGTCGCGTCAGAGTTTTAAATTCGGTAGATTCTTGCTGACTTTGGCGCAGTAGTGTTTCTTCTTCGAGGACGTTTTCGCCAACAATCCCTACATCGACCACGCCGTCCATAATTAAGCCCGGAATGTCATCATCTCGAACTCGCAAAATATCGATTGGCATATTTTCACAGTGGGCGATAAGGCGCTGTTCGCGTAAGTTAACTTTCATGCCGCAGTTTTTGAACATAAGCTGCGAGTCTTTACTCAGCCGACCAGACTTTTGAATTGCGATTCGTAAACGTTGTTGCTCTGACATTTGGTTGATCCCCTGACATATAAAATTAAAAAACCCTTGGAAGATTGAGCTTCCAAGGGTTTAAAAATGTCTGTCAACCGCCGGAAGCCTCTACGAGTCTTCCAGCACCAATTCTCCTGAAAGACCTATTCGGGATGGTGATGATGGTGATGATGTTTAACGACGATGTTTAACATTACGGGTCTTTTGGTAAATTGGTTAATGTATATCTACAGTAACAACCCAATTGAAAAAAGCAAACTCTTTTTCACAATAAAGTGAAATAAATTAAGAGAGATCATTTTTTGGTCGATATAAGTAATGTCATAACCGATTTGGGGAATTGATATGCCTTTAAATGATCTCATTCCTCCTGTCATTCAGCGGCCTACTGGGCCACCTTTACGACAGGTTAAAGATTCGGATGGCAATCGTCAGGACAGTAAAGGCGAGAAAAATACGAATCTTAAAAATGCTCGTAATAAGGCAGAAACAAGTGATAAAGAGCATAAAGACAAAACCAAAGCGCAATTAACGGATCACGAAATTGATCTATTTGTATAGATGCGAGCAGGGTCTGTTTTTGTCATAATAAGCCTTTGTAACAAATTAGGCTTTAGAACTTGAAAGAAGATTATTTTGCGCCTGAGGGACTGCTAGCGAAAAATATTGTTGGATTTTCACCACGCAAAGCCCAGCAAAAGATGGCACAAGCAGTATCAGACGTACTCAAGCGTAAAAAAATCTTATTAGTTGAAGCTGGAACAGGAACCGGTAAGACATTCGCTTATCTGGTTCCTGCGTTGCATAGTGATCAACAAATTGTCATTAGTACCGGTTCTAAAGCGCTTCAAGATCAACTCTTCCATAAAGATTTGCCGACAATGGTCAAAGCCCTTGGATATTCTCGTCCTGTGGCGTTATTAAAAGGCCGTAATAATTATTTGTGCATTGAGCGTTTAAGTCATTTTATGCAGCAGTCGCGTGATATGGACAAGCAATTGCTGGCAGACTTAGCACGGGTTCGACAATGGTCGGTAACCAGCGCTGATGGTGATATCTCTGAACTAGGGCCGCTGGCCGAAAAATCAGAATTATTGCCATTGATTACGAGTACCAATGACAATTGTCTGGGTAGAGAATGTCCTAGTTATTCTGATTGCCCGCTAGTCAAGGCTCGAAACCGAGCGATGCAAGCGCAGATCATTGTGATCAATCATCACCTTTTTTTCGCCGATATGGCAGTCAAAGAAACAGGTTTTGGTGAGCTGTTGCCACAGGCCGACGCTTATATTTTTGATGAAGCCCACCAATTGCCCGATATTGCGACCCAATATTTTGGTCAGACATTTTCTAGCCGAATGATCAGCGACCTTTGCAAAGATATCGAACTGCTCTATCGAACCGAATTAAAAGATATGGCGCAGCTTGCAAAAGCGGGGGCTAAATTACGAGTAAGTGCCCAAGATACTCGTTTGGCATTTGAAGGTGAGAAAGAGCGCGGGGATTGGCGACCACTATTAAACAAACCAAAATTTAGCCAACAGCTAAAGCGGTTAACAGATGACCTGCAATTTGTTTATGAGTTATTAAAGCTTGCTTTGTCACGCAGTGAATTAGGTGATCATCTTTTTGAGCGAGTCGCCCAGCTGCAAGTGTTATTAGAGAAAATGCAGAACACGCAAGTGACGGGATTCAGCTATTGGTACGATACTTCAAGATTGCATTTTTCACTGAATATTACGCCGCTTAATATTGCCGAGCGATTTCGTAAAGAACTCGATGAACGTGATGCTTCATGGATTTTTACCAGTGCAACTTTAGCCGTTAATCAAGGGTTTGATCATTTTGTCAGTCAATTAGGTGTTGATGGCTCTGAGCAGCTAATGCTCGAAAGCCCTTTTGATTTTTCTCACCAAGCTTTATTGTGTGTGCCTCGCTATTTGCCTGATCCTGGTTCGCCAGGATTTGAAAAAGTAATTGTCCAAAAATTGCTGCCGATTATAGAGAAAAACGGTGGGCGATGCTTCTTTTTATGCACCAGCCATGCAATGATTCAGCGCCTGTCAGGGCTTTTGCACGAGAAAACAACACTTCCGGTTCTAACCCAAGGTGAGGCTGCAAAAGGGATATTGTTAAACCAATTTATTAAAGCGGGTAATGCTATTTTGGTTGCCACAGGCTCTTTTTGGGAAGGAGTCGATGTCCGTGGGCAGGCATTGTCATTTGTGGTGATAGATAAAATTCCATTTGCATCGCCTGATGACCCGCTGATGCGTGCCAAAAGTGAAGATTGCCGCCTTCGAGGAGGCGACCCGTTTCAACAAGTCTATTTGCCGCAAGCCGCTATTACCCTAAAACAGGGCGTTGGGCGACTTATTCGAGATACAAGTGATCGAGGTGTTGTTGTCATCTGTGATAATCGCATGGTGAATCGTCATTACGGTCAGCTATTTTTACAAAGCCTGCCACCGATGCGGCGCAGTCGCGATTTAGAGCTGGTGGAACAGTTTGTTAGTCAGATGAATCATGCGGAAAATTCCGCAATAAGTGATGTAAATTCATGAACCAAAACTTGAACATTAATATATTAGCCCTTGATACAGCCACTGAAGCATGTTCTGTTGCACTTAGTTGGCAGGGAAAAATCTACTCGCACTTTGAGAAATGCCCACGTGAACACACGCAGAAAATTTTACCGATGGTTGAGCAAGTGTTAAATCAAGCCAATGTCAGCTTGAATGAGCTAGATGCCATAGCATTTGGTCAGGGGCCTGGTAGTTTTACCGGAGTACGAATTGGCGTCGCTGCAGCTCAGGGGCTTGCGTTTGGAGCAGAATTGCCCATGGTTGGCGTCTCAACGCTTGCCGCAATGGCTCAGCAAGCGATAGATAATTGCAATGTAGATAGGGTTGTGGCGGCAATTGATGCCAGAATGGGCGAAATTTATCACGCGATTTTTTCCAATCATCAAGGTATTGCAACCATCGAACAAACCGAACAAGTAATAGCCCCTGATGAACTGGAAGTTGCCAGCGAGATGTCAGGCGTTGCAGTGGGAACTGGGTGGGAAACCTATCGCGATATTTTGAGTGAAAAATATCCGTTAGTTACCCAAACAGATATTGCACTTCCGCGCGCATACGATATGCTTAAATTGGCTAACAAGCTTTATGCTGATGGTCAAACAACGCCAGCGGCAAATGCGCAGCCTGTGTATTTACGTGACAAAGTGACCTGGAAAAAGCTCCCCGGGAGAGAATAAATCGTGAGAGTTGGTGGCATAAATCAAGCACCTTATCCGATACAGAGCCCAAATAAAGGCTCTAAAAAGGTTAAGAAACGTGCTCAGAAAAAGTCAAAATCGAGTCAGGGGAAACTGCAAGTTGTTGCAGATGAATCTGTGTTCGATGCACTTAGTTACGACATGCCATCGGCTCAAGCACAAGGTGCGCTGCGTGCTTATCAAGAAATTCATATGTTGGCAAAACGCAGCCACATTAATTTAATATTTGGTGTTGATGTTTATGCATAAACGAGTTGGATTAGCAGCTTGGTTATTTGGCTGTTTATTTCTGGTTGGTTGTAGTAGCCTTCCGCGCTCTGTTCAGTTATCCGATAATCAAACAAATACCTCTTATCAACAAGCTAAGCAATCGAATCACCAAGGGCAATGGGCGCTTTGGCAGGGGAGTATTACTAAGGTTCACAACAGCGACAAAGGCACTCAAATTCAGGTTGTAATGCAACAGCTCGATTATGAAGGCAAAGTCGTGGGGGATAATAGTCCTGGGCGTTTTGTTGCTAATTTCAAACAATTTTTAGATCCAATGATTTATGCCCCTGGTCGGACAATCTCGATAAAAGGGCAGATTAGCGCACCAACTACCATTACCATCGACAAGCTTAAGCAGCAGGTTCCAAGCCTTGATGCGAAAGCATTTTATCTTTGGCCAAAGATAAATCCTGACCCAGATCCGTTGCCACGGCATTTTTATGCTTTTGATTGTGGCCCTTGGCCTAGATAGCAAATTAACTCATCATTGCTGATTAAATAAGCAGTTAGATTAAGCAAGACAAGTCTTTATCCGGCAATTTTGTTAGACTACACAGTAATTTTCCAAGTGATGTAGACGACTTGTTCGTTGTTTATTGTTAATTATGACTTATCAGATTATTCAAACACCTTCTCAACTGGCAGCTCTTTGTGAATTTTTAGATCAGAGCTCCACCACTTTGATGCTCGATACAGAGTTCGTCCGCACTCGGACGTATTACGCTAAATTGGGATTAATCCAAATCTTCGACGGTCATCAGTGTTTTCTAGTCGATCCGGTTTTAAATGATTTAGATGAGTGTAAATTTTGGCAACGTTTAGAGCGGCATCATTGGGTTTTGCATGCGTTTGGTGAAGACTTAGAAATCATGGCGCCTCATGTGAGCCAGTTCGGCTTATCGGTCTTTGATACTCAGATTGCAGCTTCATTTTTGGGTCATGGTATTAGCTTGGGGTATCAAGGATTAATCCAACAGACCACCGGCGTCTTGCTCGATAAAGGGGAATCTCGCACGGATTGGCTGGCTCGACCATTGACTGAGCGCCAATTAGATTATGCCTCCAAAGATGTAATTTATCTCAAATCTGCGTATGAACTGCAAGTCAAAGAGCTCAAGGAAAAAGGCTTGTATGACTATGTGCTTAGTGAAAGTGCCCGTGTGGCGGCTCTGCGCTGTTTAAAACCGCAAGAACAAAGCGCTTATCTTGATGTAAAAAATGCTTGGAAATTATCTCGCCAGCAACTTGCTGTACTTCAACAATTAGCTGCTTGGCGCCTGCGAGCTGCTATTGAAAAAGATATGCCAGTGAATAAAGTGGTTCATGCCGACACGCTTTGGGCAATTGCCAAGTATCAGCCTGCTAGCAAAAATAACTTAAAAAATACCGGAATCTCACCACAAGCATTTCGTATCCATGCTCAAACTTTATTACATATCGTCAAGCAGGCTCAACAAATACCAGAGCAGCAATGGCCTGACAAAATTAAGCGAATGGTCGATTATCCAGACTACAAGCCTATGCTCAGTCAATTTCGTGAAGCGGCAACTCAAGCAGAACAACATGTTGGAATCCCAGCAGATGTGTTAGCTCCCAAACGTTTGATTCATGAACTATTTACTTGGCACTGGAAACTTTCAGAACAAGAACGACAAACTAGCCCAAAACCTGCATTGCTCGATGGTTGGCGAGAAGATGTTTTGAAACCGTATCTGCCATCATTATAATCGCTTGATATGATTAAGCCCGCTAAAAGCGGGCTTATAGTTTAGTTGAGCGCATCAAGTTATTTGGTTTTGCCTTTAGTTTTACTATCTTCGGGCAAAGTGATGTTGAGCTCTAGTACAGATAAATCAGCCTCTTTATTATCCAGCGATACCTGAATTTGCTCTGGGTCAATCTGAACATAGCGCTGAATAACCTGCAAAATATCTTGTTTTAGTGCAGGTAAGTAATCAGGGCCTGAACGCTCACTGCGTTCATGGGCCACAATAATCTGTAGACGTTCTTTGGCCAACTTCGCGGAGCTTTTTTTATTGCTGCTACGAAAGTAATCAATTAAAGCCATGTGTCACTAACCTCCGAAAATCCTGCTGAAAAAACCTTTCTTCTGCTCATTTACAAAGCGAAGTTCAAGCGGATTTCCTAATAAACGTTCAACTGCATCTTGATAAGCTTGTCCTGCGTCACTTTCAACATCAAGAATGACAGGCTCACCCGAGTTTGATGCTTTTAACACAGATTGTGATTCGGGTATCACACCTAACAGTGGTACTGCTAGAATTTCACAGACGTCCTCAACACTTAGCATGTCACCGCGATGGACGCGGGTAGGGCTGTAGCGCGTCAGTAGTAAATGTTCTTTTACTGGTTCTAGGCCTTGTTCAGCGCGACGTGATTTACTTGCGAGCATCCCCAATATTCTATCTGAGTCTCGCACCGATGAAACTTCAGGGTTAGTGGTAACAATTGCTTCATCTGCAAAATACAAAGCTAATATGGCGCCAGCTTCAATCCCTGCTGGAGAATCACAAATGATGTATTCGAAGCCTTTTTCGCTAAGCTCGTTGATGACCTTTTCCACACCTTCTTTGGTGAGCGCGTCTTTATCGCGAGTTTGCGATGCCGGTAAAACATAGAGCCCTTCAAGACGTTTATCTTTGATCATCGCTTGATTAAGCGTTGCTTCACCGTTTATGACATTGACAAAATCATAGACCACGCGCCGTTCACACCCCATGATAAGATCGAGGTTACGCAAGCCAATATCAAAATCAATAATGATGGTTTTATGGCCCTTAACGGCCAGGCCTGTGCCGATAGCAGCGCTGGATGTAGTTTTACCTACGCCACCTTTACCTGAAGTCACAACGATAACTTTGGTCATATGATTCCTTCAACACTTAGTTTAGAGGGGCAAAAGTCAATTGCCGCTCCTGTAGTTCAATACAACATGCTTGCTGCCACATAGGCTGCAGATTTTCTGATAATTGATAATGTCCGGCTATTGAGACCAACTCAGCTTGCAGACTTTGGCAACAAATGATGCAATCTGATTGTCCACTAGCTCCGGCAATTGCTCGGCCTCTAAGGGCGCCATAAACGTGAATACTGCCGTCAGCTATAATTTCTGCGCCATTACTAACACTACCAAAAACGACTAAATCACAATTTTTAGCATAAACCTGTTGTCCTGAGCGGACCTGCCCACGAACCACTTTAGGTGGTTGACCGATACTCACATCTTGAGGAGCTTCGATCGGTTTAGGCTCGACATCTCGACCTGCAATTAAAACTGGGATATTGGCCGTGTGGCAAAGCTGTTTTTGAGCGCTATCTCGCGTTCCTGTTACACCAACCATAACAAAACCAGTGGCATTAATCGCCTTTCTCAATGCAGGAAAATCAAGCGACTCATTAACTAAACTTACATTTACAATAACCGGTGCAGTTGCAAAAAATTTTGGGGCTTGAGCCATTTTCTTCTCAAGTACCTGTTTGATATGCTCCAAATCATTGTCAATCAAATGAATGACTGAGATCGTAAATGTCGTTCCCTTTATTTCAACTTCTGGTTCGGCCATGTGATTAACTATTCCTATTACTTTAGTCTTTTTAGTGGCACATTGTTGGTATGCAATCTATTTTGCTATAGTTTGCCCATTTATCTGTAACGAAACAATAAAAAGAGTCAAAACATGCTGTGCTATATTTATAAAAGCTTAAAAAAAGAACAAACATACCTTTATATAGCCAAACGAGATAAGTTTGAAAACGTTCCTAAGCAATTATTAACCATGTTTGGTAAACCCGAGTTATTCATGACTTTTAATTTAGCCGGTAACAAACAACTGGCGATTGCCGATATCGACAAAGTCCGAGAAGCGATGCAAAAGGATGGATTTTATCTGCAGCTCCCACCTCCTGTGACAAATGAACTTGAAGTATTTAAAGCTTCTAAGGGGATACATGACTCGGATTAAATTGGCTATTGGATGTTTGATTCTATCCCTTGGCGTGACTGTGAATGCCAAAGCACAGTCCTTTGATGATTATGTTCTCTCACTTAAGCATCAAGCACTTGAGAAGGGCTATTCACAACCGCTGATTGACGAGGCGTTTAACAACGTCAAGTTACGCAAAAAGGTTATTTATAGCGATAAAAACCAACCTGAGTTTCGCCTGACTCTAGATACTTATATCCCAAGAGCATTACCTAAATGGAAAGTTGCTAAAGCGCGTAAATTGTATAAACAATATTATCCGCTATTAACGAAAATTTCGGCTCAATACCATGTCCAGCCCCGTTTTATCGTAGCTCTATGGGGAATTGAATCTAATTTTGGCAATCTTACTGGACGCTACGATGTGATGTCAGCACTCACGTCGCTGGCCTATGATGGCCGCAGAAGAGCGTTTTTTGAACGCCAGATCATGGCATCGCTTGCCATTATGAAAAAAGATGGCATTTCACGTAGTACCCTTAAAGGCTCATGGGCCGGCGCAATGGGGCAGGTTCAATTTATGCCTGGAACCTATTTCGCCTATGCAGTAGATGGCGACGGTGATGGCAAGAGCGATCTGTGGAATAGTGTGCCGGATGCATTAGCATCGGCGGCAAATTATCTAAATAAAATCGGTTGGCGAGACGATATGACATGGGGACGCCAAGTACATTTACCCAAAGATTTTGATTTGAAAACACTCGATATTAAATCTGCAAAATTGCTATCTGAATGGGAAAAATTAGGTGTTCGCCGGTACAGTGGCCAAGCGTTACCCACGCGTCAAATTAAGGCTCGATTAGTGGTTCCTGACGATCGCAACGGTCGTATTTATTTGGTTTATCACAACTATGAGACATTGCTCAAATGGAACCGCTCTAACTATTTTGCCATTACTGTTGGAAGCTTAGCTGATCGCATTGCATACCCACCAGTTGATTTACGCTAGCCAATGTTTCTTTGATATAATTCCCGATGTTTTATCCATATTGACCGACTTTAATTTGGTCAATATGGATTATCTATGGCAGGCTACCTGGGCATTCGCTCAAGGCCTTTTCAGTGTTTTTAACCTTAGTTATACGATAACACAACTGTTAGTTTGCGAAGACATACGCCCCTGTTGCATACGCCGATGGCGTCATTTGCTTTGAAACAATCATAAGACTATTAAAAAAGGTAAATTTGGTGATTAACGATCCTCTATTTTGGCAGCATAAATCTCTTGAGCAGATGAGCGAAAGTGAATGGGAAGCGCTTTGTGACGGCTGTGGTAAATGCTGTTTAGCAAAAGTAATCGATGATGATACCGATGAGCTTTATTTTACGGATATTAATTGTCAGCTATTAGATCAGCACAGTTGCCAGTGCAGTGATTATGCGAATCGTTTTGCTAAGGTCAGTGATTGCGTCAAAATTACACTTGAACATCATGAATCATTTCAATGGCTTCCACCAAGTTGTGCCTATCGGCGTTTAGACGAAGGAAGAGCTTTGCCATTATGGCATCCACTTCGCCACAATGGTGATAAGACATTAATGCATCGCGTGGGGGCTTCTGTGCGAGGTAAAACAATTAGTGAAACAGCTGTTAGTGGGGAGCTACAAGAATTTATTGCTTATTGGCCATTAGATGAATGTGAAGACTAGTGGTGCAGAATCATTTGTATTGTAATTATAAATACAAATGATTTACATTATTTAAAATAATCGAGAAACGACACTACTTTTCATCATTTTTCTCAAAACAGGAGCCGTTTTGAACGAATCAATTACGAAGATTGCACAACTTGAAGATTGCTATGGAACGCCGCATGAAATTGTTAAAAATAAGGCGGTTTATCAAATCGACCCATACACTCAGAAATTTATAGAACATAGTCCTTTTGTCATTTTATCAAGTTGTGATTCTGAAGGCTTTATGGACACATCTCCTCGTGGAGGTGAACCAGGATTCGTCAAAGTGCTTGATGAGACCACCTTGCTCATCCCTAATAGTGCTGGCAATCGGCGTTTAGACACATTTAGGAATCTGTTAAGCCATCCACAAATTGGGCTGATGTTTATGATCCCAGGCATTGAAGAGATTGTTCGAGTCAAAGGTTATGCCAGTTTGCATTCTGACCCTGAGCTTTGTGCAAAGGCCCCCGATGGTAATCGCGTTCCTAAAATGGTAGTCAAGGTTATCGTTAAGGAGCTGTTTTTTCACTGTCCCAAAGCAATTATGATCTCTAAACTCTGGCAGCCTGATAATGTAACAGACCGGTCGTTCTTGCCATCATTAGGTGACATCGTTACCGAACAACAGCGACTTAAAGAACAATCGCGTAATCATTAAAAGCAAAAACCCGCCAATGGCGGGTTTTCTATTAGTGAATCTATTTATAACAGATTAACGGCGGAATTGTCCCACCAGAATAACAAGAGCCATGATTAAATAGACGCCAAAAGCGACGATAAGCCACTGCGGCATACTCCAATCCATCATCTTCCAAACTATCACGGAGCAATCCCCATGAGGTTGGAACATCCACGGAAACCAGTCATTCAGTCTGAGCCAACTCGGAAAATGCGGATATGGACTGCAGGTTGAAAAAGGCGAAGGATGTAACTGTAATTGAGTATGCTGCCATGCGAGCAATAATCCCCAAGCGCTAGAAGCTATAAATCCCACTGTACCAATCAAACGAAACAGTAACCAGCGTGGCGCAATAAAAGCAAAAATAGCACTGACAAATATTCCTAACATCGCGGTGCGCTCATAGACACACATGACGCAGGGTTCTAATTTTTTGCCGTATTGAAAATATAAAGCTGCGAGTTCAAAAGCGACCGTACTAAGAGCAAGAACGAGCCATGGCTTACGGTGCATCGACCAGGTTCGAAAAAGTTTAACCACACCAACTCCTTAAACTAAGAAAGGGCAAATTGCCCTTTCTTATACCAAATTTAGTGACCAATTGCAGCTGCTGCAGCTTTGGCACTATGATGAATCAACCAACCATGTTGGTAAAACAGGTCAGTGACCGGCATTAGGAAGAAATTCACACAAAGCAGGCCAACAACGACTAAAACAATCGTGTAGGGTAGAGCCATCATAACCATGCGGCCATATGAAAGTCTTAATAGCGGTGCTAAAGAGGACGTTAATAGGAACAAAAATGCGGCTTGACCATTGGGAGTTGCCACCGATGGTAAGTTTGTACCTGTATTAATCGCAACGGCTAGCATATCGAATTGGTCCCGAGTAATTTGACCATCCATCAGCGCTGAGCGAACTTCATTGATATATACCGTTCCCACGAACACGTTATCCGAGACCATGGATAGAACGCCATTAGCAAGATAAAAGGCAATTAATTGCGCGTGGCCTTCTTGTTGTAAAACCCAATGAATCACAGGCTTAAATAACTGCAAATCGATAATCACAGCAACAACCGAGAAGAATACTGCCAGTAAAGCGGTAAAAGGTAGGGCTTCGGTAAATGCTTCGCCTAATTGATGTTCTTCGGTAATCCCCGCAAAGGTGGTTGCAAGAATGATGACTGACAAACCGATTAAACCCACTGCAGCAAGGTGTAGTGCCAAGCCAACAATCAACCATACTGCGATAATACCTTGTACGATTAATTTGATATTTTCACGGCGAGTACGGCGGCTATCTTCATAAGCGTCAAAGCGCTGCATAATAGCTCGAACACGTTCAGGAAGTTTACCGCCATAACCAAACCAGCTCATTTTTTCTAAAATGATACAAGTGACAAGCCCTAAAATTAAAACGGGCACAGATACTGGCGCCATCCGCAAGAAAAACTCACTGAAATGCCATCCGGCTTGGTCTGCAATAATTAGGTTTTGAGGCTCACCAACCATGGTGCATACGCCGCCTAGCGCCGTGCCGACACCGGCATGCATGAGCAGGCTACGTAGAAAAGAGCGGAAGCCATCTAAGTCCTGGCGAGTTAATTCATCTTCAAGTTGTTCATCTTGGGTATGATCATGTTCAATATGGAAATCTTTTCCTGAAGCAACTTTATGATAAATTGCATAAAATCCGACAGCAACACTGATCACTACCGCAATTACAGTCAAGGCATCGAGAAATGCAGATAAAAACGCAGCAGCTAGACAAAATGCTAGTGATAGAAGGACTTTACTGCGAATTTTGGTAAGCATTTTGGTAAAAACGTAAAGCAATAACTGCTTCATGAAGAAAATACCAGCAACCATGAAGATCAATAAGAGAATTACTTCAAAGTTGGCTAATAGTTCATGTTTGACAGTCTCTGGCGATGTCATCCCGATTGCTATCGCTTCAATTGCTAATAAGCCACCGGGTTGCAGTGGATAGCATTTTAAAGCCATCGCCAGCGTAAATATAAATTCAACGACTAAGACCCAACCAGCGACAAACGGATCAATCGAAAAGATGATCGGATTGACGACTAAAAAGGCGATTATGGCAAGTTTGTACCACTTAGGTGACTTACCAAGAAAGTTAGAGGCAAAAGCCGTTAGTAACGAGTCATTGGTCATAATTGCGCTAATATCCTGTTAAAAGAGTGATCCATTTTATAGTAAGTAGAGTAGCTGTCCAAAACACATTACGAAATGCGTTTAAGAATTATTCTAAATTAAAATATGGTGTGAAAAATACCTATTGATTAAAGAATAACTCGAATAGTTCAGAACATTGACTAAAGTTAAGCTTTAAGCGTTTTTTTAGTAAAAAAACTATTTTGATGATGTTTATGCTTGTTAAATAAATGCGTGTAAAGCGTTGCTTAAATATAAAGCAAAATATACTAGGCCATGCTAGACATTGTACTAGAGATGTTTTTTTATAAAAATAGCGGTTTCGTTTAAGATTGAGTAACAATAATAAAAAAGCTACTGTATCGCTACAGTAGCTCATAGCAGTTAATCAGCTGTTTTCGGCGGGCAAGTTGCTAATATTTCTGTATGTCCAGAGTCTGCCACTTGCTCTAATCGCACTGTGAATCCCCACAATCGATGCAAATGCCTTAGGACCTCATCTAGATTTTTGGCCAGAGGAATATGATTATGCGGCGTGTATCGCAGTGTCATAGAACGATCCCCTCGAACATCAACATTATAAACTTGAATATTCGGATCAATCGTCGAAATATTATATTGATTAGAAAGCGCCTGGCGAACCGCCTGATAACCCGCCTCATTATGAATCGAACTAATTTCCAAATAAGGTAAGTTATGATGGTCGGTTAAGTTAAACAATTTAAAATCACGAATAAGCTTCGGTGATAAAAATTGACTTATAAAGCTTTCATCTTTGAAATTTTGCATCGCAAAATGCAACGTTTCGAGCCAATCACTCCCGGCTATATCAGGGAACCAATATTTGTCTTCCTCCGTTGGGTTTTCACAAATCCGCCGAATATCACACATCATGGCAAATCCAAGGGCATATGGATTTATCCCATTGAAATAAGGACTGTTATAGGCCGGCTGAGCTACAACGTTCGTATGATTATGTAAAAACTCCAGAATGAATCGGTCTGTGACATAACCTTGGTCATACATATCGTTCAAAATAGTGTAATGCCAAAAAGTCGCCCAACCTTCATTCATCACCTGTGTTTGCCGTTGCGGATAAAAGTATTGGCTGATTTTGCGCACAATCCGAATGATTTCCCGCTGCCAAGTTTCTAAAAGCGGCGCTTTTTTCTCAAGAAAATATAAAATATTCTCTTGTGGTTCTTCCGGGAAGTTTTTCGGTTTAAATTGCTGCTCACTTTCATTTTTAGGAATGGTTCGCCACAGCTCATTCACCTGAGCTTGTAGATATTCCTGGCGAGATTTCTGTCTGGCTTTTTCCTCTGCAAGCGAAATAGGAGAAGGGCGTTTATAGCGATCCACGCCGTGATTCATCAGTGCATGGCAAGAGTCTAAAATATCTTCTACAGCTTCGATGCCATAGCGTTTTTCACACTCAGCAACATAATTTTTTGCAAATAGTAGATAATCAATAATTGAGCTTGCATCTGTCCATGCTTTAAATAAGTAATTATTTTTAAAGAAAGAGTTATGTCCATAGCTGGCATGCGCCATTACTAGCGCCTGCATCACCATAGTATTTTCTTCCATTAAATAAGCGATACATGGATTTGAGTTAATAACAATTTCATAGGCCAGCCCCATCTGGCCTCGCTTATAAGTCTGCTCTGTCTGAATAAATTTTTTACCAAATGACCAGTGATTATAGCCAATTGGCATACCTACACTTGAATAGGCATCCATCATTTGTTCAGCAGTAATAATTTCAATTTGGTTCGGGTAAGTTTCTAGCTTGAACTTTTCAGCCGTTGCAGCGATCACTTCGTGATACTGCTCAATGAGCGGGAAAGTCCAGTCTGGCCCGTCATCTAGACGTTTGTTTTTGACCATACTCTCCTCCTCATGCAACTTCTTTTCGGAAAAACTCTCTGAATACCGGGAAGATATCCTCAGGTTTGCGAATATGCTGCAAGTCAAAATTTGAATGTTGTTGGGCGAGAGATTCGTACTCACGCCATAAAGTTTGATGCGCTCTAGCTGTAATTTCTATATAAAAGAAGTTACGGATTAGCGGTAAAATATCTCGGTCAAGCAATGTCCGGCATACTGGTGAATCATCTGCCCAGTTGTCCCCATCAGATGCTTGGGCTGCATAAATGTTCCACTGATCTTCAGGGTAACGATCAGCAATAATTTGTTTCATTAATTTTAATGCGCTGGATACTATGGTTCCCCCAGTTTCCTGCGAGTAGAAGAACTCTTGCTCATCGACCTCTTTGGCTTGAGTATGATGGCGAATAAACACAATCTCGATACGTTCGTAATTACGCGTCAAGAATAAGTACAACAACAGGTAAAACCGTTTAGCCATATCTTTGGTCGCTTGGTCCATTGAACCAGACACGTCCATTAAGCAAAACATCACAGCTTGTGAGTTTGGTACAGGTTGCTTAACAAAAGCGTTAAATTTCAGATCGAAGGTATCAATAAAGGGGACTTTACGAATACGTTCTCTGAGCTCTTCTGCCTCTTTTTCTAAAATTAAAATTTCAGCTTCATTCTCCTGAGGAGATTCGTTTAATTTTACAATTTGCTGTTCAAGTTCATGTAAAACCCGCTTTTTACCCGCTGACATCGCAGTACGACGTAACAGTGAATTTTGTAACGAACGAACAATATTAATATTCGATGGGACACCATCATTGGTGAAACCAGCACGAACAGTTCGAAAATCAACCATTCTATCGGTACTGTTTTCTTGCAAGTTTGGCAGTTCTAGATCATCAAAAAGAATATCTAAATATTCATCTTTTGAAATCTCAAACTGAAAGTTATCAGTGCCTTCACCGCTATTACTTGCATCACCTTCACCGGAACCACCACCGCCCCCTCCTTGGGGGCGTTCTATTCTGTCACCAGGTGAGAACTGATCGTTGCCTGGTAATACTCGAGTACGGTCACCACCTTCACCTTGATGGAAAAATGGTTCCGTAATATCCCGAGAGGGGATAGAAATGCTTTCTCCAGAATCGAGATCCTGAATACTGCGCTGATTGACGGCATCAGTTACTGCTTTTTTGATCTGCTGTTTATAGCGGCGCATAAAGCGCTGCCGATTCACAGCGCTTTTGTTTTTACCGTTTAAACGTCGGTCAATAAAATGAGCCATACAAAAACCTCCGATGGCTAAGACGATTTACGAACACGTAAATACCACTCAGAAAGAAGTCTGACCTGTTTACGGGTATAACCTTTTTCCATCATACGGTCGACGAAATCGTCATGTTTACGTTGGTCTTCAGCCGAAGTTTTCGCATTAAACGAAATAACTGGCAGGAGATCTTCGGTGTTTGAGAACATTTTTTTCTCAATCACAGTGCGAAGTTTCTCATAACTCGTCCAGTTCGGATTTTTACCTTCATGATTCGCTCTGGCACGTAAAACAAAGTTTACGATTTCATTACGAAAATCTTTCGGGTTACTAATGCCTGCTGGTTTTTCAATTTTTTCCAGCTCATCGTTTAACGCGGCGCGGTCAAATAGCTGGCCGGTGTCTGGGTCGCGGAATTCTTGATCCTGGATCCAGAAGTCAGCATAAGTCACGTAGCGGTCAAAGATATTCTGGCCATATTCAGAATATGACTCTAGATATGCCGTCTGAATTTCTTTACCAATAAATTCGATATAAGTTGGAACAAGATACCCTTTAAGAAATTCCATATATTGATCGGTCATCTCTTGTGGGAACTGTTCACGTTCAATCTGTTTTTCTAGTACGTAAAACAGGTGAACAGGGTTTGCTGCAACTTCGGTTGGGTCAAAGTTAAAGACGCGCGATAAGATTTTGAACGCAAATCGTGTGGATAGACCGTTCATCCCTTCATCGACGCCAGCAAAATCCCGATACTCTTGATAGGACTTCGCTTTTGGATCGGTATCTTTTAAACTTTCTCCGTCATAGACCCGCATTTTGGAAAATAGCGACGAGTTTTCAGGATTTTTTAGTCGAGATAGGACTGAGAACTCAGCCAATAATTTTAAAGTGCTAGGTGCACAGTTAGCGTGGTTAAGTTCACTATTATCCAGAAGTTTCTGATAAATTTTCATCTCTTCAGAAACCCGTAAGCAGTATGGCACTTTGACAATGTACACACGGTCTAGGAAGGCTTCGTTGTTTTTGTTGTTACGAAATGCCTGCCATTCTGACTCGTTAGAGTGGGCCAAAATGATCCCAGAGAAGGGCAGTGCAGACAAACCTTCGGTGCCGTTATAGTTTCCTTCTTGGGTTGCTGTTAATAATGGATGTAGCACTTTAATGGGTGCTTTGAACATTTCCACAAATTCCATCAACCCTTGGTTAGCTCGGCATAAAGCGCCCGAGTAACTATAGGCATCGGCATCGTTTTGCGCATAATGTTCAAGTTGGCGAATATCGACTTTACCAACTAGCGATGAAATATCTTGGTTATTTTCATCCCCTGGTTCAGTTTTAGCGATTGCTATTTGATCCAAAATAGATGGGTAGATTTTTTCAACTTTAAACTGCGTAATATCACCGCCAAATTCGTGCAACCGTTTTGCCGCCCAAGGTGACATGATTGGTCGCAGGTAACGGCGCGCGATGCCATATTCTTTTTGTAAAATGTCGCCATCTTCTTCTACATCAAACAAAGCAAAAGGATGGTCGTTTACGGGTGAGCCTTTTAAAACATAAATAGGCAATTTTTGCATCAGGCTTTTTAATTTTTCGGCCAACGATGATTTACCACCACCGACAGGGCCAAGCAGGTACAAAATTTGTTTTTGTTCTTCAAGCCCTTGAGATGCGTGTTTGAGATAGGAGACAATTTGTTCAATACTGTCTTCCATCCCGTAGAATTCTTCAAAAGCGGGATACCTAGCAATAACCCGGTTAGAAAATAGTCGGCTCAGACGAGGGTCTTTTGCCGTATCGATGTATTCAGGTTCCCCAATAGCCAGTAACAAACGTTCTGCTGCAGAAGCATAGACTGATGGGTCGTCCTTACATAACTGTAAATATTGTTCCAAAGATAGCTCTTCATGGCGAGCCTCTTCATAACGTTGCTGATAATGATTGAATATGCTCATAGCACTCTCCCTAACATCGTTTCCATCCGAAAACCAGATAGACTTCGCAAACGAATTCGTTATGTAGTTACTTTAAGATTAGACTAATAACCGAATAACCCAATAAAACATAAAAGAAAAACTTTGATATTTATTTTGCCACTCAATAACCAGGCCCAATTTTTCGCCTCTATCTATTTTAGTTTTTGATTGACCACCCAACTTTGTCAAAGTCTTTTACGCGCTTACTGAAGTTTAAATGGTTGCATCATTTATGCCGAAAATAATTGACACAAATGACGAAAAGATTTGGAGAATGTCATTTTGTCGAAAAAAAGACCAATTAAGATAATGATTTATCGGATAAAAATATCAACAAAAAAAACACGAGGAGGGGAATTTGAAAGATGAATTTTTTATATACAAACTTATTTTTTAGTTTTTTTATAAAAAAATAAACTAAAAAATAGCAAATCTATATCAATCGCAGTTTAAAAGAAGGCCCATCAAAATGACGGGCCTTTTACCATTAGATGATGATTAAAATTGCACCAGATATGATCACATCGTTTTCTGCATTGGTGCATTCACCCAATTAGAAGCACCATCGATGCCTGCTTGTCTACCACTGTGAACCAAATTAGGCCGATCATATGGCTGTGCTTCTATGGTTATTTGAGTAACCTCTGCCGGTTTCGGTTTAGTCATTGGGGCAAAAGCATGCCCTTTAGCGCCACCAACGCTCCCTTTAGTAACAGGAGCGTTTTTCTGTTCGCTTTGCTGCACAACGTCTTCAGAGACAACTTGTGGTTCATTTGCAACATTGTCAGATTGAGTTACTTGGAGATTAGCTTCTGCGTTAACGTCAGCTTCATCATCAGTGACTTTTGGTTGTACAGGCGCAATTGCTTCAGCCTCATCCTGTTGCTCTGGCGTTGGTGCTGGCTCAGTTACAGGCTCTTCCTCTAACGATGATTGCTCTTTTTTAACCAAATCCGCTTCAACTGAATTTATCTCACTTTGCACCGGTGTTGATTTTTCATCAGCTTCGCTACTATTTTCAATATCAGCTTTGGGTAGGTCGCTAAAACGTTTACGCTCACCAGCATGTGGCGATTGAGTATTACGGCGGCGGCGACGCTTAGGTTTAGTCTGAGATTCATCTTCAGCTTTGGTTGGCTCGCTATCGCCAGTTACAACTTCATCGGCTTCATTTGAGTCTTTTTGCGCTTCAACAGCGGGCTCTGCCGCATCTAAAGATTCGACGCTTTGCTCTTTATTTACATCCACTTGAGCGGCTGCTTGCTCAACTGTTGTTTCAACCTCTACAGACTCGACAACTTGGTTTTGCTCAACAGTGGCTGCAGGTTGTTGCACTTGTTCGGCAACAATCGTTGTATCGGCAATTTCAGTTTTCGTTACCTCTATTGACTGCTCAACATCTTTAACAACTTCTTGCATGCGGATCTTGCGATGCATACGGCGTTGTTGACGACGTGGTTTTACAACTTCTTCAGCAGCTGTGTTTTGTTGCGGTTTGTTCTGCTGAGGTTTCTCTACATTTAGTTTTTTATCGTCAGTTACAGATGTGCGCTGTTTGTTAGCAGGTTTATTCGCTGCATTTTTCTTCTGATTTTGTGCTGACTTATCATCTTTAACCGCAGTTGGCTTTTTAGTATTAGCCGAACCTTGAGTTTGAGATGAACCTTCTTGTTTTTTAGTTTTGTTCGTATCGCCATTTTGTTTGGAGCGATTCTGACGACGATTACGATTTTCCCGTGTTTTACGCAATTGCTCCGAATTAGAAGATTGTTCTGTTTTCGGTTTAGCAACTGGAGCAGGGGAAGCGGTTTGCGTACTCGCTTGTTCAGGTTGTTCTGAGCTCGCGGCAAACAGTTTTTTCATCAAACGAGAGAACCAAGATTGCGATGCATTCGCTGTCTGTTCTGTTTTGCTAACTGGTGCTGGCTCAATAGGCGCAAAGCCTTTTAAGACAGGCTGTTCTTGGCTTTGTTCTTGAGAGTGAACTCGAGGTTGATACACAGGAGATGGCTGCGCTGTAGCAAGGCTATAACTAGGCTCATCGGTCTGCTCAACCGGACGCACACGGTTGACCTCGTAATGAGGAGTTTCCATGTACTGGTTTGGAATGATAACAATTCGAACTTGGTGGCGTTTTTCAACTTTGTTCAACGAAACTCGTTTTTCGTTTAACAAATATGCAGCGACTGAAACAGGAACTTCAGCTCGCACTTCATTGGTATTCTCTTTTAAGGCTTCTTCTTCAAGTAAGCGTAAAATTGAAAGTGCCAATGATTCGGTGTCACGAATCGTACCTTGGCCATTACAGCGAGGGCAGATGTGAGTTGATGATTCACCGAGTGATGGGCGAATTCGCTGACGCGACATTTCGAGCAAACCAAACCGAGAAATGCGACCAATCTGAATTTTAGCTCGATCTTGGCGTACTGCTTCGCGGAACCGGTTTTCAACTTCTCGCTGGTTTTTAACCGGAGTCATATCGATAAAGTCAATGACGACTAAGCCACCTAAATCTCGTAAGCGTAATTGACGAGCAATTTCATCAGCAGCTTCAAGGTTGGTTTGTAAAGCCGTTTCCTCAATATCCCCCCCTTTAGTTGCGCGAGCCGAGTTGATATCGATAGAAGTCAATGCTTCTGTTGGGTCGATAACAATACTCCCACCGGATGGTAGGCGAACTTCACGCATAAAGGCTGATTCAATCTGCGATTCAATTTGGTAATGGTTAAATAACGGGACTTCACCTTCGTAACGTTTGACGCGATTGACAAAATCAGGCCGCACGCGCGAGATATGCTCTTTAGCTTCTTCAAAGATGGCTTTGTTATCAATTAAGATTTCGCCAACATCACGACGCAAATAGTCGCGAATGGCTCGCACGATCACGTTGCTTTCTTGATGGATAAGCACAGGGGCAGGGTGAGAGTCAGCGACAGATTTAATTGCATCCCAACGGTTGAGCAATACTTTTAAATCCCACTCTAACTCTTCGGCTGATTTACCTGTTCCGGCAGTACGAACAATTCGTCCCATACCTTTTGGAACTTTAATCGCGTTTAAAGCTTCTTTGAGCTGAGTACGATCATCGCCTTCAATACGTCGCGAGATGCCACCTGCATTTGGGTTATTTGGCATCAAAACCAAATAGCTACCAGCCAAACTGATAAATGTAGTTAACGCCGCACCTTTATTGCCACGCTCTTCTTTATCAATCTGAACAATAACTTCTTGGCCTTCTTTTACCGCATCTTTAATCGATGGGCGACCTTTGTAGACATACCCGTCTGTAAAATACTCGCGGGAAATCTCTTTAATTGGTAAAAAGCCATGGCGTTCTGCGCCATAATCTACAAATGCGGCCTCTAGACTAGGTTCAACCCGAGTAATTTTACCTTTATAAATATTCGCTTTTTTTTGTTCATGACCTGGGCTTTCAATATCCAGATCATACAGCTTCTGTCCGTCTACTAGTGCCACGCGCATCTCTTCGAGTTGCATGGCATTAATTAACATTCTTTTCATTCGTTCTGCCTTGGTATATTCCCCAAGCAGAGCATTCAACCTGCCTTATAACGGCAAGGCCCTGTGTTTTTAAAAATAACGGAAATGGAACCTCACGGTTGCGGCTTCGTCAATAAAAGGGCGCATAAAATGACGCGTCGTAATTACCTTGGCGCAGATAGCTCTGTGGCGATCATGCAACCCGGTGTAAAATCTACTCGCTCTTCGCGTTTTAAGGCAACGTTAACGATGCCTGCTCGGTTGTTTTTAATTTGTTATTCGTTCTCGCTGAAAGGCCGTAGTGACTTGTATAATACGGTGCACATCAGTGAACTGAGCGTGACGCACTAAAAATAATAAAACCGGTGCGTTTAACATGTTAAATATAGCAAAGCTACATTTTCACAGCAATCAATTTCATCTTTGTGGTAGTATCTGTTACATGAATGATCAAAATAATAGCGTCCGTTTTGTTCGCGTTAGCGACGATGAAGCCGGGCAGCGTATAGACAATTTCTTAAAACGGCAGCTCAAGGGCGTGCCTAAAAGTTTAATTTATCGGATTTTGCGCAAAGGCGAAGTACGAGTTAATAAAAAACGGATAAAACCCGATTATAAATTACTCGCCAACGACGATGTTCGTATTCCTCCGGTTCGCACTTCAGAGCCGGATAAACCTGTTGCGAATGCTAATTTAAGTAAAATCGCCCATTTAAATGATTGCGTTTTATTTGAAGACGATTGTTTGCTGGTTTTGAATAAACCATCAGGGTTCGCCGTTCATGGCGGCAGTGGCTTAAATTTTGGAGTGATTGAAGGGCTCCGCGCACTTCGTCCTGAAGCGCGGTTTTTAGAGCTAATTCATCGATTAGACCGCGATACTTCTGGGGTATTGATGATAGCGAAAAAACGCAGCGCTCTGCGCGAGTTGCATCGTCAATTACGCGAAAAAATTGTCCATAAACATTACCTAGCACTGGTCCATGGCAAGTGGCCTCGCTCTTTAAAGAAAGTTAACGCACCGTTGGCAAAGAATGCACTTGCTTCGGGTGAGCGCATAGTTCGGGTTGACGAAGTTCAAGGGAAGCCATCATTAACGCGTTTTCAATTAGAGCGTAACCTTGGTGAAATGACATTGATTCAAGCGTCACCTGTGACCGGGCGCACCCATCAAATCCGTGTTCATTGTCAAAGCGCCGGCTATAGCATCGCTGGGGATTCAAAATATTCGACCCACGAGCAACAAAGCGCTGCAAAAGCTTTCGGATTGGGCCGCTTATTTCTACATGCGTGGAAAATTGAATTTGTTCATCCTAAATCGGGCGAAACTGTAAAATTAACTGCGCCTTTAGATGCATCGCTACAAAAAGTCGTTGATAATTTAGCATCTGAAGTGAGCTTTAATTAAGTCTGAATCTATTTCCTCAGCCTCTATATATATGATTGGCTGAGGAAGTCTGCCTAACTAGGCGCTAAGCATCTCTACGCCAAACGATTCTAAAAATTCAACTAACCGAATTAACGGTAAACCGATCAGCGTATTTGGGTCATTTCCAATCAGTGACTTAAATAACACAATGCCACTTCCTTCTGATTTAAAACTACCTGCGCAGTTAAGCGGTTGTTCAAGCTCAACATAGCGGCGGATTAATTTCTCTGAGAGAGCGCGAAACTCAACATCAAAATGTTCAACGCATGCTTGGCATTGACCTGTGGCCGAGTTCAGCACGCACAGACCTGTCAAAAAACGGGCTTTTTTATTGCTGGCTAATGTGAGTTGTTCAATTGCTCGCTCGTTAGTATGTGGTTTTCCTAAAATTTGCTCGTCAATACAGCAGACTTGATCACTGCCAATAATAAGGTGGTTAGGATAGATACTGGCTAGCGCTTTGGCTTTTGCAACTGCTAAGCGTTCGACCAATGCTTGGGCCAATTCACCATCAAAGCGGGTTTCATCAATATTGGGAGCATGGGAGTGGAACTTAATTTTGAGTTTTGCCAACAGCTCTTGGCGAAAAGGTGAGCTAGAGGCAAGAATAATAGATTGTTGCATAAAATCATCTCGCTATTTTGACGGACTGATTGTAAACTCTGTGCGTCGAACAAGCGAGGGCTTGTAAAGTTATTGGTTTTGATTAAAATCCTTTGACTATCAGGCTTTCAATCTATATGATGCGCGCCTTATGCAAAAGGTTAAATTACCGGTTGAGGTTGAACCGTTCCGCGCGGCGAAACGCCGGCTGGATTATCAAGGCATAGTACCCGCAGGGCAAATGCCAAGACTTGCACAAGCAACCTTAGCTGTAAACAAAGACGCTGAAGCTTCGATTCGCTTTGAAATTGACCCGCAAGGGCTCACAGTGATGACAGGCGAGGCAACAACTGAAGTGGAACTTGAATGCCAGCGATGTGGCGAGCCATTTGTTTTGGCACTACATGTTGAATTTCAATACGCTCCAGTCAACGATCATCAGTCGATGGATGAGTTACCGCAAGCATATGAACCGCTTGAGTTAAATGAAAACGGAGAATTTTATCTTCGTCAGGTTCTGGAAGATGAATTTTTATTAGCACTGCCTTTGATTGCTATGCATCCTTTGGCAGAGTGTAAAGTTCAGCAACAGGTCAGGACGTTTGGTGAAATGCCGACTCAAGAAGAGAGTATGCAGCCGAATCCATTTGCTATTTTACAAAGTTTAAAAAAAGAAAATTAGGAGAAAGGGTCAATGGCCGTTCAACAAAACCGTAAAACCCGTTCTAAGCGTGGCATGCGTCGTTCTCATGATGCGATCACTAACAATGCTGCACTGAGCGTTGATAAAGAAACTGGTGAAACTCACCGTCGTCATCACGTAACTGCTGATGGCTTCTACCGTGGCCAGAAAGTTATAAACAAGTAAGGCAACGCCATTGCAACGTCTAACGATTGCGTTAGATGCTATGGGGGGAGATTCTGGCCCCCCTGTCGTTATTCCTGCCGTCAAACGCATTTTAGAAAACTATCCTGATATTGCTGTTCACCTTGTTGGTGATCCGGTGATGCTCAACCCTCTTCTTAAGCACTATCAACTGCAATCAGATTCTCGCATTCATCTTACATACACCAGTGATGTTGTATTGCCTGACGATAAGCCCTTGACGATTATACGTTCGCGTCGCTCATCTTCTATGGCTAAAGCCTTAAAACTGGTCGCTGATAATCAAGCCGATGCTTGCGTAAGTGCTGGAAGTACAGGCGCGTTAGTTGCTTTATCGCATTCGATTTTAAAAGTATTGCCCGGTGTTGATAGGCCTGCATTGGTAACTGCTCTACCTAATAAAAAAGGCACTAAAACGCTGTTATTAGATCTTGGAGCGAATATTAACTGCCACGCCAATCTATTAGTTCAATTCGCGATGATGGGCTCGGTGCTTGTCGAACAGCTCTGGGGAGTTAACAACCCATCGATTGCTCTGTTGAATATTGGCAGTGAAGCGATTAAAGGCAATGATACCATTCGCCATGCGAGTCATTTATTGATGCAAACTAAGCAGCTTAATTACCGTGGGTTTATTGAAGGTAATCAGTTATTTAATGGTCAATGTGATGTTATTGTTTGTGATGGTTTTTCTGGCAATATCGCGCTTAAGACCGCTGAAGGCACAGCAGAATATCTATTAGATATATTTTCATCACTGGTACCCAAAGGGCGCATAAAACGCTATTTAATCAGCAAATTATTGCCAACTATTGCAATCCAGTTGAATCAATATCGCCCCGACCAATACAATGGCGCGTGCATGTTAGGGTTAAATGCAAGCGTTATTAAGAGCCATGGCAGAGCGGATAGCGATGCATTTTATCAAGCAATTTGTGAAGCAATAGAACAATCAAAATTGCATATTCCACAGATGATAGGGGCTAAAATACAGACTTATCAGGATACATTGACAGTAAATTGATAATATATTGCACATATTGAGGAATATTTAACCACTTGTATTAGCCAACACATAGATGTTGCTTGGGATGTGATGTCGAAGTGGTTATACTTGCAAATATTAAATCACTATTTGGTTTTCCAAGAGTACAGTCGTCATCAATCAGACTGTTTAATTTAGATATAGGAATATCTCATGTCGAATTTTGCATTTGTGTTTCCGGGGCAGGGTTCCCAAAGTGTTGGGATGCTAGCTGAACTGGCCCAGTCAAACGCAACTGTTCAGAAGACTTTCGCCCAAGCATCAGATGCTTTGGGCTATCGCATCGATGATGTTATCGCTAATGGTCCTGCTGAAAAGTTAAATGATACAGCCGTTACTCAGCCTGCGCTGTTAACTTGTTCAGTTGCATTATGGCGCGTTTGGCAAGAACGAGCTGATTTTAAACCCGCTTTTTTAGCTGGCCATAGTCTTGGAGAATATTCGGCTTTAACCTGTGCAGGTGTTATTGATTTTGCAGATGCAGTGAAATTGGTAGAACTGCGTGGTCAGTTGATGCAACAGGCGGTTCCAGCGGGTGTTGGAGCAATGTCTGCAATTATTGGTCTTGATAACGACACTATTATTCAAGCGTGCCAGCAAGCGGCACAAGGTGAAGTGGTTACCGCAGTTAATTTTAACTCGCCAGGTCAAGTTGTTATTGCTGGGAATAAAGCCGCTGTTGAACGCGCGAACGCTCTTTGTAAAGAAGCGGGTGCAAAACGCGCTTTGCCATTGCCAGTGAGTGTCCCGTCACATTGTGAGCTTATGCGTCCTGCCGCTGAACAATTGGCTGAAAAATTAGATACTCTCTCATTTGCTCAGCCACTTTATCGCGTAATTCATAACTATAATGTATCAGTGTCTGAAAACGCTCAGCAGATCAAAGAAGCGTTAATTAAACAGCTTTATAGTCCTGTACGATGGGTTGAAACAGTTGAAATGCTTGCAAATGAAGGTGTGTCTCATTTAGTTGAGTGTGGTCCGGGTAAAGTGCTTTCTGGTTTGACTAAACGGATCAACAAACAACTTTCATCTGTATCGTTTAACGATACTGCATCTTTAGATGCAGCCATTGAAACAATTTCTAAATAATTAAGGATTGATAACATGTCGTTTACCGGCCAAATAGCATTAGTGACCGGCGCCAGCCGCGGGATTGGCAAAGCAATCGCTACGATTCTTGCTGACCGAGGCGCAACCGTGATTGGTACAGCCACTTCAGCCAACGGGGCTGAAGCAATTAGCGATTATCTGCGCGAGCAGGGTGGTTGTGGCATGGTTTTAAATGTCACAGATAGTGAGTCAATCAACGAATTATTCAGCCATATTAAACAACAATTTGGCGATATCGATATTTTAGTTAATAATGCGGGTATTACTCGCGATAACTTATTAATGCGGATGAAAGATGATGAGTGGGATGATATCATCGCCACGAATTTGACATCTGTATTTAAATTATCCAAAGCCGTTTTACGGGCTATGATGAAAAAACGTTCTGGTCGCGTAATTAATATCGGTTCAGTTGTCGGATCTATGGGCAATGCTGGGCAAACCAATTATTCAGCAGCCAAAGCCGGGTTATTAGGTTTTACACGTTCAATGGCAAAAGAAGTCGCCTCTCGTGGAATTACTGTCAATGCAGTCGCCCCCGGATTTATAGAAACAGACATGACTAGAGCCCTTGATGAAGGTCAGCGCCAGGCTATTTTAGCCGAGGTGCCTATGGCTCGCCTCGGAGATCCTGAAGAAATTGCGAAGACAGTTGCATTTTTAGCAAGTGATGACGCAGCATATATTACAGGTGAAACGATTCATGTTAATGGCGGAATGTACATGGCATAATCACTTTTAAAGTGATTAAATAAGGCATTCTCCGTTAAATTCAGTGATAAATCGCGGAAGCGATCATGCAACTAGGGGTTGCAACTTTTCGCGGTTTGAATACACTATCGCAACAACGCAAAAGCGTATTATACAAAGGAAAATTATTGTCATGAGCACAATCGAAGAACGTGTAAAGAAGATTATCATCGAACAGCTTGGTGTTGGTGAAGATGAAGTAAAACCAGAAGCATCATTCGTTGATGACCTGGGTGCTGATTCTTTGGATACTGTTGAGCTGGTGATGGCTCTGGAAGAAGAGTTTGATACTGAGATTCCAGATGAAGAAGCTGAAAAAATCACTACCGTTCAAACAGCTATTGATTACATTCTTGCTAATCAAGACTAATCTTCTAAAACAGGCAGTTTAACTGCCTGTTTTGATCTCACTCTTTATTTCGTATTCCCGTTTCTGGAGGCTAATCTGTGACAAAACGCAGAGTGGTTGTGACCGGCATTGGTATGCTGTCGCCGGTAGGAAATACGGCGGAAGATTCTTGGAAAGCTCTTCTTGCAGGCCAAAGCGGTATTGGACCCATTGAGCATTTCGATACAGAGGCCTTTCCAACTCGTTTCGCCGGCTTAGTTAAAAACTTTGATGCTGATAAATATGTTGCTAAAAAAGATCAACGTAAAACTGATCTTTTCATTCAATACGGTATTGCTGCCGGCTTGATGGCACTTGAAGATTCAGCAATTGAAGTAACAGATGACAATGCAGAACGGATCGGATTATCCATTGGTTCTGGGATTGGTGGTTTGGGCTTAATTGAACAAAACCACGCAAATCTGATGAACAATGGCCCCCGTAAAATCAGCCCATTTTTCGTTCCATCGACAATCATCAACATGGTTGCTGGGCACCTGTCTATTAAAACAGGGATTAAAGGACCAAACATCGCTGTAACAACAGCATGTACAACTGGGACTCATTCAATCGGCCTTGCTGCGCGATTGATTGCCTATGGTGATGCAGATGTTATGCTCGCCGGTGGTTCTGAAAAAGCATCGACTGAATTGGGCATGGGCGGTTTTGCTGCTGCTCGCGCTTTAAGTAGCCGTAATGATGACCCTCAGCACGCTAGTCGTCCATGGGACAAAGACCGTGATGGCTTTGTTTTAGGCGATGGTGCTGGTGTTATGGTTCTTGAAGAGTATGAACACGCTAAAGAACGTGGCGCTAAAATTTATGCAGAACTTGTTGGGTTTGGCATGAGTGGCGATGCGTATCACATTACGTCTCCATCTGGTGATGGCGCTGTATTAGCGATGAAGAATGCTCTTAAAGATGCCAAAGTTGATCCATCTGTGGTGGGATACGTTAATGCTCATGGCACATCAACCCCTGCTGGTGATGTGGCAGAAAGCAACGCGGTTAAAAGTGTATTTGGTGAACATGCTTATCACTTGTTGGTTAGCTCAACCAAATCAATGACCGGGCATTTACTAGGTGCAGCAGGCGCTGTTGAAGCGATTATCTCAGTGTTAGCACTTCGAGATCAAATTGCACCGCCAACAATTAATCTGGAAAATCCTGATGAAGGATGTGACTTAGATTATGTTGCTAATAAAGCTCGCCCAGCCGAACTTGAATATACCTTATCTAATTCATTTGGATTTGGTGGCACAAACGGTTCTTTACTATTTAAAAAGATTTAGTTTAAGAGCCGTTTGAGCATTGAGCCTGATGTCGTTAATATGGCATCGGGCTTTTTTATACCCAAATTAAGGAGTTTCTGTGGCAAAACACTGGGTAAATGGTCAGCCATGTGAGTTATTGTCCGTTGAGGATAGAGGGTTGCAATATGGTGATGGCTTTTTTACGACAATGGCGGTGCACCATGGAAAAATTCAAAATCTAGATTATCACCAAATCCGCATCTGCCATGGATTAAGTTTGTTAAAGTTTTCCCTTGATGTGGCCAAACTTTGGCAATTCGCTCAGCACCAAGCAGCGCTGCTAAATGACGGTGGATTAAAACTAACCATTACTCGAGGTGTCGGTGGCCGCGGCTATCAAAGCCCTGAGAACCCTTGCTCAAATTGGATCCTGAGCAGTTTCGATGTGAGCCCTATTTACACACAATGGCAAAAATCTGGGATAAAATTAGGTTTAGCTCAGACGAGACTTGCTGTCGGCAATGTTTTTAGCCACTTAAAAACACTGAATCGGCTCGAACAGGTCGCCCTTAAGCAAGAGTTGACTGGCGAGCATGACGATCTGCTTGCATTAGATTACTTTGGCAATGTCACCGAAGCGATTGCAGCGAATATATTTTGGCGTAAAGACAAACAAATTTATACGCCAGAGCTTAAATTGGCGGGTGTGTTCGGCACTCAACGCAACTATATTATTGAGCGCTTACAGCATCGCGAATTTGATGATGTCGAGTTAAATATTGATAACTACCCACTGGCTCATGTGCAAAATGCGGATGAAATATGGCTAACCAATAGTTTATTGCCAGTTGTTCCTGTACGCCAATTTGAGTCCAGAACATATCAAGATTTTTCATTTACCCAGCGTTTATTAGGCGATCTAGGATATTAATTGCCCATGCGAAAAGCTCTTCTAGCAATCTTTTTCATCATTGTCGTTGTTTTAGGTGGTTTACTATTCAAAGGGTATCAGTCTACTGAGCAACTTTGGATAAAGCCAAATTTAGCAACAACACAGCTTTATACTCTTAAACCGGGTGAACGCTTGATTGACGTATTCGCCCAATTAACCAACCTTAATAAAGCCCAACGAATCAGCTTAAAACTTTGGTTTCGTTTGCATCCTGATCTGGTAAAAATTAAAGCTGGCACTTATGAGCTTCCAGCTCAATCCAGTTTTGCTGATGTAGCCGCTATTTTGCGCTCAGGAAAAGTGTACCAATACCGTTTAACCCTAGTCGAAGGTGAAACTTTATCTCAGTGGTGGCAGCGTTTAAGCGACTCACCGGGATTACTCCCACCACAAAATAGCCCGCAAGAAATAGCCAAACAGCTCGGTGCACCTTTAGCAAATCTAGAGGGCTTGTTATTACCTGAAACTTACTATTATACGCACGATACGAAAGCAATTGAGGTTATCACTCGAGCGTATCACTCGATGGATACTTTAAGCTCTAAATTGTGGGCTGAGCGTGACAAAGATTTACCGCTGAGTTCTCGCTATCAATTGATTATTCTTGCTTCGTTAATTCAAAAAGAGACGGGGATTAATGCCGAGATGCCAAAAGTAGCATCCGTCTTTGTGAACCGGTTACGTAAAGGCATGCGTTTGCAAACCGACCCAACCGTTATTTATGGATTAGGTGATGCCTATAACGGCCATATCACGAGAGCCGATCTTAAAGCTAAAAATGCGTATAATACCTACGTGATCCATGGCTTGCCGCCAACACCGATTGCAATGCCAGGAAAAGCAGCATTAGAGGCTGCAGCCCATCCACAGAAAACCCATTATTATTATTTTGTTGCTGATGGTAGTGGCGGACATCATTTTTCACAAACATTAAAGCAGCATAACCGTGCCGTTAGGAAATATTTAATAAAACGATGAATAAAGGCCAATATATAGTTATCGAAGGTTTAGAAGGCGCAGGCAAAAGCACCGCGCTTGAGACCGTAAAGACATGTCTAGCAGAACAGGGCATTGATTTTATCGCGACCCGAGAACCGGGAGGCACGCCTTTGGCTGAAAAGCTTCGCCATATCTTAAAACACTATGAAGATGAAGCGATCACCAGCCAAAGTGAGTTGTTGTTGATGTACGCGGCTCGCAGCCAGTTGGTTGAAAATGTTATAAAACCTGCTTTAAGCCAAGGCAAATGGGTCTTAGGCGATCGCCATGATCTCAGCTCTCGAGCGTATCAAGGCGGAGGGCGCCAAATTCCAATGAACACACTTGACCAGCTTCGCGATTTAACTTTAGGTGACTTTAGGCCAGCTTTAACACTTTATCTTGATATCGATCCGGTCAAAGGTTTGGCCAGAGCTAAGGCGCGAGGGAAATTAGACCGGATAGAACAGCAGCAATTAGACTTTTTTCAGCGGGCAAGGCGTGTTTATCTTGATGAAGTCGCTCTTAATAGCCATTGTGTTAAAATTGATGCCAGTTTAGCGCTTGAAACAGTGCAACAGGCTATCAGATCAGCAGTCACTCAGTTTATAAATCAGTGTCATGATAACTAAACCATATCAGTGGCAGCAGCGTTTAGCCGAACAATTGAGTGCCCAGTTTGCCAACGGTCATTTAGCGCAAACACTGCTGCTTGATTGTGAAAAGGGCGCAGCTGGTGAAATTTTAAGTCAGTATTTGGCTAGTTTAATTTTATGCCATAGTCATACCACTCAGAATAAGCCTTGTGGTGAGTGTCACAGTTGCCGAATGTTTGAATCTCAAAGTCATAGCGATTTATATACGTTGTCAGCCAAAGGGCAGAGTATTGGTGTCGATGAGGTTCGTTTACTGCAGCATTGGGCCGTGCAAAAACCAACTCATGGCCATGGTAAAGTCGCTTTAATTGAACAGACCGATAAATTAACACCATCGGCAGCTAATGCGCTGCTTAAAATGCTAGAAGAGCCTAAATCTGACACCTATTTTATACTGTTAAAGCCTTTGCAGAGCGCGCTACTGCCAACAATTATTAGCCGAGCTCAGCGCTGGGTTGTCCACAGTCCATCATCGGCACAAGCTCTTAGCTTGTTAAAGCAGTTGCATCCGGGAATTGACGTCGCTCAGCTCAAACTTGCATTGCATTGGCTTGATGGTCCCAATGAGTGCAACGAGTTTTTTGACGCCGATGGGGCGGATAAACTTACTGAATTTACACAAAGTATCGATAAACTAAATCAAGGCGATTTCGACTTAGTCGCCCAACAACTTGAAAAGTCACCCGATAAATTAAATTGGTTAGGACAGGTTATTATCGATTCGCTGCAAAGTCAGTTTAATCCTCAAGGGGAAGTAGGTCCTTTACTCACTCAGCTTACCCAAAGTCAACTTATGAGCGCTTGGCAAATGTTTATACAATTGCGTGAGAAACTCGAGCAAAGTCCTGCGCTAAATTTCTCGCTACAACTTTACCCATTACTTAGTTATTTATCTCAACCGGAGAGTAGTCGTGCTGATTGATTCACACTGTCATCTTGATCGCCTTAATTATGAAACATTGCATAAAGACCCTAAGCAGGTGATCGATCATGCTGCAAGTCAAGATGTGAACTATATGCTCGTTGTGAGCATCTCGTTAGATGAATATCAAAATATGCGCAGGGCACTTGATGAGTATCCTAATTTAGCGTTTTCTTGCGGCGTTCACCCGCTGCACGCTCATGAGACACCTATCGAGCCGGAGCGGCTTAGAGAGCTAGGTGGGCAACCACGGGTTGTTGCATTAGGTGAAACGGGGCTGGACTATTTTTATAGTCCACAGACAAAAGAGCAACAAACGCAGAGTTTCATCGAACACCTCAAAGCCAGTCGAGAACTAAAAAAGCCAGTCATTATTCATACTCGTGATGCAAAAGATGAGACTCTTGAGCTCATCAAAAAATATGGTGACCCTGATGTGGGCGGTGTTTTGCACTGTTTTACTGAGGATTATGATATGGCAATGCAGGCTATCGACATGGGGTATTTTGTTTCGGCAAGCGGGATTATTACGTTTAAATCAGCTAAAAAAGTGCAACAGATGTTTGCTAAATTGCCACTTGAACGGCTTCTGGTTGAAACCGATTCACCATATTTAGCTCCCGTGCCATTTCGTGGCAGCGAAAATCAGCCCGCTTATACACGCCAGGTTGCAGAGCATTTGGCAGAACTAAAAGGGATTAGTTATGAGCAGGTAGCGAAAGCGACCACTGCTAATTTTCAGACGCTGTTTGGTTCGATTGAATCATGCAGATAAAAAAAGTCCGGTGCGAATCCTTGCGCCGGACATAGGGGAATGGCCCGCGTGGGCCTTGCGCTAATTATTACCAACATTTTAAGTGTAGCTAGGGTTAGCTAATTTGCCAGTTTAAATAAATTGGACGCCATCGCGGACCAACTCCCGAGGAAGTCTGTTTTTAATTTTACCTTTAAGTTGCTTACCAAGGCCTAAGGGAACGTCTTGAGCAATAAGTAAAACTTCACCACCACCGACTTTTGCTTCACTGCATTTAATATCTTGTCCTCGATAATATGAAGCTGCCTGCTCAAGCGTGAGTTGAACAATATTTTTTTGGGTTTGGCTTGCCCAATGTATAGCGGCTTCATGGGTTAGTCGCCATTGGTCTTTAAACTGCTCAGCAACTTTTAAACCGATGCGGTCAAAGCGAATTTCATCCGTTAGCTGATAAATTGCTTCAGGAAATAACCAGTACTCGTTATCTCGAACCATCAGCACATCATCATCTTTTAAAACAATCCCAAATTGTTTTTTTAAATAAGAAGTAAGCTGTTGCTGTTGTTTTTTGCTCGCTTTAGAAAACGGCAGCGGTCGAACTTTCTTTTGCACAGGTTCAGCTGTTATTGATGAGGTTTTCTTAAGAGCGGCAACAAAGAATCCTTCACTATCGTATATTTGTGGCCAAACATGCAGATAGCCTTCAGCTGTTTGTGCTTTATGTGCTTCGTTAAATAGTGAACCTAATGGTAAAACCTCGATAGCCTCAGGGTAACGCTCTGTAATGAGCTCGATAACTTGTTCATTTTCAACTCGGTTGAGAGTACATGTGGAATAAATGACGACGCCACCAGGCTTTAACGCATGCAATGCGCTATCTAGCAATGTCAGCTGCAAAGCGGCAATCTCATTCACATGCTCAAGTGACCAATTATTCATTGCTTGCGGATCTTTTCTTAACGTTCCTTCACCAGAGCAGGGTGCATCTAACAAAATGCCGTCAAAACTTTCAGCAAGCCAGCGACCAAATACATCGGCGTTGTAGTTCGTCAAAGCAACGTTCGCAATACCGCAGCGCTGCAAATTAGAATAAAGTCCTTTGATGCGACTTGCTGAAAATTCATTGGCTACAATTGCGCCTTCATGGTTGAGCGTTGCAGCTATCTGTGTCGTTTTAGAACCCGGAGCCGCCGCTGCATCCAAAATAAGAGGTGCATCATCTGAAGCTATAAATTGAAATAGCGCGCTCACCGGCAGCATAGAGCTGGCTTCTTGAATGTAAAACAATCCACCCAGATGTTCTAGCGTGTTTCCGAGTGCTGTCTGCTCATCCTCTCGCTCTAGCCAAAAACCGCTTTCACACCACGGAACGGCAGTTAAATGCCATCCTTTAGCGCTCATTCGCTGGCAAAAATCGGCAACAGAAATTTTTAAGGTGTTGACACGAATACTGCGACGCAAAGGTTTATCACAGTACTCAAGAAATTGATCGAGGTAATCAGGAGTCGGCAGACTTTCAGAAATAAGTTCGACAAACGGCTCAGGTAATGAAACAGGCACAGTTGTAGATCCTTTGGATAAATACTGGCGCATATTGTACTGATCTGAGCTCATTTCGCATCGATATTTTGCAACCAGTCGCTTTTTTCTAGAAGCCTTAGATTTTTATCAATATATCCGTATAATACCCACTGTACATAAATACAGTATTTGGAGTTACCCGTGGCAGTCGTCGTCAAATATGTAGTTGAACGAGATGGTGTAGAAAAAATGACTTTTACTTCGAAAAAAGAGGCTGATGCATACGATAAAATGCTAGATATTGCCGATCAATTTGCCTTATTTTTACGTCAATCTGAGGTGAAAATTGATGAATCGCAAGCCGAAGAATTAGGATTTTTTATCGCCAACAATCGCAATTGTGTCAATAATTTGTTAAAAGGACGTGAGTTTGAAATAAATATGCTATCAGGAGCATCTGAAGATGAATGAAAAAGCCAAATTTTATGAACGGCTAACCCAACAGGCTGAAGCTTTTACCGGACCTGACGTTCACTGGCTTTCAACGCTTGCAAATACAGCAGCGCTATTATGGATGGAACTTGATACAATCAACTGGGCTGGTTTTTATCTTAAAAGTGGTGAGCAATTAGTGCTTGGGCCATTCCAAGGTAATCCAGCTTGTACTAACATTGATATTGGAAAAGGAGTCTGTGGAACTGCGTTTGCACAACGGAAACCATTAGTGGTTACGAATGTTCACGAATTTCCCGGGCATATTGCATGTGATGCAGCAAGCGAATCTGAAATTGTTTTACCTTTTTATGCGAAATCTCAACTTGTAGGGGTTTTAGATATTGACAGCCCCATTTTAAATCGGTTTGATCAACATGACGAATCAGGTTTGCAAAAGTTGCTTAATCTATTAGCTAACGCCTTACCAGATATTGAATTTTAATAGCTTTTCCAAGCTTGGCCACTATAATAACCGGAGTGCAGAGCGGTCTGTACTATCTAGTTGTGTAATTTAAGGTTGTTCATGGAAACCGTTAATAAACTAAAGAATAGTAAAGAAGTTATTGCCTATCTGGCAGAATTATTCCCTCAGTGCTTCTCTTTGAAAGGGGAAGCGAAGCCATTGAAAATTGGTATTTTTCAAGATTTAACCAAACGGTTAAAAGACGATTCTCGGGTAAGCAATACACTGCTACGTAGTGCATTGCGCCAATACACTTCCAGTTGGCGTTATCTTCATGGAGTTAAAGCGGGAGTGCACCGCATTGATCTAGATGGACAGCCAGCTGAAATTGTTGAGCAGCAACATGCCGATCATGCTCAACAGAAATTAAAAGAGAGTAAAGAGAAAGTCTTTGGTTCTAAAGCTCAAGCAAAACGGGAAACCAAACCTGCAAGCGCAAAAGTAGAACGAACCAATGCAGCTCGTCGTCCCAAGAAAAATAATAACACGCCTCGTCCGGCTAAAATTAAAGCTGTTCCTAGCGAAGAGTTACATACCGGCAAGCAAATTCGTGTGTTAGTCGGCAAGACCCCCATGCCTGGAGTGATTACCGAAATCGTGAAAAATGAGATTTCAGTACAGCTTAATACTGGTATGCAAGTCAAAGTCAAAAAAGAGCATATCGTTGCTTAATTTTATTCAAGAGGCGTCTTTATGAGATTAATCCGCCCGCTGTTCGTGGCGCTGACACTTTCTTTGAGTTTATCGACCAGTGCAAATGCTTTAGCTAGTGCGGTTAACATCAAAGAATCAGCGCTGCCGCAACTGGCTCAACAAAGCCAACATGCTACGGAAGCAAGGCGAATTGCTGCCATTTATACACGCACTCATTATGTCAACGTTGTCTTAGATAATGCTCTTTCAAAAAAGATCTTCAAGCGTTATTTGGACCAGCTTGATTATCATCATGAGCTATTTTTGCAATCTGATCTTGACGCCATGGACGACTATCAAACTCAGCTTGATGATGATATTGCGTCTGGGCAACTTTCTCCCTTTTATAAGATTTTCAATTTAAGTTTAAAGCGTCGCTATGAGCAACTTGCTTACGCTTTGAGTTTGTTAAATGTGCATAAGCCATTAACATTTACAGACGACGAACGTTATCAATTTGATCGAACCGATGCAGCTTATCCTAAAGATAAGAACGAACAAAAAGCACTCTGGGAAAAAAAGGTTAAGTTTGATGCATTAAATCTTGAGCTCTCAGGTAAAAAGTGGCCGGAAATTGTCAAATTACTATCTAAACGCTACAACTATGCACTTAAGCGTTTGACTCAAACAGAGAGTGAAGACGTTTTCCAAACTGCCATGAATGCTTTTTCGCGTTCAATCGATCCTCATACAAGTTACTTGTCACCTCGTTCATCAGAGCGTTTCAAAACAGAAATGAGCCTTTCATTGCAAGGCATTGGTGCTGTTTTGGAAAATAAAGACGAATATACAACGATTCGCAGTTTAATTCCTGGCGGACCTGCTGCTAAAAGTGGATTACTCAAACCGGGTGATAGGATTGTTGGAGTTGCGCAAGATGGTAAACCAATGGTTGATGTCATTGGTTGGCGAATTGATGATATTGTTGACTTAATTAAAGGCCCGAAAGGAACCACAGTTTTTCTGCAGATATTGCCAGCAGGTAGTAAAGTTGATGGTAAAACTCGGCAGATTAAGTTAGTTCGAGATGTCGTCAAGCTTAAAGATCGTGCCGCCAGCGGTAAGGTCATGAAGGTAGATGGCAAAAAAATCGGAGTGTTAACCGTTCCTAGTTTTTATGTCGGCTTAAGTAAAGATTCAGCAAAAGCCATTGAGAAACTTAAAACGAAAAATATTCAGGCTCTGGTTGTGGATCTTCGAGAAAATGGTGGCGGCGCATTAACCGAAGCCATTGGAATGACTGGTTTGTTTATTCCCAAAGGTCCGGTTGTACAAGTTCGCGATCAATTAGGACGCGTTAGTGTCAACGAAGATACCAGCGGTTCAACTGTCTACAAAGGTCCATTAGTTGTACTTGTTGATCAATATAGTGCTTCAGCATCAGAAATTTTTGCAGCAGCGCTGCAAGATTATGGTCGAGCAGTTATTGTCGGTGAACAAACATATGGTAAAGGTACTGTTCAGCAGCACCGAGGATTAGGCCGCATTTATGATTTGTTTGAACACCCGATGGGACATGTGCAATACACGATTGCTAAATTCTATCGAATTAATGGTGGGTCAACTCAGCGTAAAGGTGTAATGCCTGATATTATTTTCCCATCAGCACTACCGCATTCAGAAATTGGCGAATCAGCGAACGATAATGCGTTACCTTGGGACCATATTAAGCCGGCTGAATATCATAAAGTTGGTAGTTTTAATAAACTGTTACCAATTTTGATTGCTGATCATAAAAAACGTGTCGCGAAATCAAGTGAATTTCAGTATATCGTAGCTGACATCAAGCAGTATCAAGAGCGAAAAGATAAGAAAAGCATCAGCCTAAATTATCAAGTTCGTAAAGCCCAACGAGATAAACAGGATGATAAGGAACTTATCCGTTTAAATGAGCGTTTAAAACGAGCAGGCAAAAAACCGGTCAAATCGATTGCCGATGAGCCAGCTAACTTTAAAGCTCCAGATGCTTATCTTGATGAAGCAACCGATATCGCAGAAGATTTAGCAGTTCACGAAAAACATTAGAGCTTTACTGCTAAATGAATAAATAAAAAACCACCTTTGATAGGTGGTTTTTTTATTAAAAAATAATCTTTGAGCTAGCCCTTTGTAGCCGTTCATCACCGCGGCGATCATATCGCTGAGTCGTGCTAATACTTGCATGACCCATCGCGTCTTTAACCGTCACGATATCTTCGCCATTATCAAGCATCATCGATGCAAATGTACGCCTTAGATCATGCGGAGCAAATGGCTCAATGGCCGCTTCTTTTTGTCGCAATTGCAAAATATGGTAGACAGCTTGGTCACTTAGCCGCTCTAAAGTCACATCGTCATATCTTCGAATTCGAGTAAATAGGGGACCTGAATATTCGCCTCGAATATCATGAAGCCATTTTTGTAAATAATTCCAACTGCTCGGTGGCATGAAGGAGCGGCGTTGTTTATTCCCTTTGCCCATAACAACCAGTGTTTTACTGGCATGTTCTATATCATTTAAATTAAGAGCAACCAATTCGGCTCGGCGTAATCCACAACCAAGTAATAACGCAATAATTGCAGCATCTCGCGTACCTTTACATGATAAGTCTTCATTCGTCACACTGAACAATTGCTTAATCTCATACTGACTTAAAGCACGGCCTCGACTGACTCGATATCCTTTCACGGATTTAACCTGACGAATGTGAGTGTAGGTATCAGTATCGATTAAATTCATACTCCAAGCTTCTAACATCACACCTTTGATAGCAGCCAAATAGGTATTCACTGTCGCAGGACTTCTACCTTTGGCCAGTAATTTTTCAATAATAGCTTGGATATGATGTCTCTTTAGCTCACTCCACGGGCAATCTTTAAACGAAGTACATCCTAAAATTTTTGCGACCGTATTTAAAAAGGACTTCATCGTTTGTCGGCTTCTGACCGACTGTAGCGAAATTAGATAAGCAACTGCAGGATTTTTAAGATCTGATGAGAAGTTTTTGAGTTCATTTTTAAAAGATTTTCTTGATACAACAGAATCTGACACCTAGATACTCCCATCACAGCTTATTTACGACTAACTGATTCAGCCAACTTTCAAATTAATAAAAGCTACTTTTTCAAAGATACATTTTAATAAGTAGAGATATAAAATTCAATAACTTTATATAAATTACTAATAAATTCATATAGTTATTTTGACAAGGCCAGGCCGTCTAATGTTATAAACAAAAATATAAAAGGGTTAATAAAGGGGTAAAACAATCAAAGCCAAGATCAGACAAATCGGGGGAGAGTAGAAAAGGGCAACGATAATCATCATTGCCCTTATCAGTTAGTTAAGAATTTTCAGTCGAATTTTCTGAAACACTAACGCTGTTTGTTTGTGATGTGCGATTTGATTTAATGAAGAAACAAATCGCTAAAAGCACGACCCAAGCAGGGAGTAAGTATACACAGATCTGTTGTTCTGGTGTCAGAAGCATAATGACTAAAATGACAACCATAAACGCCAGACATAAAATGTTGCTCCATGGATAAAAGAAACTAGGGAAGTAACTGCGTTTTCCATGGTGATTTTGATACTTGCGGAATTTTAAATGCGTAAAGCTGATCATTGCCCAGTTAATCACAAGTGCTGAAACAGTCAGTGACATTAAATAACCAAATGCTTCTCTTGGAACAAAATAGTTAAGAATGACACACAGTCCAACGATTAATGCCGAGCAACTTAACGCAATAACAGGGATCCCTTTGCGATTTACTTTCAGCAAAAATTTTGGAGCATTTCCCTGTTGGGCCAAACCAAATAGCATTCGACTATTACAATAAACACTACTGTTATAAACAGACAATGCGGCAGTTAACACGATAATATTTAGAATGTTAGCGACAAAGTCACTGTTGAGCGCATGAAAAATGAGTACGAATGGACTACCGCTATCGACCACTTTATCCCAAGGATATAACGATAAAAGAATAGCTAATGCGCCGATATAAAAAATGAGGATTCGGTAGATTACCTGATTGGTCGCTTTAGGAATCGTTTTTTTCGGTTGATCCGATTCAGCTGCGGTAATACCAACTAACTCAAGGCCACCAAATGAAAACATAATGATGGCCAATGCCATGATCACGCCATGCCAACCTTTAGGGAAAAATCCACCGTGCGCCCAAAGATTTGAAATTGTTGCTTGAGGACCTGCTGCACCGCTGACTAACAGATATGCGCCAAATAAAATCATACAGATGATTGCGACAACCTTGATGATGGCAAACCAAAATTCCATTTCGCCAAATAATTTAACGTGAGTTAAATTGATCAAGTTGATCACAATGAAAAATACTAATGCTGAAACCCAAATTGGAACACTTGGATACCAATATTGGACGTATTTACCGACAGCAGATAACTCGGCCATTGAAACTAATATATAGAGTACCCAGTAGTTCCAACCTGAAATAAAACCGGCCAAATTCCCCCAGTATTTATAGGCAAAATGACTAAAAGAACCAGCAACTGGCTCTTCAACAACCATTTCACCAAGTTGTCGCATAATTAAAAATGCAATAAATCCAGCGATCGCATAACCAAGTAATACCGCTGGTCCAGCCATTTTTATGGTGTCAGCAATCCCTAAAAATAGCCCAGTACCAATTGCACCTCCAAGAGCAATCAGCTGAATATGGCGATTTTTAAGGCCCCTATTTAGTTGTTGTGATTGTTCGTCCACGAGTTTTCCTTAAAAGTGGATAAGATCCATAAATGGCCCAGCTGGAATATACCGAACTGAGCCTTGTAATAATTATTTGATTGAGATTTCTAAGCGGTTAGACAAGCTCAGCGATGAGGCTTGAACCGTTTTGTTTAACTTCGCAAACTTTAACGGATAATTCATCACCTAACTGATATTTGCATTCGCCGTTAATGAATACTTTACCATTATCGCTATCACAGTTAAGTTGATCTTTAACTGCATGAACTTTGGTTGCAGGAACAAATGCAACTGCACCTGTTTCGTTAATGCGAACTTTTAAACCGCCACGAGTCACGTCAAACAATTGCCCATGCTCTATGCCGCGCTCTTTTAAGTGATGACGATAAAATTCGCTGTACAAATAATCCCCCATATTGCGCTCAGCAAATTTATGTGCTCGGCGACATTCGCCTAAATGCACAGATAATTCTTCATCAAGAGGGGATTGAGCTTGTTCATTAAGCAGCATGGCTTTTAGCAAACGGTGGTTAAGTAAATCACCGTATTTTCTAATAGGCGATGTCCATGTTCCATAACAAGGTTCACCTAAACCAAAATGCGGTTTCGCCTGCGCAGAGTATTCACTAAAACTATAGAATTTACGAAGACGAAGATCTAAATAAGTCATCTGTTCATCGTCTAATAGACGACGCAATTTACAAAATCCGTCAAATGACATGAGCTCTTCGCTAGTCATTTCGATGCCAGCTTGTTTAACAATCTCTTCGACTTGAGCAATTTTGCTTTCGTCAAAACCTGCATGCGTATTAAATACAGCAAATCCAAAATGATCGTTTAAGGTTTTAGCTGCGCTAATATTTGCAGCAATCATTGCCTCTTCAACCATTCGATTGCCAATTCGGCGTGGTTCACAGTGGATATCTGCGACACTACCATCGGGGTTGATATCAAAGCTATAATCTGGACGGTCAGCAAAAACAATCGCATTTTCTTTTCGCCAAGCCGTGCGCTGAGCAGTCATTGCTTGAAGCTCTTTAAGCTGTGTTGCAAGGGAATCGCTCTGCGGTTGCCAATCCGATTTACCATCAGATTCAACCCAACTAGAAACGTTGTCATAATTTAAGCGGTGTTTGCTTTGCATCCAGGCTGCGAAAAATTCAGTTTCACTACTAAGTTGCCCGTTATTATCAATCGCAATACGAGCGCAAAGTGTTGGGCGTTTTTGTTCTGGGTGCAAAGAACATAATTCATCCGCTAAATGTGCTGGAAGCATTGGCACTGTATGAGCAGGCAGATAAAGTGTAAAGCCACGTTCCTTAGCTGTTTTTTCTAGCGGATTTTCTGGCGTGATATAAGCACTAGGGTCAGCGATAGCAACCAATAACTGCCAGCCATCGTCTGTTTTTTCAATATTTAACGCATCATCCATATCTAATGTTGATTCTGAGTCGATTGTGAAAAACTCAACATCAGTAATATCGCGACGCTCTAATGACTCTTGTGCGAGAGTGTATTCATCTAGATCAGCTGGCGCATCCCACGCTAAATGATGACGCGCAGTCGTTGCTTTCCAACGGGCAAATTGGTCATCAGATTTAGCGATAAATTTTTGAATTTCGCAGTAAAACCCACGATCATTAAGTGGGTGGCGTAGCATTTTAGCGACAACCCAATCTTGTTTAGCCAGTTTTTCTGAAATTTGTTTATTAACTTTGGCATTGATGGGGAAGTTAATCAGTGGGTGGTCAGGAATAACTGCTGGGCGACCATCTCGATTTAAATGAATTTGGCCGATAAACTCATCAACACCCGCTTCAACTAATTTTTCTGGTTCAAAACTCTGTTTTCCATCGGAGCCATCCCGAATAACTCCTGAAACCTTATCACCGTGCATAACCCGCTTCATCTGAGCAGGGGTAATGAAGTAACTTTTGTTTCCTTCGCACTGCAAAAAACCAAATCCACGTTCCGTCGCTTTCACCTGACCTTCAGCCGTTGGTAAACTGTCTTTAATTTGTTGCTTCAGTTGCTGTAATAGCGGGTTATCTTTAAACATCTGAATTCATAAAACCCTTAATAAAAAGTAGGGTTCAACTATACACAATCGCCGCTTTTCTCGCTACCCACGGCTTGTTATTACTTGGCTATTGCACGGCTAAAACCATCATGAAAAATCATCTTTGAAACAAAAATTCCATGTAGATCTGAGAGTAAGCTTTCGTCCATAGATAAAATCGCTAAACGTCCTACAAAAGTAGTCATACCAATAATTATGCGAATTAGTACATAATTTTATCAATAACTGTTTACATAAAGTACAATATAGTGATTGGCGGCACACTTCTTTTTGTTTGTCCTGCATACGATAACGAAATAAAGCACTAAGTTGCTTTTCTGATTTTGTCATAGGGATAAAGTTATGGAAAAATTCAAGTTATCAGTGCTAGAAAAAGTTGGTTTTGGTAGTGGGGATATGGCTGTAAATGTCGTTATTTCCTCAATGATGCTCATTATCACCTTTTTCTATACAGACATATTCGGTTTAAAAGCTAGCGATTTAGCAATGCTTTTCATTGTGGTTCGGTTGATTGATGCTGTGACAGACCCAATGATGGGGATCATTACCGATAAATTCAAAACTCGATGGGGTCGTTATCGTCCTTACTTTTTAATATTGGCTGTGCCATTTGGGATATCTGTATTTTTAACGTTTAGTACACCAGATGTCGCGTACAACTTAAAACTGGTTTATGCCTACGCCACCTATATTCTGGTCACCCTTATTTTCACCGCTGTTACTATTCCTTATATTTCCCTTATCGGTGTCTTAACCAATGACCCACAACAGAGGTTGTCAGCGAATGGTTATCGTCTGTTTTTAGCCAAAGTCGCGGCATTTCTTGTCACGATTATCGTTCCTCAACTTTCAGCATCTTGGGGCGAAGGGAATATGCAGATGGGCTATAAAATTTCGATGGGGTTAATGGGATTAATGGCAACAGTGCTATTTTTATTCTGTTTTTTCACCACGAAAGAACGACTTGAACATCAGCCAGAAAAAATCTCAGTTTGGCATCAAGCCAAAGTATTGGCAAAAAATGACCAATGGCTGCTGCTATGTTTTGCTTGTGTGACGGGCACTGTAGGTTATGTGATTCGAGGTTCTGTTGCTGCTTATTACGCTAAATATTATCTAGGCGGAGGAGCAGGGATGATCTCAGACTTCTTAGCCACTGGGGTGACTGCATCAATTTTAGCGATGGTTGCATCCACTTGGATTACTAAACGTTTTTGCAAAATTAAGCTATTTCGTTACAGCCAAATTGGTGTGGCTATCTTAAGTGTACTGATGTTCTTCACTGTCGGACAAAAAGACATCGCTTGGGCATTCGTATTGTATTTTATTCTCTCATTTGTCGTTGATTTACATGCGCCGGTTTTCTGGTCTGCGATCGCTGAAGCCGTCGATTATGGCAAAGTGAAAAATGGAGAAAGAGCTTCAGGGTTATCATTTGGAGGCATATCATTTTGTCAGAAGTTCGGAATGGGGATTGCAGGCGCCATTGTTGGCTGGCTATTAACCTACTTCAATTACGAACCGAACCAAGCTCAGACAGCATTTACTCTGACAGGAATCGCGTTAATGTTATCAATTATTCCGGGATTCTTTCATCTGTTGATGGGTCTGTGCATGTTTAAATACAAAATTACTGATGCATTCTATAACGAAATGCTCGAAACAGATGCTCTGGCTCATGAGGTAAATGAAGATGTCATCTTAGATACTGGGTCTAAATCTGATGACTCTCACCATGATCACCCAGCGTTTTCAAAATAGGGGAGTAATATGTCGTATCCTAAACCGTTTATTTTACAGCGTGCCGACCCACATATGTCAAAAGGGCCTGATGATTACTACTATTTTACTGCGTCTGTGCCACAGTATGACAGAATTGAACTTAGAAGAGCTGAGCACATTGATGAGTTACCCAGTGCGCCAGCTACTGATATTTGGCACGCTCCGGATTCAGGCCCTTATAGTTCGTTGATTTGGGCGCCAGAGCTGCATTATCTATTTGATCAGTGGGTCATCTATTTTGCCGCGGCACCTAATCGGGATATTGTTGATGGGCTTTTTCAGCATCGCATGTATGCCGTTGGCAATAAAAGTAAAAATCCATTTGCTACCGATTGGGAGTTTTTGGGACAAGTTGATTCAGGGATAGACACATTTTGCCTTGATGCAACTCACTTTGAACATAACGGCCAATCCTATTATGTGTGGGCGCAAAAAGATAATGAGATCCCTGGTAATTCAAATTTGTACATCTCAACGTTAAGTTCACCCACTCAATTGGCTAATTCCCCTGTGCGGTTAAGTATTCCGGATAAGCCATGGGAGCAGCGCGGATTTAAAGTCAATGAAGGGCCAGCGGCACTGATTCGTAATGGGAAAGTAATGATCACGTATTCAGCCAGCGCTACGGATGAAAACTATTGCATGGGGCTCTTATGGGCAGACCAAGACGCCGATTTGCTAGATGCTTCAAATTGGCATAAATCAGATGAGCCAATATTTACAACAAACTATAATCAGGAAATTTTTGGACCAGGTCATAACAGTTTCGTTACAGACGAGCAGGGGAACGACTTATTAGTATACCACGCACGTAATTATACGGAGATCGAAGGAGACCCTTTGTGGGATCCCAATAGGCATACCCGTATTCAAACCGTTCATTATGATAATGAAGGATTAGTCGAACTAGGTGAAGCGCTCTAATAAGAGCTAAAACTTAGGGTAAGCTAGCTTAGATAAATAAACAGAGGTGAGTAGCAATGCTACTTGCCTTTTTCATTTTTGCAGTAGATAAACGATTGGTACGACTGAGTGGACTCGAACCACCGACCCCCACCATGTCAAGGTGGTGCTCTAACCAACTGAGCTACAGTCGTATAATAGAAGATTAAGATGTTTGGTACGACTGAGTGGACTCGAACCACCGACCCCCACCATGTCAAGGTGATGCTCTAACCAACTGAGCTACAGTCGTACAATCATAATCTGTGTCTTTCTGGTACGACCGAGTGGACTCGAACCACCGACCCCCACCATGTCAAGGTGGTGCTCTAACCAACTGAGCTACGGTCGTACAACCGCGAAAGCGAGCGTATATTAGCGAGAGGGGGATGATGGCGCAAGTAGTTTTTTCCAGATTGAGAGCTAGTTGTCCAATCCATAACCGTTTTAGATATCAATGTGATCCATTGCCAACGTAGCCTCGATTGATTTTCAGTCACTTTTGTAAAAGTTGCCCTGATGAACCGAAAGTGATTGCGTCTGCTGTTTATTTTTAATACTAATAAAAAGGCATCCTTAATAAACTGGAATCAAGTAGAACCCATCTAAGACATAAAATAATAAATTTGGATGCAAAGGATTTTGCACACACAATAGAAGGAATTTTGAATGGATCGATCGACAATGGCTATCAGCCTGACATTCGTGGTTTATTTAGTCGCGATGCTTATTATTGGCTATTATGCTTATCTTCGAACAAAAAACTCATCTGACTACTTTTTAGGAGGAAGGTCGTTAGGGCCATGGCCTGCTGCCTTGTCTGCAGGTGCATCAGATATGAGTGGGTGGTTATTGCTTGGATTACCAGGCTTGGCCTATGCTACAGGTGTCTCATCCATATGGTTACCTGTTGGGTTATTAATTGGGACATGGTTGAATTGGCTTATTTGTGCAAAACGTCTGCGAACTTTTACAATTGTAGCTTCCGATTCACTGACTATTCCTGAGTATTTCGCGAATCGATTTAAAGACTCAAAGAAAATTCTGCAAACTATTTCCGCCTGCTTTATTTTGCTCTTTTTCCTAATCTATACAGGTTCTGGTTTGGTCAGTGGTGGTAAATTATTTCATACAGTATTTGGTTTAAATTACCACTGGGCAGTAGTTGCCGGGACGCTTTGTATTGTTAGCTATACGTTGTTTGGCGGGTTTCTGGCGGTATCGTGGACTGATTTGGTACAAGGCCTGCTGATGTCTCTGGCTTTAGTCGTTGTGCCAATCATAGCTATTCAAACAGATGGCTATTCTACCTTGGGTAGTGGCTTAAGAGCAGTTAATCCTAACTTATTGAATGTCTTTAAAGATCTCAATGGCGACCCAATTTCAGCTATTAGTATTATTTCATTGTTAGCTTGGGGTTTAGGTTATTTTGGACAGCCGCATATTTTAGCGCGTTTTAACGCTACTCGTTCTAACAAAGACATTAAAAAGGCTAGACGTATCGCCGTATCATGGACTGCAATATCAATGATCGGTTCTGTCTGTGTTGGGATTGCTGGTATTTTATATGTGTTATCGACTCAAGGTAGTCCCCTGGCAGATAAAGAAACCGTATTCATGGTTTTGGTAAATACGCTATTCAATCCAATTGTTGCAGGTATTTTATTGGCAGCTGTATTAGCGGCGATTATGAGTACTGCTGACTCACAGTTACTTGTTTCTTCATCCGCTATTGCCGAAGATATCTATGGCAAGTGGATTCGCCCTCACGCTAGTCAGGAAGAAATCGTTTTAGTCGGCCGGATAGGGGTCGTCGTTTTATCGCTGGCAGCAATGGGACTTGCAATGGACCCTGGCAGTTCCGTTTTAGGGTTAGTGAGTTATGCATGGGCTGGATTTGGTGCAGCATTTGGCCCGGCACTGATTATCTCACTATTTTGGCCTAGAATGAACCAACATGGCGCATTAGCCGGCGTGTTAGTTGGTGGTATCACTGTGATTGTCTGGAAACAGATCTCAGGTGGAATTTTTGATTTATACGAAATTGTGCCCGGATTTATTCTCTCTATTGTTGCAATTGTGATTGTATCGCTCATCACTCCTGCACCAAATAAAGAAGTCCAAGAGCAGTACGACGAATATCAAAAGCAGTTACAAAGCGATGCCTAATACAAAAAGCCACCTTTACGAGGTGGCTTTTCATTTCATTGATTCGTTAAAAAAGATTAACGACCAGCGACGCCGGCGCTAACCGTTCCATTTTCGATGTGATTTGCACCACGAAGCATCCCCTGAATTAATTCAGCAGCATCAAATTTAGTTAACGCTTCGTTTGCTCCAACTTGATGGGCTCGGTCTACACTAATCTCACTCGATAAAGAAGTATGTAAAATAATATATGATTTTGCTATATTTGGGTGGCTACGCACTTCAAAAGCTAACTCGTAACCATCTAATCCAGGCATTTCGATATCACTCACCAGGATATCAATACTGTTATCAGTGGCTGTTGATTTTAACATCATCTCTAGCGCTGTTGAACCATCGGCACAAACCTCAAATGGCACGTTCACATATTCAAGCGCTTCAGATAACTGTCGGCGTGCAACAGAAGAGTCATCTACAACCAATATACGATGTTCTCTAAGTTTGGCTCTATCTGCAGCATCAATATTGGCATGCAGATGATCTTCAGAAGTAGGGTAGATATGTGATAAAAGCATTTCAATATCAATCAACTGCACCATCTGCTTTTCAAATTCTGTCACGCCAAGAACATAAGCTGATCGACCTACGGCCGTAGGAGCAGGGTGGATATTGCGCCAATTACATTCAATAATCCGGTCAATTTTACGAACCAAAAAACCAACAAGTTGACGCTGACAATCCGTGACAATAATGAAGCACTGCTTATATTCTTCTTTCTGAATGCTACGATACCCCACGGCACAAGCCATATCGATAATGGGAATTGTCTTACCCCTAAATGGGGTAGAGCCGATAACATAAGGATGAGATTGAGGAAGAATCGTTAAATGCTGATAAGGGATAATTTCACGGACTTTTAAAGTGCCTAAGGCAAATGTCTGCTGCAGAGTTAATTTAAACAGCAATAGCCCCTGAGACTGCTGGCTGCTTTGCTTCATATAAATTCCTTTCAATAATCAGCTCGCCGCAGATAAACGGCATGCTCACCACAATTGTAGCATTTATTATACAGAAACTTTGATGAAGATGAAATTTCTTACAGATCAGATAGATAACTTGCCAAAAATAACAAAAGAGTCATTATCAGAAAACTGTCTGAGTTTAAGAAACTCAGACCACAGTATTTATCAGAACAGTTAATCATTCACACAAGAAAACAAAGAGAAATGAACGCTATGCGCATTTTCTCTCATATATTTTCTTAAAAATGAATTTGATTTTTTTGTCTAAGGTCACTTGGCTAAATGGTTTTACGATATAGCCATTTACACCCGCCTGAGCAGCTTCGACAATTTGTTCTCGCTTCGTTTCAGCTGTTACCATTAGTACTGGCAATTCATCAATACTCTTGGTTTCACGAATAGCTTTTAGCAGTTCCAAGCCATTCATGTTTGGCATGTTCCAATCAGTAATCACTAAATCAAATCGTGTGTGTTTTAGCTGAGCTATGGCATGTACGCCGTCTTCGGCCATTTCGATGTCTTCAATCCCTAACTCTTTTAAGATGTTTTTAATAATCCTTCTCATGGTCGAAAAATCATCAACAACTAATACTTTTAAATTCTTCATGGATGCTATTTATACAACTGTTATTTAATATAATGAAAACAAATTTATTTTAACATTTTTATTATGTATTTAGAAGCCAAGTTATGCCTTGTTTCAAGGTTTAAATGTTATATACAGCTTCTGATTAGAATCAAAGTGACTTAATATTTCAGATGGAAAAACATACTTTCATAATTTATACAATTACCCTTTAAATATTTTAACATGTTGATTTTTAATCATTTATTTTTATTTCGGAGTGATTTCATAAATTATAAAAACTTTATAGTGCCTTTTGTCTGTAATTTTAATGAAACTCATAATATCATCAATAAACTTAACCATCTAATTAATGAGATTCAGTGATTTTTCATCTTCGTATATACTTAATATTGACAAATATCACTAGGACATAACACTCGCCTATAACTTGTTCTTTATATTAATTTGAACCGTGTGTAAGAGGTATAAGAGTATCAATGAACACGAATCATCCTATTCTTAGGGTACCAACTAACGTAGTCACTGGCTTTCTTGGTGTTGGAAAAACCTCTGCTATCTTAAATTTGATTAAGCAAAAGCCCCAAAATGAACGATGGGCAATACTTGTAAACGAATTTGGTGAAATAGGTATTGATGGTAGCCTGATACGCGGACAAGGTAACATAAAGCAGCAAATATTTGTGAGGGAAGTTCCGGGTGGTTGTATGTGCTGTTCAGCTGGCGTTCCAATGCAGATTGCTTTAAATCAATTACTCAAGCAATCAAGACCAGATCGCCTTCTAATAGAACCTACAGGACTTGGTCATCCCAAAGAAGTGATGCAAACTCTTAAAGCTGAAAATTTCTCAGAGATTCTTTCAATACAAAAGACCATTACGTTAGTTGATGCCCGGCATCTGAACGATCCTCGTTATACGAATCATGATACTTTTAATCAGCAAATAGCAATTGCTGACACAATCATTGCCAATAAAGCAGATTTATATCAAGAATCAGATAAAGAACTTTTGTACCGTTACGTTAAAGATAGGGGACAACGCAATGCAAAAATTCTTTTTTCGTCCTATGGAAATATTCCTATTAACGAATTGATGGGCATAACTCAGCAGGTGAAGCAGCAAATTAGCCAAGTAATTACGCATATCTATCAACAAAAATCGTTAAAAACTAGCGGACAAAACATACTGCAAAGAGAAATACAAAGGTCATCAAAAAACGATGAGGGATTTAAAAGTATTGGTTGGCAATTTGCTAGTACCGAATTGTTTGATTATCAGCAATTACGTCTTGTTTTAGAAAAAATCAACGTGGAAAGACTAAAGGTTGCTGTTATTACAAATAGAGGATTATTTGGATATAACTCAACTACTGATGGCTTGACAGAAACCGCGTTGGCAGACTGTCCAGATAGTCGAATCGAGATAATTTGTAAAACAATCGACAATAATTGGGAGACAGATTTGCGATCTTGTTTAATAGCGGAGTCATTGGTTTAAAGAGCAATTTTTTGTAGGTTTTCGTGTTTAGATATCGAGATATGAAGCCAATGAATTGGATAAAATAGAAAGATAGCTAAATGGGAATAACCTATTTTATGGTAAATAGCACATTATTGTTAAATAGCGTTTATACATAAATAAGACTCGCGATATCTTTGTAGCTGTAGCTGTAGCTGTAGCTGTAGCTAAAGCTTTAAGAACTTAGCAACTAGTGACCGCTTAACTTCAAATTCATCTTTGAGTTAACTTTACGCATATATACAACATAAAACGCTGCATAAAAGCATTACCAGAGTTTCATTATTTGCCAAATCGACTATAAAACCATTGAAAAATGCAACACACAGCAACTGAGCTAAATGGAAACTTCTACGCGCAGAGGTAAAGGCTCAAAGGATGATATTGCGCTTGTCGCTCACAAACCTTCAGGCCGGCATCGACATTCTTCAGATTCTTTGTGAAAAAAACCAAAAGATGAAATCCAATACACCCGAGCATGATTGGAATTTGTGGCGCTAGGAAAATTCTGTAATTGCGTGAAGCACAGTGATGTGCAGACATACGTCATGCAGATTAAAGGTTAAGATAAATTAAGAAGTAGCGGTAAATTGAATCTCTTTGGCGTTTCTAAACCTTGGAGATTAAGAACTATCTTAAAAATCTTCTAGTACGATAATTTGCTGGTAAACGCAAAAAACAGCAGGCTAGTTCAATCTGTTTTATTGGTCATTAGCTCAATGCTCTAGCAACAAGTATCTTGTTAGACAAATAATCAATTTAACATAATATACATTAGTCGGGCGCTAATTAAGGGTAGGGCGGTTCGCATACTCACGATAACACTCTGATAATTCAGGTATTTTACTTTTCTCAGCTAACAGGGCGAATATTGCCGTATCGATTGGCAGGTTTCCTATCTGGGCGAGCTTGGCTAAATTATCCTCACCGGGGAAAATGCCGGTTTTTCGCCAATTAACCCATGAATAGAACGTATTGGTACTTACACCAATTTTACGACACAGAGCCGATATGTTGTGTCTAGGCATAGCAAGCTTTGCAGACAATAAAACATCATCAAGCGTCATTTCAAAAGTCCCAGTTTTCCCAAGTTTTTTTAGTATTACTTAAGTGCAAAAACCAGTCAATTATTGGTCATTATTCACAATGTGTTACGTTGCACTTCTCACGAAATTAATTAATGATGAGCAGGTCGTTAGGCGGCCCGAAGCCAGTTTTCCCAAGACCTTAGGGCCGCCGTCTGCTGATGTGTGTCAGACAAAACGACCAGATTAAAACGACATAGGACACAGGAAAATGAGCGAAGAATTGACGATTGCACAGTACATCCGCATAGGCGCACTTTTAGACCGTTTATCACAAGTTCAAAGTGAGCTTGATTCGATCACAGGATCAGTTAAAAACCAGTTTGAAATGCTGCACGAAAATCCGAATCATCCGCCAGAAATCGAAGATGTAGAACTGGCAATCATCGGCATTCGCACATCCAGTCACCGTTTAGCCAAAGCCGTTGACGCATTCTCACATGTTGCCGTTGGAGGTGATGAAAATGCGTAACAGCTTAAAACAGCTCATTGATGCTGAATTATCCCAACTGCCGGGGCCTCAGCATTTAACCCCAATTCCAGCTAAAGATCATACTTGGTCTGGCATTCTTCCCGGCGAACGTTCACCGAACGCAACGCCTAAAGAAAAATCCCTTCGTTGCTGTGCCGCACTCCGCCAAATTTTGCGCGGAGAACGGCAAGCCCCCGATTACCAAACCACGGTATTGGGAGGCCATCAATGATTGATCCTCAAATTTTAAACGCAGTCGTCGCCGGTCTTGAACCGGCTTTTTTTGGTGGTGAATATCATCCCGAAGTCCTGCCCGAATTTTCCGAACCCAAAGGCCCATTGTTTGATCGCAAAAGTGCGGATAAAACATTGCTGCATCACATCCAACGAACCAGCCGCGCAGCGCTGCCGAAGGCAGAAACAGCTAGGCTAGTCCAGAGGTGCAAAAGTCCGACACCGCGTCAAATCTTGGCCGATAGCCTCAATGATGAGCGCAGCAGGGCCAAACAAGCCCAATTTGAAGCCGAGCAACACCGGGCGCATGAAATTAACCGTTTGTTTGAACACTACAACCATGCCCCGAAAATTAATGTTAAACGGGAAGTCACCGAACGCGATTACAGTATCAAACCGAATGTGATCACCAAATTTGACCGTGAAACTGGGGAAGTACTCGCCACCCAAGGCCCAAAAGCCCGGATTTATCAGCGTGAATGGTCGAATGAATACCGGGTAAGAATCGAAGCGCAAGTGAGCTTAAGCACACCACCGGAAGCCAACACCGGGGAACGGTCAACCGATGCGCTGAATGGTCGCGCCGCGTCAAAAATTATGGATTCAGGCGCATACGTGCAAGCGGTTCGCGGCGGCTTCACCACGTTTTTAACTCTGACTTTTAACCCTGAAGCGCGAAGCCGGATTGTTTCAGGTGAATCAACCATCGGCGCGGAAGTTTCCCGGTTTTTCGATGCGGCTAAAAAAAGGTATCACCGGGGCTTTGCCATGGATCACGAAGTTTTAAAAACGGTGAACGGGTTTCACTGTTTGGGGGCGAGTTGTACCCCGGAAGAAACCGCGCATGATGATGAGTTTGATTATATCTGGTGCGCCGAAATGCCCAAGAACGAAAATGGGGAAGCGAACCCGCATTGCCATGTGTTGATGCGCTGGGATGTACCGCCGTATTTATTCCACGATTGGGCCTATCGTATCGAAAAATTATGGGGGCAGGGGTTCGCTAAATTGGAGCGTATCCGGGATGCGCACGCCGCCGGGGGCTATTTACTCAAAGCCCTGGGCTATGTCACCAAGGGTTCGAAAAAAGACCAAGGCACCATTCACGGCAACCGTTACAACATCAGCCGCAGTGCCCGTGCTCCAAAATGGGAATGTATCGCCAGTTTCTACGCCGACAACATGACGGCCATCATCAACGAACTGCGCGACCGCTGGCGCTGGGAAGATGCCCCAATTAAAGCCCGGATTGAAAACGCCAAGGCCCAACTGGCCCAAAAGAAAAAAGCTTACATGATCGCGAAGAAACAAAAACGGTTTCCGACTGCCGACAAGCTTAAAGCCCGATTAGAACAATTGACCAGTGAAATTAAAAGTCATTGGCAACACCTGAAAAGCCGCGAAGCGCGCGCCGATGAATATCAACTCACTATGAAAGGCGATAAAAAGCTGACCCGTTTTTTATCATGGGCCATTGCACGCCGGGGCTGGCGTTTCGAAGAGCCGGAAAATGCCTATTTAGGCACGATTGACCAACAGCAAAAAATTGAATGGATCAAACAAGCTCGCCGCACTTGGCGCAAAGCTGCCGAATGGGCCGGGTTTAACTGGTTTCACACTACCCACGAAGCGATCACCTTAGACGCCGGAACCATGGCCGATGTGCTCGCGTGGGAAAATTTCGCATACCAACCTTAACCAAGGACTGAACAATGGAACAACTACCGCAACTTTTAGCCCAAAAACGCGCGCTCACCGCCGAATTAACGCGGCTCAAGGATAACTTTAATCTACCAACGGGAGGCCTAACCGGGCTTTTTTTGTCAGGGGATTTCAGCAAATTTAAACCTATGGCCCGGATTATTTCGGATTTATTCGAAGTACAAGACCAAATCACCGAAGTGATGGCCGCACAACTGGCAGAACTTGCCGGAAAATAGGAGCGCAAACCATGGGCGTTTTATTAAAGGATGTGGCCGACCCAATTACTAAGGAACCCGCACAAATCTGGAAAGATGGACGGGGCAAACTATACATGACCGGGCCTTTAGGCGTATACAAAATGCAAAGCCATCGGGGCCAGCAGTATTTAGCTAAATTACTCGGAACATTTTCCGAAGGGGCCGCCAATGACAGCGGCTCACAGAATCCCGAACCGCAACCACCAGTGCTCGAATCCCCGGAACAACGCGCCAAAAAAGCCAACGTGTTGAGCTTCTCACTTTTCCATAATCACAAAAAAGGTTAATCCATGCTAAACCAAGTTGATACCAGCGCTGAAACCGTGGCCCGCGATTGGGCACGGATTGAAGCCGAACACAAAGTGCCGCCCGTTGAAACGATTCAACTCCAACCCGATGCAGTGCAATCTGAATCACAGCCGGACACTAACGAAGGTAAACCGGAAAACAAACCCGATCTCCCGGCAATGGATGATCTTGAAAAACGCATGCTCACCAAGGCCGCGATTTCACGAACCATCAAAACAGGCACCGAATTAGTGGGCCGTGTGTCTCTGCCGGATGCGGTTTTTGATGGTGTAGGGGAGGCCTACACTGAACTTGTATTGAAGTATTTTCCAGAAATGGGCGTCTTTAGCCTGATGGAGAAATACAAGGTCGAACTCGCTGCCGTCACAGCAACAGCAACCTTTGCCCTTGCATACCACACTGCGAAAAAATCCCAGCGTGAGCAACTCAAACAACGCACCGCCGCCAACGATGACAACAACCCACAGGAGCAAACCGCATGAGTACACCTCGTATGAATGGCAACATGGCCCTATTTTTAGGCATTACCCGGTCGGGAAAATCCGTACCCGTTAAACGGATTTCAGAAAAATGGACACGAGTGCTTGTGTATGACCCAAAAGGCGAATATCACAACGAAATGGGATTCGACCAAGCCAACACCCGCCGCGAACTTTTAAACATGCTCAAAGCGGCAACAGGCCCGGCAAAAATCAATTTTCCGGGTATTTCTAAAAGTGACTTTCTATTTTTCTGTGACTGCGCCTTTAACTGGAACCGTCAGAAAGAAGCCATGATTATTTGCGAAGAACTGGCAAGCGTGACTAATGCAGGCAAAGCCGATGGTGCTTGGAATAGGTTGATTAATCAATCCATGGCCTTTGGCCCGTTAGTCGTGGGAACCGTCCAACGCGGCCAAGAAGTTGACAAGTCATTGTTAAACAGCGCAAACTTTGTACATGTTGCCCAACACGGCACGGATGATGACGCACTATACATTGCTAAAAAACTCGGCGTTTCTATGGAAGAAATCCCACGCGAACCACTTAAGTTTTTTCAATGGACGGCTAATCGGGGCATTGTCGTTCGTGGTCATGTGGACTTCAAAGGGGCCAAAGGGAAACTTTGGGACGGAGGCACCCCGCGATTTGTTCGGGCCAGTAATGGCAAACCGATGAAATTTAATCGGACTGGACGTTTTGATGGAGTTGCTTATACCTAAACTTAAGGTCTAAATGGATGACAACGAAAAATAGCCAAACGACTGGATTTCTATTTGGAATATATGGTTATAGATGTACTTATCCAATTACCAATGAGATGTTTTGCATCACTCCAAAATTTTGGGATTATAAAAGTGTTAATGAACAATTTAAAAATAAAGAATATCTAGTTCTTATGGCTACAGTTGAACTATTCTGTGATAGAGCAGAAATAGAACAACAATTATTTGATTTAGAGGGTGTTCTATCATTTATAGAACAATCAGACGTCGTTATTCTGCCTAAAATGAATAATTTCCCTGAAAAAATAGACCGAATTTGGCCAAGAAGATCTTCAGGGGAAATCATTATAGAGGACTCTTTCTTTCAAGAGTCTCGGTCAAATTTCATTAAACTAGCTTTAAATGCTCTGAAAAATGAAGCTTTTCGAGTATCTTTTTTTATGGTTGTTGAAGTTCTAAAACAACGGAAAAACTATATAAATATAAGCTATTACCTATACTTTACATCCTTAGAATCATTATGCCGGCATATAGAAGATGATGAAAAAAGTTCTGCCGAAGAAGTTATTTATAGAGTTTTAAATAAAAAATATGGATTCGATATAAAACAAGCTAATCCTGTCCACTTGAATAAAGGGGTATCTACATACTGTGCTATTAGGAATGCTCTAATCCACAATCAAAAGTTTCAAACAAAATTATATATGGGAAATGGAATTATTAAAAATATTAAGGCCTCAGACTATGTTAATTACTTTTATTTATTAGTACCTTTGGTTTTACTTAAGTTTATCGGATTTGATGATACTCACATTAATTGGGAACAATGGCTGAACAGAAGAGCATTTAAGTAGATATTGATTCTATGTGGCAAGATAAGTTCATAATTCACTTAACTATCTTAAAATAAGGTCCCATCAAGGGACCTTATGAATATTAAATCAACTTAACGATCTTTATTTGATTGTGATAATACAGAACCAGCAAGAATTTTGGTTGTACTATTGTATTTATCGCTACTTAACGCTTTAGAAGCAATATCTTCCATTTTTGCTCCCGTTTGTTTAGTCGTTGATGTTTGGGAAAGAACTGATCCAGCAAGTGACTTTGCTGTTTTTGATGCAGCTTTATTTAGCAAAACACTGATTGCCAGTTTTGAAACAGATGTTGATGACTGTTTTTTGTTCATGATTTTTGAACCTCATTCAAAATGATATAAATCAGGTTGCATAGTCGATGACATGTGTTAGGCTAAAGTTTCCAATCAAAAGCAACACATGCAGAAAGCGCTATGCAACTCTGCACTATTTTGCCCCTGTCCAAGGGGCAATTACTTCTCAAAGCTCTGAAAAACACTACATATAGTTTTTTTCAGTCTTCAAATACCAACATAATGTGTTTTAGGGTAATGCTCAAGGCGCTGTATAGGGTTTAGATTACTAATTTAGCCTTAAATATCTTTCATTCATCAATAACTATATGTTTTAAAAGGTTTTTATTTTTATTTTTTAATTTGAAAATTTTTTAACATAATTATCTGTGATATTTCCTTGACAGATTCCAAAACGCTTGAGTTAGGGTTCGTCCCATCAAGCGTTTTTTTATTTCTGTAACCTGACAAGGAACCAACATGGACTACAAATCACTGGCTATTGTGGGCGGTTTATCGTTTGTTGTGGCGCTCGCCGCAATTTACGCCGTCAATCACATCGATTCGTTAAAAGACATTGTGGAAGGCTAAGCGCTTTTCTCTTTGAACCTCGTTTGTTGATTGAAGGAACTTCACACCATGGCTAAAACAAAAACTGTTACCAGTGCCGCCGCGCAAGCTACCGCGATTTTTAATCCAAAAACGCGCGAGCTTGATCCATTTAACGGCGTGTTTTACAACGCGAAAGCGTCTCTACAGCTCATTAGTGGGCCGACTTACCAAGAAATTGAACTCAAATGCAATGCGGTAAACCGTATTCGTTATATTTCAGCCACTTTAAACGGCACTGAATTTATTCGCGCTACTCCGGCCCAGCTCAAAGCACTGGACGAAGAACGCAAAATTTACACCGAAGATAACCGCGTAGTCATTCCATTTGCGGACTTTTCATTGCGCACCAAAATTGGTGTTTCTGGATGTGAACTCGTCACACTGCCAACTGACATCATTTACCTGTATGTGGAATTTGACGAAAAACAGGATAATGACCCGGCGAACCTGAGCTTATCCGCTCGAGCAAAAGTCACCGATGCCAAACAAGTGCGTTATTTTCTGCCGCGTTTAGTGACTGAAACTTGGGACCATCCCGCAGGTGGGCAAATCAACCACAGCTACAAACAAGGCAGCGCGTTTCGTTTCGTACGCCGCATGTTCTTAAGCTGTGATGCGAACGATATCACCCGCGTTGAAATTCATCGTGATGACAAAATCGAATTCCAGCTTAACCAAGATGACAACGCCTTTGACTTGGCGCGCCTTGGCAAAGAAGTACCGGACGGATTTTTCCCGCTCGACTTCTTAGAGTATGGCTTCGGGGCTGATGGCAAATTGCCAACGCTGAACCAAAAATCATTGGATTTCAAAATCACCAAAACCAGTGCAGGCCCGGTCACCGTGTTACAGCAATTGGTTGAAGTGGTTGCACTGCCCAATAGTTAAGGGGGCAACTCATGGCAAAAACAGCTCAAACCGTCAGTGATGACGGCGGCGAATCAATTTGGGGATCATTTGTCGATTCATTGGGTAAAACCTTGAACTCGGCAACCAATGCCTATGCCACTGCCGCAGGTTTAAAAAATAACGGCAGTGCCAACCCGGATGATTACCGCAGCAGCCAAAGCAGAGCGCAACAGCCGAACGGCACGCCGATTACATCGGGCAGCGCGTTTAACTCGCAATACCTGATGTGGGGAGCAATTGCTCTGTTTGCCGTTGTGGTGCTCATTCTCTTGGTGAAGGTGCTCTGATTATGCCGCTTCTCATTCCATTTATGTTGTTAGGCTCCGGCGGTGTTGCCGGGTTCCTTGGCGGCTTGTTCGCCGGGGATACAGCCAGCAGCTTGGCACACGCTCTGATGTGGTTGGTCGTTGTGGCCGTCATTGCTTTTTTTGTTTATCAGAAGGTGATCGCATGAGTAGCCCATTTTCAGCACTAAAAAGCTTTACCAACTCCGGCCAATTTGGCGGGAACGCAGGCCCGGCAACAACCGGGATGATGTATGGCGGCGGCGCTACAACTGCCGGGGTGCAATTTGGCAACTCCGGGTTAAGTGGTTGGTGGTTGATTGTCGCGGCGTTAATTGGCGTGGTGGGTGTATGGCTGTTCAAGTAATTCAAATTCCTTGGACGTCTGACCTTGAGCCACAACTGAGCCGGGCATTAGGTGAGTATTTACCGGATATTCGCGAAGAAGTGGCGCAGGGCACTTGCCAGTTATTTCAGGTAGGCGAATGCCTTGCCGTGACTCGTTGCGAAGGCACCCGAACCGGGCGCGAACTGGTCGGCGTGGCTTTAGTGGGCCACAACGCCAAAGCAGCAGTCAAAGCCATCGAGCGTATTGCCATTGCGAACCACTGCGACACCGCGCGCATTCACTGCCAGAACCCAGCTATTGCACGGCTCTACCGTCAAACCGGGCAAGACTGGCACGAAGTCGAGCGCGTTTACCGTTTAGATTTAACTGAGGTGAAACATGGGCGGACACAGTAAAAGCAGTAGCGCCAGCACCCAAAACACCACGACCTATAACATCGCCGCTGATGGCGACAATAAAGGCGTGATGGTCGGCGGGAACAACAACACAATCACCTATTCCGACCAAGGCGCAATTGATGCCGCGGGAAAAATGGCGAGCCAAGCGTTTCAAACCACGCAATCAGCCATTGATGCGGTCAAGGATAGCCAAGATAACGCGCTGGATTTTGGCAAGTATTCGTTAAACAGCGCATTAGATTATGGTGAGGATGCTTTAAAGCAAGTCACCAGTAGCAACCAGCAAGCTTTGCAAATGATGCAGGCATTGCAAGGACAACAAACCGCCAATAGTGCCCAGCAGATACAGGCGTTAAATAATTTAGCCAAATCACAAAGCACGGACGGCGGCACAGAACTCTTAAGCACGGTAAAACAAATCGTCTTAATTTTGTCGATTGTGGCCGGGGGTAGTGTGGTGATTTCAATGTGGGGGCGTAAGTAATGCGAATTACTCGGACATTACAACCGAACGAACGGGCCGAACTCATTGCAGAGGGGGAATTTGTCTACCTTCGCGCAGCCAACGCCCCGATTGATGTGCAGGTGAATAACCAAACACCAATTACATTGGACGTTCGCGACCAAATCCAAACAGCGGCCATTGATTCGCTGATTGTGATCAACCGTAGCAATGATGCGAACCCGATTACATTAGAAGTCGGTCACGGGCGCTTTGTTTCTTCAGGGGATGGTCGCTCAATTGCGATTAATAATTTCCCAACGCTGATGCACGTTGAACAAGTTGGCCCGGTTCGCATTGATAACTGGCCAAATCAACAAGCAGTGAGTGTGGCTAATTGGCCCAGTTCGCAGAACGTAAGCATTGCCAACTGGAAAAGTGTTCAAGCGGTCAAACAATCTGGCGACTGGACAGCAACCATTGCTAATTTGCCCGATGTGCAAAAAGTAAGTGTACAGAACCAGCCCGCCGCACCCAGCGCAATGAATAGTGATGTGATCACCATTGCCAGCGGGGCGGGCACTGTCACTAAAAACTCAAAACGTAGCAAAGTGATCTTAAAGGCTTCAACCAGTAATAAAGCGGATATCAGCATTAATAAATTCCCACTTTCAGCGGGAGACATGATCACGTTAAGCACAACTGCTGCACTGGCTTTAACGGGCACCGATGGCGACCAACTTTTTTATATTGAGGACGTTCAAGCATGAGCGAATTAATTCTGCCTTCTGGCAGTTCACGCAACAAAATTGAAGTGTTGGCCGAAGCTTTGAACTGGCTTCACGATACGAGCTTGGTTGATTTGCAAAACCAAATCACTACGCTGCAGAAAAGTATAGCCAGTGCTGGCAGCTCTGATGATAGCGGCCCAGTAGTGAAACTGTTTCACCCTAAACCTACTTATTTAAGCAGTGGCACCAATGGCTATGGTTCGAATGAAGCGCCAACGACTTATCGTCCAGGCGATTTGATTGCACGTAATGATGATTATTCGATTAAACCAACCATGATAATTATGGATTTGTCATCGCTTAGCGTGATTGCACACGAATTTGTTTTTGAATTTCGCTCTCGAAAATCAGGGCCATTACCGGATGGAAATGCCAATGAACCTTGGTTCACGGGCCTGAACACCAAAACAGGCACCATGAAACCTGTCACGTTATCCAGCTATATCCAGAATCTGCGCAAGAAACTTTGGAAAATGGATAACTATTCAATGCCGCCTGTGCTGACGTTCGAAACGTCCAAAGAGGCTGATAGCTGGAACGCTGTGAGCGGTGTCTTGAGCTATCAAGAAATTCCGCAGAATCAGTCATAACCATGAAACCGTTATTTTGGTTAGGAGTGTTAACCATGGGAACCGCTGTTCTTTATAGCAGTTTACCGCGCGGGGTTCGCAATAATAACCCGCTGAATATTCGCAAGGGCCAAAGCTGGAACGGCTTAGCCCCGGTGCAGCTGGATAGCAATTTTGACACGTTCGTGACACCGCTTTATGGATTCCGGGCTGCGGCTCGGATTATTAAAGGCGCATATCACCAACGCGGCGTAATTACCTTACAACAGGTGATCACGGAATGGGCACCGCCGAGTGAGAACCCGACGACCCAATACATTGAATTTGTCGCGGACAAAGCGCAAATCAGCCCGGCAGATGATGCCGTTGATTACTTACCGCGCGTTCTCTGGGCCATGGCCCAATATGAACAAGGTGCGGATTATTACGGCTTAGCCATGGCTGAGCAAGGAGCGAAACTCGCATGATTTTTCAATTAATCCTGTCAGTGCTGAGCGGCTTAATCACGCTGGCATTAGGCAAAACTTTAGGAATTGTTTAACGATGAATATCAAACCCAATGAACTATTAAACCAGTGGTCAACTTGGCGTGGTCTGGCTCTTACCGCAGCGAGTGTATTAGGAGCGCCAGCGGCAGCCATTGCGGCAGGTGGGCACGTTTTATCACTTGTTCCAAGTATCGTGACGGCTGGCATCGGTTTATTTGATGCGTTTCGTGATGAAAACAAAGCCGCGAAACCTCAAGTCAACGAACCGGATGCAGCCAAAGAGCAGGGCGCTAGTAAAGGGAAATAGGGCTTATGTTAGGCACCAGTAGCACCATTGCATTTGACCCTGACAAACCGTTTCGGTTGGTTATTGATGTAGGCTCAAAGCTCATTATTTTGGCCGTGATTGGGGCCATTGCAGTGATTGTATTGGGCAAAGTCATTAAGGGGTAAGCATGGACGAACTATTACGAACCTTGGGCGCGATCGGCTTTACCCCTCAAGACGTCATCATGATGGCATTATTTGCCTCAAACTGGCGGCTTAACTTCAAAATGGATAAACGGCTCACGCGTCTTGAGATTAAAGACAACTTAAAAGAGAAATTAGCAGAGGCTAATCATGGCAAATAAAAATCATGCCACTTATCAAAGTGGCCCGAAAAAAGGCAAGCTAAAACCGGGTTTTCGCTATGGCAAAAATGGCCGTATTATTCAGGCTAAAAAAGCGAAAAAACGCCGTCATACAAGCCCGGCGAAGAAAATAGAGAAGAAATTCCTTAGTTTCTTTAAATAAAGGCCGTAACGGCCTTTTTTTGTAGGTTTTCGCGTTTAGATATCGTGATATGAAGCCAAAAAGTTTGGATAAAATAGAAAGATAGCTAAATGGGAATAACCTATTTTATGGTAAATAAGACTCATTATTGTTAAATACGATATGTGGCGAAATCCGGCATTATGGGAGAATAGCACCGAGTTCATTTAAATTTTTCCTGTTAATTCAACAACAACGCCGTCTTTGTCTTTATTAACCCATTTAGGCACCCAAGCATCATGACGGTCATTTAACCAACGTTCAACCAACCGATATTGTGGTAAATTGAATGCTCTGCAGATTTGCCGTAATTCCTGTGGCGTGATTTCTAAGCCATCAGGCGTATAGAGCAAGCCGTTATAGATTCTAAAATCCTCCCAGCCAATTGAGCATGGCATAAAACCAGCCTGAACAACATCAAGCAATCTCTTAGCATGCACAGGAACTTGATCACGCTGCCACCAATCGCGTGCAGTGCGTGGCGGAATACCGAAGAACTCGCCGAGCTCTTTAGCATTAGCGAAATAATTACGAAGAAATTTACCGTTGAAATCAGGGAACCGTTGAGAATTTCTCATAGGGAACGCCTCCTATAAAACGTGACCCAAATCACAAAAAATGAAATATACGAAAAATAATTTATGTACTTTTTAGCTGAAAAGTACGGATTTCTAATTCTTGGGAAAATGAGCCTTAGAAAGGTTAAAACACAATTAACTAACGAGCGGGTAAGAATACAGCCCCGAACCCTTGTAAACTGTGGCCTCGATCATGCGGCAAGATAATTATTCGTAACCTATTGATTTATAAGGATTCACAAATAATCAATTTAACATAATATACATTATGCGAAATTGCATTTTTGAGGATTTGGAGTGTTATGTTTTCGGCGAGTTCAAAGTTTAGAATCTCTTTAGCTTTCAAAATGTTGCCTCTCATAAATTGGGATACCTAATTTCAATTTATGTGATCTATATCACAATTTATTTGAGGTTAAATTATGCCTAAAAGAAACAGAAAGTATAAACCCGGAGCTAAACGCTATGACATTTTCAGAGAGATGATGAAATGTAACTACGGCGGTTTACTAAATGAAGTCACCGATATGATGCTCAAGAATTTATTTGATTCGATGGATGAAGCCGCCCAATATTTTGGTGTGAATAAATCCACGTTGCATCGTTGGCGAACCACTGGCAAGTGGCCGGTAATGGCTCTGCGGTTATTGCTCATTATGCACCGTGGCTATTTACCAACATCCAATGATTGGGCGCGCTGTGTTATCCGCAAAGAACGCGGCACCAATCCCAAACGCGAACCCATCCATTTATTGTATATTCCCGGATTTACTACAGGTTTTCGCCCTGAAGATGTCCGCTGGCACATTATGCTTAAATCGCACTATGAACGATTAGTTGAAGCTGAAAAACAGGCTCTACAAGCCCAAAAAGAAGCTCAGGAACGGCGCGGCAAATTTAACGTGATTCAAGGTGGTAAACTTTGGAAAAAAATAGATTAGCTTAAGACTTCCGATACACCCGGGTGGCTAACTGGGTGTATCTTTCCAAACAATTTTCAACCGACTGATTTGTTTACTACTATAAAAATAGTACTAATGTTCTTTAAGGAAAGGAATAGACATGAATCTACAAAGGAATTTAATCTGTTTATCGTTGGTCATCGGTTTATCAGCTTGTGCCAGTTATCAGGAAAAACCCTATACTCCTGTAATGAGAGACTTTGCAATATCAAGCTCTCCAGCTAAAGCCTACGATAAGGCTGTTGATTGTGCAACTCGCGTGATTTCAGTTCCATCCGTCGGTCAATTTTTTCAATATGAATCAAGTCAAAATCAGCGTTTTATCGTAAATTATAATTTTGATTTTAGCGGCCCTTGGGGTTTAACGTCATATAAAGGCCGGGCTAATTTTCGTGTGAATGTCGATGGCAATCATCTACATTCAGAAATTACAAATCCGCAATATTATATCCCTTCATCTAATCATCCAGAGCAACTTCGCGCTAGCTGGATGATTGATAATGTCACTAAAACATCGACTGAAATGCTTGATATGTTTGGATCTTGTTTTAATAAATAAAAAAGGCCGAACCGGCCTTTTAAAATAGATTTAATAGCTTGCGTTCGGCGCGTTTCGCTTTGCGCTTAAACACTGATAAAGTGCTGGCTTTGCGCTTTTTGGCGGTAGTACGTGATTTCACGATTCTGCCGCCTTTGGCGTACCGATAACCGGGTTTTAATTTCCCTTTGTTTTTGCCACTTTGATAAGTGCCCTGCTTTTTACTTGCCATGCTCAGCCTCTCTGAGTTTGTCTTTAATTTCCAGACGGGTTAACCGCTTGTCCATTTTTGTCGATAGACGCCAGTTCGCCGCGAACAGTGCCATCATAATGACGTCCTGCGGCGTGAATCCGAGCGCGCCTAATGTCCTTAAAATCTCGTCCATGTTGTTAACCCTTAATGACTTTGCCTAACACCAGAACCGCAATGGCCCCAATCACGGCCAAAATAATGAGTTTTGAACCCACATCAATGACCAGGCGAAAGGGTTTGTCAGGGTCAAACGCAATGGTGCTACTGGTGCCTAACATAAGCCCTATTTCCCTTTACTAGCGCCCTGCTCTTTGGCTGCATCCGGTTCGTTGACTTGCGGTTTCGCGGTTTTGTTTTCATCGCGAAACGCATCAAATAAGCCGATGCCAGCCGTCACGATACTTGGAACAAGTGATAAAACGTGGCCGCCTGCCGCAATGGCTGCCGCTGGTGCACCTAAGACACTGGCCGCAGTAAGTGCCAGACCGCGCCAAGTTGACCACTGGTTTAATAGTTCATTGGGTTTGATATTCATCGTTAAACAACTCCTAAAGTTTTGCCTAATGCCAGCGTGATTAAGCCGCTCAGCACTGACAGGATTAATTGAAAAATCATGCGAGTTTCGCTCCTTGCTCAGCCATGGCTAAGCCGTAATAGTCCGCGCCTTGTTCATATTGAGCCATGGCCCAGAGAACGCGCGGCAAGTAATCAACGGCATCATCTGCCGGGCTGATTTGCGCTTTGTCCGCGACAAATTCAATGTATTGGGTTGTCGGGTTTTCACTCGGCGGTGCCCATTCGGTGATCACTTCTTGTAAGGTAATCACGCCGCGTTGGTGATACGCGCCTTTGATAATCCGAGCCGCCGCCCGGAACCCATAAAGCGGCGTCACGAACGTGTTAAAACTGCTATCCAGTTGCACCGGGGCCAAGCCGTTCCAGCTTTGGCCCTTGCGAATATTCAGCGGGTTATTGTTGCGAACCCCGCGCGGTAAACTGCTATAAAGAACAGCGGTTCCCATGGTTAACACTCCCAACCAAAATAATGGTTTCATTAGCTTAAGACCGGGGTCACAACCAACTCAGCGTTCAAGATGGTGGGTTTATCCGTACTATTGACGTAATTCAGCAAGACAAAGCCGGTGCAGTTGTAATTATTTAAATCCGCCGCATTGCTGCCATCGGGCGCGCGGCCTTGTAAATCGGTTTTGTAGTCATTCAATATGCCGGTGAAACTGGCCGTTTCGTTGCTGTTGTTATTGGATAAATCACCGCTGCTGCTCATGGTGAATTGCTCAATCACATTAAATTGGATCATGTCGTCCCGCAGCGTATCCAATCGACCGCTAAACGTGGCATGAATATTCATCGGGTATGAGTCAAATGTGGCGGGTTGGCTTTCCACCGCGGCAAAGTTCGGAGCACCACTCGTTGCCGTTGGCATCGGATAGGTTTCTGTTGGGGTATCATCTTCTTCACCGGGAATAACCATCGTTGGATTAGCAATAATCAGATTATCGAGATAATCCGCCAGATATTCGATTTTGTTTCGGCTGCTGCCACTGGGTAGCATTACATGTTGTCGGCTCATGCGCTGACATCCTCTAAACAATAAATTTTGTCACCATCGGTGCCGGTAAACGAGAGCGCACCGGTGCTGCTTAACGTGATCACTTCGCCTTTGGATAATGGGTAATCGTCCAGTAATACATCGGCGCTATTGCTGGCATCCGCTTTTAAGATCACTTTGCTGCGCTGGGTGTTCTTTTCTAAGGTGCCAGCCCCGTTGGCTAACGTGATCACCGTGCTCAGGTGGTCGCTATTGTCATTGCTCACACTCACCACAAAATCACCGGATTGCTTCACCGCTTGCACGCTTTTCCAGTTGGCAATGCTCACGGTTTGTGAACTGGGCCAATTGGCAATTTTGACCGGTTCATACTGGGTGACTTGTTGAATCGCGGGCCAGTTACCCACAACAACCTGATGGCCACTATTGGAGGGTGAAAACGAGCCATAACCAATTTCAATCACAACCGGGTTCAGTTGGTTACTGGTGTTTTCAACCACCAAGGTTTTCATCGAGTCGCTTTTAATTTGGTCGTACTGGGCCAAGGTAATGGGCAACGCCCCGTCAATCTGCACCTGAATCGGCGCGGAGGCCGTATGCAGATAGACAAATTGCCCCTGCACATTAAATTCTGTGCGTTGGTTGGGCTGTAACGTTTCATAAATTCGCATTGGTTACCCCTTGCGCCATGCCACAACCACTACGGCCACACCAATGACCGCGGCAATGACCATGACCATCTGTTTAATGCTGCTCAATAGTTCGGTGGCACCGCCGCTGCTTTCAGAGCTGGCAAGCTGTGACAAAATTTGCATCTGTTGTGCATTGGTATTGGTTTGCTTGGCCTGCAATGCGCTTAAGGTTTGCAAGTTACTGTTGTAGCCACTGGAAACGGCATTTAACGCCGCGTTCCCAAAATCAAGCGCGCTATCGGTCGCATCTTCGGAGTTATCCAGCGCGGCTTGCGCCAACTGCATGGATTTAGACACGGCATCATGGTCGGTATAGGTCACCGTGTTACCACTGCCCGATACCATCACGCCGTTGTTGTCACCGTCTGCGCCTTGATTGTAGGTATTGGTGGTTTGATTGTTAGTGGTGCTGCTATGGCTACTGCCGCCAAATAATCCCATGCTAGCCCCCTACCCAATTGACAAGCCAATACCCGGCAAGCGCCAGTAATACGGCAGCAATTAACCACCAACCGCTCATGCCTTGGTTGCCAAAGGTTAAGCCGCCCACACTGGTGCCACCGCCATAGATAGCCCCCGAGGTCGTCGGGCCGGTACTGCCGCCCATGGTGCCGGAGTTCGTCAGGCTTTTTAGCGCGGATAATGCACTCATGCGATCACCTTCTGATAAACAAAGAACGCCAATACCCCAATCACAACCAGCCACATGAGCGCATGCGCGAGACTGTCCGCCGTATCACCGGCAAACAGGCCGCCAAAGAATCCAGCAACACCGCCAGAACCCAACATGACTAATGGAATGAGTAATGGCATATCAAAGCACCTTCACGAGAATGACCAAAATCACCAGAATGAATAACGCAATCGCGCCCCACATCAGGTAAGTGGTGGTCGTACTGGATAGAATCGGGGTGCCGTCCGGTTGTTGGGCCGCTGTGGTGCTAGTGCTGTAGTCATCCGGGTTGGCCGAATTTTTTAACCCGGCCCCGGTGGCGTAGGCATCCGCAGCGGTATTGGCGACACTGGTCACTGAATCAATGACTTTGTCCCAAATGGATTCGCCGCTGTCATCAACGGCTGCTGTATTCGCCATGGTGCCCCCTTACGCAGTTGGCAATTGAACGACTTGCACTAGCTGCTGTAATACGGTGATTGGCCCGGCACTGGTTTTGGTCAGTTTAAAATCCAGTGAATTACTGGCGTTCGTGGATAGTTTGCCATCCGCGCCAAAGCCATATTCCAGAAAATCGACCGGGAAAAAGCCGTCCGGGGCTTCTTTCCCCAAGCGCGCCAAGTCAAAGGCGTTGTCATCGCGGTCGAGCTGAAATTCAATTTTGTTATCACGAATGATTTCAAGGCGGGTAATGTCATCGGCATCACAGCTCAACAGCATGCGGCGAATGAACAAATACGGACTGCGCTCTTTGTATTCGTGGGATAACTGGCCGCCCGTTGGGTGGCTCCATGTATCGGTTTTTAAGCGGGGCAAAAAGTAGCGCACCGGTTGTGCGTTGGTCATTTTAGCGCGAGCACTTAAGGTTGGAATATCTGCATCACCATCTTGTTTGCCGTCAAATTCCACATACAGAAACACAATATCGGATGCGGTGGTGACTAACGCACATTCAGCCACGCCAGTTTTAGTGCGCAGTGAAAAGTCAGCGAACGGCAACACCAGTCGGTTGTCTTCGGTGTAAATTTTACGGAGTTTATCCAGTGCATAAATCTGCGCCGGAGTGATGTTAATGATTTCTTCCCCGTTCAGGGTCATGGTCACGCGGCGAATACGTTTGACCGCATTCGATTTGAGCTCAATTTCCTGATAAACCGGGCCGCTGGTGAGCTGTAGGTTGGCTTTTGCGCCGTAGCCTACGCCGTTAAACGGGTTTAACTCCCGAGTTTTGGGGTTAAATAAAGCGGTAATTGTATTGGTAGTGGTTGCCATGGGTACGAGTTCCTTCAATCAGTGAGATAGAAAATCGGTAAAAAGCGCTTAGCCTTTTACAAGATCGCCTAAAGAATCGACGTGATTGACGGCGTAAATTGCAGCGAGTGCCACAACAAACGATAAACCGCCCACAATAGCCAGTGATTTGTAGTCCATGTTGGTTCCTTGTCAGAGTCCAGATAATAAAAAACGCTTGATGGGATGTACCCTAGCTCAAGCGTTTTGGAAACTGTCAAGGTTTTATTTGATATTTTAAGAAGGCTCGATTTCTTTTATTTTTTAAACAATGAGGCAATTTCTGATATAGCATATACAGCACCAACAGTTAAATACCCCAGAGCTAATATTTCGCTTAGTTGCTTCGCTGAAATTTTTCCTATAGCAACTTTAACCATTGTATCTGCTATAAACGAATCGCTATTGTAATAGTCCATGAATGATTGGTCATCAGGAACAGGAAAGCCGTTGTTATGTAGAACGCTGAACATAGCTACAAAAGCGGTGCGCTTATTTGCATCGACAAACGCGTGCCCTCTCGCTATCGCTTCCCCGTAATGCGCGGCAAGTTCAAACGCATTGTCAATTTGGCCGTATAATGTCTGATTATCAACACGACCAACAACGGCTTCTAATTTTTCGAAATGGACTCCAGCGAGGCCTGCGCCATTTGCAAGTATAGAATCATGAATTTCGATAAGATCATCGACATCTAAAAAATATAAGTCACTCATCGATTTTCAAGCTGCTTAAGTGTACCAGCGTGATTTTTCTGAATTAATTTAATACTTTCACGTAGCTTATCTTTGGGAACACGCTTAAATGTAGATTCTTGAGCCTTGCGAATTTCAATTGCTCTTTCTAAAAGTTTTCTAGGATCTTCACTCATGTTCAACCTCCCCTTATAACTAATTCCATTTTATACGAAATCAGCAAAGAATGTTAACAATATGCAACCCCATCAAACCGCCCTGCTCGATTAAATTTCATGGGTTTCCCATTACTGGCCCGGATAAAACGCGGGGTTCCGTCATCCCAAAGTTTTCCTTTGGCCCCTTTAAAGTCTACATGCCCACGAACGACTATTCCCCGATTGGCTGTCCATTGAAAAAACTTAAGCGGTTCGCGTGGGATCTCTTCCATGGGAACACCAAGTTTTTTGGCAATGTAATAGGCGTCATCATCCGTGCCATGTTGGGCTACATGGACAAAGTTAGCACTGTTTAACAAGGACTTGTCAACTTCTTGACCGCGTTGAACGGTTCCTACCACTAACGGGCCAAAGGCCATGGATTGATTAATCAATCGATTCCATGCGCCATCGGCTTTGCCTGCATTGGTTACGCTCGCCAGTTCTTCGCAAATAATCATGGCTTCTTTCTGGTGGTTCCAGTTAAACGCACAGTCACAAAAAAACAAGAAGTCGCTTTTCGAAATCCCCATATAGTTAATTTTTGCCGGGCCGGTTGCTGCTTTGAGCATGTCCAGCAGTTCGCGGCGAGTATTGGCTTGCTCGAACCCTAATTCAAGGTGATATTCGCCTTTAGGGTCGTACACAAGCACACGCGTCCATTTTTCTGAAATGCGTTTAACGGGTACTGATTTTCCTGACCGGGTAATGCCTAAAAATAGGGCCATGTTGCCATTGGTGCGAATACTGCTCATGCGGTTTGCTCCTGTTCGTGATTATCATCGTTGGCGGCGGGTTGTTGTTTCATGCTTTCACGTTGGCTGGCTTTGGCGGTTCGATAGGCAATGGCAAAGCTTGCGGTGGCGGTCACGGCTGCAATTTCAACTTTGTATTTTTCTAACAGGCCAAAAACGCCCATTTCTGGAAAATATTTCAACATTAAATCGGCGTAGGCATCCCCTAACCCATCAAAAACCGGTTCTGGTAGGGTGACTTTCCCCACCATTTGCGTGGCCGCTTTCATGGTGCGAGCAATCGCGGCTTTGGTCAGCAATCGTTTTTGCCCTTCGTCCATCATTGGTTCTGGTTGGTCTTCCAATGGTTCGGGGTCGAACTCGGGTTGCTCGGCTTGGGGTTCGGGTTCGGCGGGTGTCACTTTGTGTTCTTCTTCAATTCGTGCCCATTCACGAGCCACGGTTTCCTCGCTGGTGTCTACTTGGTTTCGCATGATTTCGCCTTTTTGAATACAGAGAATCGGATAACACCGGCTTTTTTAGCCCGTTGTGCCGGGGTTTCTAATGCGCTTGGGGTCGGTACTGGCGAACCGCCGTCATTGGCGGCTTCGCTCGGAAAACTACCGAGCAATTGTGAGAGGTATTTTTGCCCCCGATTGCTTTGCATCTTGTACACGCCCAAAGGCCCGGTCATATACAGCTTGCCCCGGCCATCTTTCCAGATTTGTGCGGGTTCGTGGGTGATTGGGTCTGCCACTTCCTTGAGTAAAACGCCCATGGTTTGCGCTCCTATTGTTCGGCCAGTTCAGCCAACTTTGCGGCCATCACTTCGGTGATTTGGTCTTGCACTTCGAGTAAATCCGAAATAATCCGAGCCATCGGCACAAAATTACTAAAATCACCCGATAACATCAGCCCGGCAATCCCCCCTGATGGCAGTTTGAAATTCGCTTTTAATCGTACAAGCTCGGCGGTTAAGGCGCGTTTTTTAGCTAATAGTTGCGGTAGTTGTTCCATTGTTCAGTCCTTGGTTAAGGTTGGTATGCGTAGTTTTCCCACGCGACCACATCGGCCATGGTTCCGGCATCTAAGGTGATCACTTCGTGGGTGGTATGAAACCAATGAAACCCGGCCCACTCATTGGCTTTGCGCCAGATACGCCGAGCGCGTTTGATCCATTCAATTTTGGCATCGCGGTCGAGGTGACTTTGATACGGGTTTTCAGGTTCAGTGGCACGCCAGCCTCGCCGGGCAATGGCCCACGAAATAAAATTGGTGATTCTGGCTTGCCCTTTCATGGTGATTTGATATTCATCCGCGCGCGCTTGGCGACTGCGAATTTTTTGATAGCCGCTTCTCATCGTTGTGGTGAGTTGTTCCAAGCGCGCTTTTAATTTTTCAGCGGTTTGGAAGCGTCTTTGCTTTTGCGCAATCATGTAAGCGCGTTTTTTCTGGGCGAGTTGGTCTTTCGCATCATGAATTTGTGCCCGAGTCGGGGCATCTTCCCAGCGCCATCGGTCGCGCAGTTCGTTGATGATGGCTGTCATATTGTCGGCGTAAAAGCTGGCGATACATTCCCATTTAGGGGCGCGAGCTGATTTGGATATGCTGTAACGATTGCCACGAATAACCCCTTGGTTATTCTTGCTGTTTTTGCCCTTGGCAATGTAGCCCAACGCTTTGATGAGATATCCAGCGGCGGCCTCGGCACTATGAATGCGTTTCAAATTCGCCATGCCTTGGCCCCATAATCGTTCGATGCGATACGCCCAGGAGTGAAAAAGATATTCGTCTACCGTCCAGCGCAATAAGACATGGCAATGCGGGTTAATCTCGCGTGTTTTCCCTTTGGGGCATTCTGCGCACCAGATGTAATCAAAATCATCTTTGTGGGCGGTTTCTTCTGGGAGGCACTCCGCGCCGTAAATGTCATAGCCATTTTTATGACCAATCACATCATGAGCCATAGCAAACCCGCGTTTATACATCTTTTTGGCATTATCAAAAAATCGCGAGACCTCTTTGCCAATGGTGGTATCACCGGATTGAATGCGCTCGCAAGCATCATTGTCAAACGTCAGGGTTAAAAACGTGGTAAATCCCCCGCGAACGGCTTGCACAAATGCGCCTGATTCCATAATTTTTCGCGCGCCTGCGCTGGAAAGTTCGGAGGTTTCCCGTTCGCCGCTGTTTTCTTCGGGCGGGATAGAAACAGAAGTTTGAGCTTCCACGCGAACCCGGTATTCATCCGACCAATTCCGGTAATACAACCGGGCACGAGCGCCAAGGCTAAATGAGCCAATCTCCCCGGTTTCCTCGTCTACGTTTCGGGGAATATCTCCACGGGCATCGAAATGGGGTGAAAAGGGCTGTGTCTGACTTTTGCGCCTCTGGACTAGCCTACTGTCCTCCGCCTTCGGCGGCGCTGCGCGGCTGTCCCGTTGTAGGCTTCCACGGATGAGCCGTTCCAGCTTCAATTGTTCTGCCCGGGCATCAAAAACCGGGCCTTTTGGTTCGGGAATTTTGGGTAATACTTCGGGGTGATACTCACCACCAAAAAAAGCCGGTTCAAGACCGGCAACTGCTTGGCTAAGGATATGAGGATCAATCATGACTGTCCCTCAGCTAACGAAGAAAACTGATGGGCAACTAACTCCAGTTCATTGATTGTGTTTCGCAATATCGGACGTAATTTGTCATTGAGGTTACTATCAGAGAGTTCATCCGCCTGAGTGTCTAACTCTCTCACTTCTTTTCGGATGACGTCTTCTAAAATAAGAGCACTGGAGCCACTAATTTCTAATATTAACTTAGGCATGGTTTCCCCCTTGAGAGGCCCAACCACCTAATGCGTGTAAATCTTCAAGAAGGCATAACCGGTGCTCAAGACGGGATTGGCTAGCGCGGCCTTCGCACAATTTTTGGCGAAGTGCGGCGCAGTGTTCTAAACCTTTGCGGCGTTGTTCATCGCTTAAGGTATGTTCGCCGGGCAGAATGCCCGACCATGTATGATCTTTTCTAGGAATAGGCGCTAAATTACTGTGCATTTTCATCGCCTCCAACTGCTACTTGAGAAAAGGCTTCAATTGCTTTGTCCAGTCGGTTACTGGCGGCTTTTATGCCGATGATTGCTAATTCAACGTCTTCAACTTCTGCAGCGTGTTCTGGTTGCGCGCGTAACTTTTCCATTTCTACTTTTAACGCTTCCGCTTGTTCTAACGTCTGTAACTGACAATTTGCCAATAAATCTATGAGATTACTTAGTACAGCGAATTGAGCGATTGTAATTTGTTCAGCCATGTTTCTATCCCCTGTTGTTAGTTGTGCGCTGTTAGTGTGCCGAAGCACTGCCGGGAACGGGTTGCGATTGGAGGATGCGACCGCGTCCCGGCCTAACAACAAATCAAGCATAGTCACCTTCAAGGGTGTGCACAACTAGTTAGGTGTTCGTTGTGTATTCAAAAAAACTCGCTAAACTGTCTTTGGAGGGTGCAAAAATGTCTACAACAATTGATTTACTCGAAGATTTAAAGTCAGAGCGGGACTTGGTTAGTGACTATAAAGTTGCTAAATATCTCGATGTTACTCAACAAACCGTCTCTAAGTGGCGAAATGGTGCATCTATGTCTGCTGACATGGCTTTTCGAATTGCAGAGGATCTTGGACTAGATATTGATGCTGTTTATCTGTCTTTGCTTATAGACAAAGCTAAAAGTGATAAAGAAAAAGACGTCCTAAAAAGACTTAGCGCATAAGTGGTTTTATACATGGAATCTTTAACAACAACAGACCTGTTAGATAGATTTAAAAACAGCTTAACGCCTTGTTCTGACTACCATGTGGCGAAATATTTAGGTATCACTCATCAAACTGTTTCTAAATGGCGAGGTGGCAAACAGATGTCTTTTAAATATGCATTACAAATAGCAGATGAACTAAAATTGGATGTCCCTTTTGTTTATATGTCACTGCTAATTGAACGAGCGAAAACAGACAGAGAACGCCAAATTTTAAAAAGTTTTTTGTCGGAGTAAAAATTTATTCCCTAAAAATTTACTCGATTTAGTGGGTTGCATTTTGCAACGTGGCTTAAAAGTCGATTAATCCATTATTTATCAATATGTTAAGGTGGATTTCCCCTATTGACATAAATATACATTATGCGAAATTGTATTTTACGCGATATAAGATAGAATGCTGAAAGCCTTGGTGTGTTATGAATTATCACATGCTGGTACTTCATTTTATGCTTATCGTTTTCTGTTAACTAACAATCGATTAATTCAGCTTCAATAATTGAATCATCGTCGACTTTGCCAGCGCTCGCTAATTCATCACTGAGTTGTTCAAGTTCAGAGTATTGAACTTGCGCTGGAACTTCACTTGATGTTGTACTTTCTTTCTAAACGTAAGAACTCGTGCTCAATGTTACTGATGACATTAGCCGTGCGATGATCGTCGTATTCTTCGATATTTTTTAGCATCGTAAATATCCGTGAGATAATTGCAAACATGACTAATACATCATCGTCTTCTAAATTGTCTGAATCAAGCTGTACAATGGCTTTATGTTTTAAGAACATCAGTTGATCTTTGAGTTGTTCATCCATAACGAAGCCTTGATTTCTCGAGCAATCTTGAACCAGTAAATTCACCCAATTCCCTTTTATAAGCTTAGATGAAAATTATAAGCTTAGATGAAAATCTTAACTTTTAGGGTTCGCTAACCAAAGAAAGACACAAACGAAATAAGCTTTCCAAAGCCAAACCACGTTGGCTAATAATGCAGATCTCATCTTGATATACTCTGCGAGCAGCAACATTATGTAACCAGCTATAGCGCTTAATTAGAAGATCAGCTCAATTGATAGAAATACCAATAAAATCATTAAGAAGTTTATGTGTACTATTTTAATATAAAAACCAAAATAACCTTGTTTTAACTATGGCTATTTAAATACAATTAGTTTACGTTTTTTAACGTTCGTTAGAAGAAATTTGATCACTAACCATTGGATTTATATTTATTGATAGTTTCTATTTATCAATAAATGGTTACGTACTTTAATAAAGTAAAACGACCTCATATTTTATAAAAACGAGATATTTATCACTGTTTTTATTTTTTAATGCGAAAACCGTCATGTACGGGATAAATAACTTTTTTTGGGCAGGTTTTCCTCAGAATAAAAATTATCTTTCTGTTGCTATTTCAACTGGTTATATTTTTGTTCCGTTTTATAATCGAATGAATCAATAGCTCTGTTCAAAATGGATAATATATTGTGTATTTTGAATACATTTCTTGCGAACCTGTTACTTTTTTTTAACTTTTAAAATACTTGCCTCCTCTATTGATTCTCATGTATTGTTCGAGCTCTAGTCGAAATGGGCTCATCTAAAGTTATAAGTAAAATACTTTTTTATCTATGAAAGTAATTTGAAAAATAGTAAACTTGATTTGAGTCAAAACGGATGGTCGAGTTGCTATGAGTGTTAACCACAGACATAACCGAATCCAAACTGGCGGATGTGAAATTCATTGTCAAGAATGCAGCATAGCCCAGTTATGTATCCCATATTCCCTCAATGAAACTGAGTTAGACCGCTTAGATCGAATTATCGAGCGTAAAAAGCCGATTCAAAAAGGTGAAGAGTTGTTCGCAGCTGGCGAACCGATGCGCTGTTTATATGCTATTCGCTCGGGAACAATTAAAACGTACACTATCACTGAGCAAGGTGATGAGCAGATTACTGGTTTTCAATTAGCTGGAGACTTGGTTGGATTTGATGCTATTAATCGCGGAATCCACCCAAGCTTTGCCCAAGCACTGGAAACTTCGATGGTTTGTGAAATTCCTTACGAAGTTTTAGATGACCTGTCATCAGCGATGCCGAAATTGCGCCATCAAATGATGCGCCTGATGAGTAATGAGATTTGCGGCGACCAAAATATGATCTTGCTGCTAAGTAAGAAAAATGCAGAAGAGCGCTTGGCTGCTTTTATTTTTGGTTTATCTAATCGCTTTGCTCAACGCGGATTCTCCCCTCGGGAATTTCGTTTAACCATGACCCGCGGTGATATTGGTAACTACTTAGGACTAACGGTTGAAACGATTAGTCGATTGTTAGGTCGTTTCCAAAAATCAGAATTGATTAACGTTAAAGGTAAATACATTACTATCGTTAATCATGATCAGCTCGCAGAGTTAGCTGGAGCGAAAAAGTAGTCATATTATTGACCTAGTTCTGTTCTTTGAGCTAGGTCGCTTTCATCCCCCCATGTTTTAGCTAACCTGAGAGTATCGTTCATTAAGCCCTTTAATAAGGAGCATATTATGATTCAATACAAAAATATCTTGGTCGTTATTGATCCTACTCAAGATGAACAAGCTGCACTTTCCAGAGCGATTTTCCTTTCTCAACAAAAACAGCAAGCCCCTATTAAAGCTCTTCTGACTATCTATGACTTTTCTTACGAGATGACTTCAATGCTCTCATCTAGCGAACGTGAAACAATGCGTTCAGCCGTGATTGCAGATAGAAAAGAATGGCTTGATAAACTGGTGGCACAATACCAGCACAACGGCATTGAAATCGAAACCAAAGTTCTTTGGAATAACCGCCTTTATGAAGCCATCATTAATGAAGCGAAAGAATTCGGTCATGATTTAATTGTTAAAAGTACTCATAGCCACCCTAAATTGCAGTCGGTTATCTTCACTCCTACTGACTGGCATTTACTGCGTAAAACCCCCTGCCCGTTATTGCTTGTCAAAAATAATAGCTGGCCATCTCATGGGCGAATCCTCGCAGCAGTTCATTTGGGTGCTGAAGATGAGTTGCATCTGAAACTCAATGATATGATCACTTGTTATAGTCGCGACTTAGCAAACTTGGTTGATGGTCAGTTGCATGCTATCAATGCCTACCCGCCGGCGCCTGCTAACATTGCCATTGAGCTGCCTGATTTTGATCCTGAACTATATAATCAGAGTGTTAAAGAGCAGCATGAAGAGTTAGTTAAAGAGTACGTAAAAAAATATGACCTGAATGAAAGCTTCGTGCATCTAGAAGAAGGTTTACCAGACGATGCGATTATCGATAAAGCGTATAATCTTGATGCAGCGGTTGTCGTATTAGGCACATGTGGGCGAAGCGGATTAAGTGGGGCTTTAATTGGCAATACTGCTGAACACGTGATTGATCAGCTCAACTGTGATTTGCTTGCATTACGACCTGAATCGCTTGATTCTAACCAATAAATAACTGAACTCAGTTATACTACTGCTTGCAGTCAGCTAGCGCGCCTTTATAATAGGCGCGCTTTTTATTTTAAAGTGGTCAAGGTCTATGTCTGTAAAACCCAAAACTATCTATAACGCCAATAAACTTCATAAACGTCTGCGCCGTCAAGTTGGCCAAGCCATTGCAGATTACAATATGATCGAAGCTGGTGACAAAGTCATGGTCTGCCTCTCCGGGGGAAAAGATAGCTATGGTCTATTGGCAATCCTGTTACATTTAAGAGCACATGCGCCAATTAACTTTGACATTGTTGCGGTCAACCTTGATCAAAAACAGCCAGGCTTTCCAGAGGATGTATTGCCTCGTTATCTTGATGAGTTAGGGGTCGATTACAAAATCGTTGAAGAAGATACCTATTCTATCGTCAAAGAAAAGATCCCTGAGGGTAAAACAACCTGTTCACTATGTTCAAGATTGCGCCGCGGAATTTTATATCGCACTGCCAAAGAGATTGGTGCTACTAAGATAGCGCTTGGACATCATCGAGATGACATTCTTGAAACTTTATTTTTGAATATGTTTCATGGTGGCAAACTAAAAGCAATGCCACCAAAATTAGTCAGTGACAATGGTGAACACGTTGTGATTCGACCATTAGCATATTGTAAAGAAGCTGACTTAGAGCGATTCGCTCAGATTAAAGAGTTTCCGATTATTCCGTGTAACCTTTGTGGTTCACAGGAAAATTTACAACGGCAAATGATTAAAGAGATGCTCAACGGTTGGGAAAATCGCTACCCTGGACGTATTGAATCGATGTTTAGAGCCATTCAAAATGTCGTCCCATCGCATCTGATGGATGGTGAATTGTTTGACTTTAAAAATGTCGATATCTCCAAAGGCGTGATTGATGGTGGTGATATTGCATTTGATAGGCCAGAACAAAGCGAGGCCAGCTCAGCTGAAATTGAAGAATTTGATGAGCAACGAATTGGCGATCGTCTGAATGTTCAATTTATAGATACTTCTGCAAATTAACTTCGTTTGAGCTAGCAAAAAAACACCATTTAAATGGTGTTTTTTTATTTTAATTTAGTTCAGTTTGAGGAGAATCGGGCCAACGATTTTTGTAGGTCTTCATCAGTGATGTTAACGAATCCACATAATCCATTCCACGAGCTGAATAATTAACTAATCCTTTAACCACCGCACGACCACTAATCTTTTTACCCTGCTGTCGAAGCTGATAACGAATATCCCTGAACTCACTGTAGGCTGGATTTGTGTTGAGGTTACGCATATAAGCAACAACTGATTTGGCAGGAGTTGTGAACTTTTTCACCTCATGCGTCGCATCATCGGCCCTGGCACTTGGTACAATCCCACAGCCTTGTGTGTAACACCACTGACCAAACAGGTTATTGCCTTGACGAGCAAATCGAGAGGTTCCCCAAGCTGATTCATTGGCAGCTTGAGCCAATACTAAGTTAGGAGGAATAACGTCAACTCGTCGCAATAACTGATTAAACACGTTGTCAGAAAGACTGTCTTCGTCATCAATAGGTACTTTATATTCCCGAGCTAAGCGTTTCACAAAATATTTAGCTGAGCGTGATAAAGCACCTTCTTCACGATACTGCGCATATGCCTTTTTAAGCAGCTCTCGTTTTTTTAAGATGACACTATTCATCTTCTTTACCATTGGCAGAAGATATTCAGTAAATTGCTTCTTTTTAGCTGTCGGTGCCTGATCTTTTGTCAGCTTAGGGAGACTTGTTGAAGGCAGCGACAAACTAGGCATTGCCCAGACGTTTCCTGAAGAGCGATAGTCACACCCTTGCAGTATCATCAGCATGAGTAATGCAGTTATATAAAAAAGCCAACGCAAGCGTATCTCCCTTTTCTTTAATCCAAGCGCCTATTTTAACAACTTCATTATATTTTAGCCAATCACCCTATAATTTGATGGCAAAATTCGGGCACAACTTTCGTCGCAGGACCATAGTATTTTTCATCAAATGAGCTTTCAACCTGCGAAGGTGCAAGGTTTAACTCAACTGTTTTAGCGCCCGAGAGCGATGCTTGTCTAACAAAACCCGCCGCTGGATAGACCACTCCAGATGTCCCAATAGCAACGAATAGATCCGCCTCACTGAGGCTTGCCATGATTTCATCCATATATAGAGGCATTTCACCAAACCAGACGACATGTGGACGCAAAGGATTCGCAGGAGTGCAGCAATGGCACGGCTCATCAACCGCGATGTTATGGTCACACGGATAGAGCTTACCTGTTTTAACGCATCGAACTTTCATCAGTTCGCCATGCATGTGGTAAATGTCTTTACTGCCAGCACGTTCATGAAGGTTGTCAATGTTCTGCGTAACTAACGTAAGTTCAACCTCTGGGCGCTCAGCCAATTCTGCTAATGCAATATGGGCTGCATTGGGTTTAATTTTGGGGTCAAGTAACTCTCTGCGTCGTTGATTATAGAATTCTTGCACTTGAGCTGGATTTCGTTGATACCCTTCAGGGGTACAGATATCTTCGACTCGATGGTCTGCCCATAGCCCCGTGTCACCACGAAAGGTTTGAATTCCCGACTCAGCAGAGATCCCTGCGCCTGTTAAAACAACGATTTTCACACCTACTCCTTTGTTACCTATGTACTGTTAACTTTAATAGTAACTCCTAACCCACTTAATTTGGATGAGTTTGAAAAAAATTAACTTCCTGATACAGCTTATTGATTATTCTATTTTTTTATAAAAATTAGATAAATATGTCAGTATGAGTTTTATGATTCTTAAAAAATGAGTTAAATATTTTACAAATGACAATATTTAATCAATAGTTAGAGCAGCTTAGTTGAAAAATAATTCTCGTAATTTGTAACATTGCCGAATATATTACTGTTTTTGCTACCAGAGTAGATAAAAATCTGGTTGACAGAATGGGATATTAAAGTTTAATTTGAAGAGGGCCTAATGGACAAGGCTGTCGAACACCGCTATTAGGCCACATGCAAAACACAATAAAAATGTACAGGGAAGATAATAATGTTCAAAAAGACCAAAGTGTGGACAACCGTTGCAGCGGCCACTCTCATGCTTTCTGCATACGCTAATGCAGATTCAACCCTCCAAAATGTTCAGAAAAAAGGCTATGTTCAATGTGGCGTTAGCGCAGGGCTGCCTGGATTTTCTAACCCTGATGCACAAGGTCATTGGCAAGGCTTAGACGTAGACGTTTGTCGCGCCGTTGCCGCAGCCGTTCTTGGCGATGCTAGCAAAGTTAAATACACTCCTCTGACTGCAAAAGAACGTTTCACTGCACTGCAGTCTGGTGAAATTGACATGCTATCTCGTAATACTACTTGGACCTTAAGTCGTGACGCTTCATTGGGCGTTAACTTTGCTGGTGTGAACTATTACGATGGCCAAGGCTTCTTGGTAAGCAAAAACTTGGGCGTAAAATCAGCCAAAGAACTTGATGGTGCAGCTGTTTGTGTTCAATCAGGTACGACTACTGAACTTAACCTTGCTGACTACTTCCGTAGCCACAATATGAAATACACTCCAGTTGTATTTGATACCTCAGATCAGAGTGTAAAAGGGTTCGAAGCTGGTCGTTGTGATGTTTTAACATCAGACCAATCACAGTTATATGCTCTGCGTATCAAACTGTCTAAACCTGAAAATGCGATTGTTCTGCCAGAAGTTATTTCAAAAGAACCTTTAGGACCTGTTGTTCGTCAGGGTGATGATGCATGGTTCAACGTTGTTAAGTGGTCTCTGTTTGCAATGCTTGATGCTGAAGAACTTGGCGTAAGCTCTCAGAATGTTGATGAAATGCTCAAATCAAACAACCCTTCAGTAAAACGTTTGCTGGGTGTTGATACTGATATGGGCAAAATGTTAGGCGTTAGTAACAAATGGGCTTATAACATCATTAAACAAGTTGGGAACTATGCCGAAGCATTTAAACGCGATGTAGGTGAAGATTCTCCACTTAAAATTAAACGAGGTTTGAATGCTCTGTGGACTGATGGCGGTATTCAATACGCTCCACCAGTACGTTAAGCTTCATTAACTTGATTTAATCTCTGTAGAGCTGGATGAATACCAGCTCTACTTGTAAGTGGACTTATGCTTTTTAGCGTTTAAATTGATTTGTAGGAGTTAATATATGGCTGAACGGCCTTCTCCTAAACCGAAGTTAACACTGCGTAACGTTTGGTTTGACCCAAATGTTCGTTCGTTAGTTTTTCAGGTTATTGTTGTTGCCTTCGTCGCTTGGTTTTTGCATGACATTATTTCAAATGCACTGACCAACTTGGATGAACGAGGCATTAATACCGGGTTTGGTTTTTTACATCAAAGAGCTGGATTCGGGATTATTCAATCTTTAATCCCTTACACCGAAGATAGCACTTATGGTGCGACCTTCGTTGTCGGTTTATTAAACACCTTATTGGTCTCTATTTTAGGGATTATTTTTGCAACCATTATCGGATTTATTGTCGGCATCGCTCGATTATCTGATAACTGGGTGATTTCTAAGTTATCGTCTGTATACGTTGAAATTCTGCGTAACACTCCGTTGTTACTGCAAATATTTTTCTGGTATAACGCGGTGTTAGCACCCCTTCCTCGCCCAAGACAGAGCATTCATATTGGTGAATGGTTCTTCTTAAATAGCCGAGGATTATATGTACCGAAGCCCGTATTCATGGCCGGTTCTGGACTTGTAGTCGCAGCAATTATTGTGGCAATTGTCGCTATCGTCATATTGCGTCATTGGGCCAAACGCCGTCATGTTCAAACAGGCCAAACCTTCCCGATATTTTTGACTTCTTTGGCGATTATTATTGTTCTACCAAGTTTGGGATATTTTGTCTCTGGAGGCCCGGTCTCTTTAGATTTTCCACATCTAGCTGGTTTTAATTTTAGAGGTGGCTGGACAATTATTCCCGAGTTAACGTCGCTGTTATTAGCTTTGGCTTTATACACCTCTGCGTTCATTGCAGAAATCGTGCGTTCTGGGATTGAAGCGGTTAATAAAGGACAAACAGAAGCGGCCCAATCGTTAGCTTTATCTAAATCGCAGACTCTGCGTTTGGTTATTATTCCGCAGGCGATGCGGGTTATTATTCCACCGCTCACCAGTGAATATCTGAACTTAACGAAAAACTCGTCGCTCGCTACTGCAATTGGGTATCCTGAACTCGTTTCTGTGTTCATGGGAACAACGCTCAACCAAACTGGTCAGGCGATTGAAGTCATCGCTATGACAATGGCTGTTTATCTGGTTATAAGTTTAAGTACATCTGTGTTGATGAACTTATATAACCGTAAAGTTGCGCTGGTTGAGAGGTAATTATGAGTGAATATAAATTTAAACCCGATCGCCCAGCCCCATCGATTCAAGTCGGTGTCATTGGCTGGATGCGCAAAAACTTATTCTCAACCTGGTATAACACGATTTTCACATTATTGGTGTTATACCTGTTTGTGCCTCCTATCTATCATTTTATTCAGTGGGCTTTTGTGGATGCTTCCTGGGTTGGCGATAGCCGGGATGCGTGTACCGTCGGCGGCGGTGCTTGTTGGGTCTTTGTGGAAAATCGTTTTACCCAGTTAATTTACGGCTTCTACCCTCAACCTGAACGTTGGCGTCCAGATTTAGTTTATGCCAGCTGTGCTGTTTTGGTTGGTTGGCTTGCTATCCCTAAACTTCCGAAAAAGGTTTGGGTAGGTGCATTTACTATCTTTATCTACCCTTTCATCGCAGTTATTTTACTAAGCGGTGGTCTATTTGGGCTTAAACATATCGAAACAAGCCTTTGGGGCGGATTGTTAGTCACATTGGTTCTGGCGGTTTCTGGCATTGTTATTTCTTTGCCATTTGGGACTGTTCTAGCTTTAGGGCGACGCTCTAAAATGCCTGTTATTCGAGCTGTAAGTACCATCTACATTGAATTCTGGCGAGCTGTTCCACTAATTACCGTGTTGTTTATGGCTTCGGTCATGTTGCCACTGTTCATGAGCTCAGAGGTCAACTTCGATAAATTGCTGCGCGCAATGATCGGTATCACTATGTTTTATTCTGCGTATATGGCAGAAGTGATTCGTGGTGGTCTGCAAGCTATTCCAAAAGGTCAATATGAAGCAGCAGAAGCTTTGGGCTTAAGCTATTGGAAATCGATGATCTTTGTCATTTTGCCTCAGGCATTGAAAATCACCATTCCTTCGATTGTAAATACCTTTATTTCGCTGTTTAAAGATACCAGTTTGGTATTGATTATCGGTATTTTCGATCTGTTGGCTATTGGTCAATCGGCGATGTCAGACCCGAAATGGCTAGGCTTCTCTATTGAGATGTATGTATTCATCGCGTTTGTCTTTTGGTTGTTTTGTTTTGGGATCTCTCGGTATTCCATCTATCTTGAAAACAAACTGCACACCGGCCATAAGAACTAATCAAAAAGGATTTAAGTATGACAGAACAATCTGTAGAGCTCACTAAGCAAGATACCGTGATTGAGCTTAATAAAATGAACAAATGGTACGGTGAATTTCATGTACTCAAAGACATCAATTTAAGTGTCTCTCGAGGTGAGCGAATCGTTATTTGTGGTCCTTCTGGTTCTGGTAAATCAACAATGATTCGCTGCATTAACCGCCTAGAAGAACACCAAGAAGGCGAGATTATCGTCAATGGCACCATACTTAACAATGATATTAAAAATATCGAATATGTACGCCGCGATGTCGGTATGTGTTTCCAACACTTTAATTTATTTCCTCACCTAACGGTGATGCAAAACTGCTGTTTGGCTCCTATTTGGGTTAAACATATGCCACAAAAAGAAGCAGAAGAAACAGCAATGAAATATTTGGAGCGCGTTAAAATTCCAGAACAAGCTAACAAATATCCTGGGCAGTTATCGGGTGGGCAACAGCAGCGTGTCGCAATTGCTCGCAGTTTATGTATGAACCCATCGATTATGCTTTTTGATGAACCAACTTCGGCATTAGACCCTGAAATGGTTCGCGAAGTGTTAGACGTGATGGTGGAACTTGCTGAAGAAGGTATGACGATGCTCTGTGTAACCCATGAAATGGGTTTTGCTAAGCAGGTAGCAGACCGGGTGATCTTTATGGACCGCGGTGAAATTATTGAGCAAAATACACCAAATGAATTCTTTGATTCACCACAATCGGACCGAACCAAATTATTCTTAAGTCAAATTCTTAATCACTAATCTGTTCCAATGGGATAGAGTTTATATCTTAAGATATGGGCTCTATCCCATTATTTTTCATTTCTCTCATCATTCAGTTAATTTCGCCGATAACCTCAAATACCCCAGCTATACTAATTTAAGCTAAATAGACAATGAGGTTGAACATATGAAATTATCGCTCCAAGGGAAACTGATTTCAGTAACCGTAGTCTTTCTGACGATAATTGCAATTTGCTTAGGTTATCTGGCTTATTCCCAGTTAGCAGACTCTCGAGAGCAAGCCATTTCGTCGCAGAGTGATGCTCAAGCACAGGCGTTTACGCAATACCTATCAAGTTGGGCAAAAGACCGCAAAGGGATGATGTCAGCTCTTGGAGGTGAATTAGACGCGCAACTTAAAGCTGACGGAAAACTTAATCACGAAGAAACATTAAAGTTTCTTAATCAGACCAAAAAAGGTGGCGATTTTGCTTTAACCTTTGTCGGCCTTGAAGATGGCACCATGTATCGACATGACCCAAGCCTTGACAAAGCGGGCTATGATCCACGTGTACGTGATTGGTATAAAACTGCCAAAGAACTTCGTGAACCCTACATAACCCTGCCCTATATTGCCTCGACAGGGAATAAATTGGCGATTACTTTTGTTCAGCCCATCATTATTGATGGTACATTTCGCGGGGCCATTGGCGGTCTTTACTATTTAGATGAAATTGTAAAAAGCGTATTAGCACTTAAAATTCAAGGCAATGGTTATGCCATGTTGCTGGATAAACGTGGTGCTATCGCAGCATTTCCGCAAAAAGATTTGATTCTAAAAGATCCGAAAACCTTAAGTAGCCAGTTAGACACGAGCAACTTAGTAGAGTTAGCAAGTAAGCCGTATGCTCATGATCTGTCAATTCAGGGTAAAGACACCCTGCTTTATCTCAATCCTATCCCCAATACCGACTGGATTTTAGGGTTTGTGATGAACAAAGATGTGCTTTACGCATCTATCTATCAGTTACTTACCAAAATTATCATTATTGTAATCGTGCTTTTAATCATCAGTATTATCGCCTCAACGATTATTATTCGCTGGTTGTTTAAAGACCTGCGTGAGGTATCTAAAGGGCTTTCCAATATCGCCAGCGGTGGTGGTGATTTAACAATGCGAATCAAGACCTCATCGCAAGATGAAATTGGTGAACTGGCCCGAAACTTCAATATCTTTATTGAATATCTGCATGGGATTATTTCTCGCCTCAAAGTTGTTGGCGACAATTTAGTATCTGAAGCATCCAACGCGAATCGTATTTCCGATGAAAGTGCTAAGCAAATACATAATCAGCAGCAAGAAGTCACGATGGTGGCAACTGCTGTTCATGAGATGACAGTGGCGACACAGGAAATTGCCAATAATGCAGCAAACACAGCTGCAACTTCAGATAATGCCGTTCATCTAAGCGAGCAAGGCTTGGTGGAAGTGAATAAAAGTCAGGACAGTATTAATCAGCTGGCTGATGAAATTCAAAATACCTCTAAAGCTATTGGTGAATTAGACCAACATGTGCAGGAAATTGGCTCCATTCTTTCGACTATTTCAGCTATCGCTGAGCAAACTAACTTGTTGGCGCTTAATGCAGCGATTGAAGCAGCTCGAGCTGGAGAACAAGGGCGAGGCTTTGCGGTAGTTGCGGACGAAGTTCGCTCGCTTTCTCAGCGAACCCACTCTTCTACCGAAGAGATCCGCAACATGATTAAAGTGTTGCAAGAAGCGACAGATAACGCTGTTACTCGAATGACTAGTAGCCACGCAACAGCACAACAAAGTGTCAACGACAGTGATTTGGCCAAACAAAGCTTTGTTGAAATTCGCTCAGCAATTGAAACGATTAATGAAATGGCAACTCAAATCGCAACTGCAGCTGAAGAACAAACGTCAGTCACAGCTGAGATTAATGAAAATACCAATAACATTAACCAAGTTTCAGAAGAGCTCAATAAGACCGCTCAAAGCAATGCGAAACAGGCAGAAAAATTGTCAGATATTAGTGAGAAAGTCCGAGCAGATATTGGGCAATTCAAACTATAAGCGTTGCTTAATATAATAAAGCTGAAGATGTTCATTCATATAAACCTGTTGATTATGTTCAACAGGTTTATCTTTATAATAAAGACCATAAGAAGTGGGAATAAATCCACGTTTAGCACATAACTGCTGCATTCCTTGGTAAGCTGGAGAGAGTGAAACTCCCATACCAATACGACGTTTACTGCGCAAAGCTTTAGGTTCAATGCGGCTCATTAATGCGGTCGCAACACCTTGGCGACGCATTTCAGGAAGGACAACTAAAGTCGTTATTTCAGGAATATTTGCTTCTTTAAAGACATGAAAGTCAGCGTCCCAGCTCATACAAATAAAACCAATGATTTTTTGATCGCGAAGAGCAATCCAGCTTTCACAGTTTTCAATTAACTGCTGGTGAAAATCATCTATATTGGCAGGCTCTGAAGGATAAAAGGCTGTTGAAAATCGGTCGTAAAGATGCCCGCACCACTCTTGTTCAAGGGGCCTGATACTACAGATCGTTTTACTGGCCGTTTGCAACATATACTAACTCACATCTTCGTTAAAACAATTTATACTAACTTACCGGGTTACATAATGAATTTCTAGTAGCATTACGGAATTAATATAAAGATTTAAGATGAAGCTAGCGTATTTAGCAAATTATTTGGCAAAATAATGGGAATTATGAGTAAAAAATAAAATAAATGGCTTCGCTGACTAGCAACGAAGCCACCTATTCACAATAAACTACATCTAATTTTACTCAGACTTTGGTTCAGCATTTTCAACTCGGCTTTTTAATTTCTGGCCTGGTCGAAAAGTAACAACTCGTCTCGCACTAATAGGAATGTCTTCCCCTGTTTTTGGATTTCGCCCCGGACGTTCATTTTTTTGCCGTAGATCGAAATTGCCAAATCCGGAAATCTTAACTTGTTCCCCAGATTCTAATGCCAGGCGAATTTCCTCGAAAAATGATTCCACTACATCTTTCGATTCTTTCTTACTAAACCCCAACCGATCAAAGAGATTCTCTGCTAGGTCAGCTTTAGTTAATGCCATATCTAATCCCTCAAGGATGCATCGAATTCGGATTTGAGAGCGGCGACAATATCATCAACAATTGCGACAATCTCAGCTTCATCCAAAGTATGGGTCTTATCCTGCAAAGTTAAACTAAGCGCAATGCTTTTTTTACCTTCAGGGACACCTTTACCTTGGTATACATCGAATAAGTTTACGCCAACTAATTGATTTGTGCCATTTTTCTGAACACATTTTATTAAATCTGCGGCATTTACGGAATTATTTACAACAATTGCCAGATCTCGACGGTTTGAAGGGAATTTTGAAACAGGTTCAATCTGTGGAATCTCACCTTCAATTAAAGCAGATTGCAGCAATTCAAACATAAAGACTCGACCACTGAGTGAATATGTTTTTTCTAATTGCGGATGAATAGCGCCTACCCAACCAACATGTTTCCCTGAGCGAAGTATTTGCGCGCTCTGCCCCGGATGAAGCGCTGGATTTTCGGCTTTTACAAACTCGAATTCATCTTCACATCCGCTTGCTGCAATTAATGCTTCAACGTCGCCTTTAATATCAAAAAAGTCGACTTCACGGTGCTCACCATTCCAACTTTCATCAGCAATTGGTCCAACAATAGCTCCGCTAATCATTGGTTCCTGACGCACTTTTAATTGTTCAGATTCCTCGGGAATAAAGCGAAGACCCGTTTCGAAAACACGAATTCTTGGCTGTTGTCGTTTCTGATTATATGAAATAGTATCAAGTAATCCAGTCCATAAACTTAAACGCATTTGCGACATATCTGACGCAATCGGATTAGGTAAATCCATCGCTTCTTGTTGAGGATGTAATTTTTGCTGTTTTTTCGGATCAACGAAACTATAAGTAACCGCTTCTTGATAATCGCGATTAATTAAAATATCTCGGAGTCGGCTCAAAGGTAATTTAGCTTCTGGTGTTAACGCCATTTTTAAATGAGCAATTGGAGCTTCATTAGGAATCTCGTTATAACCGTAGATACGAGCAACTTCTTCAATTAAGTCCTGCTCGATTTCAAGATCGAACCGATAACTTGGTGCAATAGCAGTCCATGTTTCGTCGTTTTGTTCAACCTTAAGGCCTAAACGAGTTAGAATTTCGCTCACTTGTTCCGTTGCAAATTTTTGCCCAACAAATTTTTCTAAGCGCCCGTGGCGCAATGTGATCGGCTGTGGTTTTGGCAATTTGTCGCGATTTTCAACAACCGTCACAGGACCTGCTTGGCCACCACAGATTTGTTGGATCAGAGCGCTTGCACGTTGCAAAGCTTTTTCTTGGAGTTGCCAATCAACACCGCGTTCATAACGGTGAGATGCATCAGTGTGCAGACCATATTGACGAGCCCGACCAGTAATAGCCAAAGGTGCAAAAAAGGCGCTTTCTAAAAAGATAGTCTTACTTTGTTTGGTAACACCACTGTGCAGGCCACCAAAAATCCCAGCAAGCGCAATCGGCCCTTTGTCATCAGCAATAACCAGTGTGTTGTCGCTTAATTTAACTTCTTGTTCATCAAGTGTTGTAAGCAATTCGCCATTATTAGCCATGCGGACATGGATTGAGCCATTAATTTTTTCAGCATCAAATGCATGCAATGGCTGACCCAGTTCAAGCATCACATAGTTAGTAACATCAACAATTGGATCGATAGAGCGAATGCCGCTACGACGGAGTTTTTCTTCCATCCAAATCGGCGTACTCGCGCTTAAGTCGACATTTTCAATGATACGGCCCAAATAACGAGGGCACTCATCTTGTGCTTCGACCGATACACTAAGTGTACGATTAGAATTTTGCGTAACTTCACCGATTTCAACAGGCGCTACATCTAATTGATTTAAAACACCAACTTCACGAGCAATCCCCGCAATGCTTAAACAATCAGCTCGGTTTGGCGTTAAATCAATATCAATCGATTGGTCATTTAAATTAAGATATTCGCGAAAATCCTGCCCTACTGGCGCATCATGAGGTAACTCCATAATGCCTTCGTGATCATCACTTAAAGCTAGTTCTTTAGCACTACACAACATCCCATTGGATGGCTGACCGCGCAATTTCGCTTTCTTAATTTTAAAATTTTCTGGTAAAACAGCGCCAACTGTTGCAACTGCAACTTTAAGCCCTTGACGACAGTTAGGTGCACCACAAACGATTTGCACAGGCTCAGATGCACCAATATTAACTTGAGTGACTCGCAATTTATCAGCATCTGGATGTTGCTGGCATTCCAGCACTTCACCCACAACCACACCTGAAAATTCGCCAGCAACAGGTTCTACTTCATCGACCTCTAAACCGGCCATGGTTACTTGTTCACATAAGGCATTTGAATCGATCTGCGGATTGACCCATTCGCGCAGCCAAGCTTCACTAAATTTCATTATCTACTTATCCCTTAATTGAATTGCTTGAGAAAACGCAGGTCATTTTCGAAAAAGGCCCGCAGGTCGTTCACGCCATAACGCAACATCGTTAAACGCTCAACGCCCATACCAAAAGCAAAACCAGTGTACTGTTCAGGGTCAATATTCACTGACTCGAGGACATTTGGATGCACCATGCCGCATCCAAGAACTTCTAGCCAACCATTTTTACCTAAAATATCAACTTCAGCAGATGTTTCAGTAAATGGAAAATATGAAGGTCGAAAACGAATTTTCAGATCGGTTTCAAAGAAGTTTTGCAAGAAATCATACAAAACACCTTTAAGCTCTGTGAAACTAACATCAGTATCGACCATTAATCCTTCGACCTGATGAAACATTGGGGTGTGAGTCTGATCGTAATCGTTACGATACACTCGCCCTGGAGAGATAATCCGAATCGGAGGTTTCTCGGTTTCCATGGTGCGAATTTGCACCCCGGAGGTCTGAGTACGCAGCACTAATTCTGGATTAAAATAAAACGTATCGTGATCAGCTCGAGCAGGATGGTGTTTCGGGATGTTTAGTGCATCAAAGTTATGAAAATCATCTTCAACTTCAGGCCCGGTGCGTGTGGTAAAACCTAATTGACTAAAATACTGCTCAATACGGCCAATGGTACGAGTGACGGGATGTAATCCTCCCAGAGAATTGGCTCGCCCTGGTAAACTAACGTCAATACTCTCACTGGCTAATTTAGCATTAAGAGCTGCCTGCTGAAGAGCTTCACGCTTGACGTTAATCGCCTGAGTAATAGCTTGTTTGGCCTGGTTAATCGCTTGACCAGCAGCAGGTCTCTCTTGCGGGCTCAGCTTTCCAAGAGTCTGCATCTGCTGAGTCATTAATCCTTTTTTACCTAAAAATTCGACGCGGACTGTGTCCAGCGCTGCCAGATCACCGGCTTCTTCCACTTGAGAAAGAGCTTGGCTTACCAGCGCTTCAAGTTGTTGCATGTGTTCCTCTATCCCGCTCTCAATGGGTTGTGCGAAAAAATATAAGAGCTAAATACTAATCGAAAGTCGCTAAAATGGCTAGGCAATCAGCCTAAAAGTGCCACATTATCAAGGAATTCAGATACGAAAAAGCCCGGCTATTGCCGGGCTCTTCCATATTGTCAAAAATTACAGTGCGCTTTTGGCTTTTTCAACCAAAGCAGCGAATGCAATTTTATCAAATACAGCGATGTCAGCTAAGATCTTACGATCAATTTCGACAGACGCTTTTTTCAGACCGTCGATGAAACGGCTGTATGACAGACCGTTCTGACGAGCAGCGGCGTTAATACGCGCAATCCACAGTTGACGGAATTGACGTTTACGCTGACGGCGGTCACGATAAGCATATTGACCAGCTTTAATTACTGCTTGGAACGCTACGCGATAAACACGTGAACGAGCTCCATAGTAACCTTTCGCCTGATTCAGGACTTTTTTATGACGCGCACGAGCTGTTACGCCACGTTTTACTCTAGCCATCTGTTATCTCCTTTAAACTTAAGCGTAAGGCAACATACGTGCGACGGATGCAAGATCAGATTTTGCAACCATGCTTTTAGCACGCAATTGACGTTTAACTTTCGTACGACGCTTAGTCAGGATATGACGCAGACCAGCTTGTTTACATTTAAAACCACCGGAACCGGTTTTTTTGAAGCGCTTCGCAGCACCTCGGTCAGTTTTCAATTTTGGCATTTACATGCACTCCGCATTGGGATTAGTAAATAGCAGCAAGGCGAACAAAGCCAGCTATTCATACAAATAGCTGGCAATAAGTTACTTGAAAGCCTTAACTACTTCTTCTTAGGAGCAAGTACCATAACAGCTTGACGGCCTTCCATTTTCGGAAATGCTTCAACAACAGCTAATTCTTCCAAGTCGTCTTTAATACGATTTAAAAGATCAAAGCCTAAACGTTGATGGGCCATTTCCCGTCCACGGAACCGCAAAGTTACCTTGGCTTTATTGCCCTCTTCAATGAAGCGAATCAGGTTGCGTAGTTTTACCTGATAGTCGCCTTCGTCAGTTCCAGGCCGGAATTTAACTTCCTTAACCTGAATCTGTTTTTGCTTCTTCTTCTGTTCTTTGGCAGATTTACTTTTTTCGTAGAGGAATTTCCCGTAGTCCATAATACGGCAAACAGGAGGCTCGGCATTTGGGCTAATCTCTACGAGATCAACACCTGCGTTGTGTGCTTTGTCTAAAGCATCCTCAATTGAAACAACCCCTATCTGCTCGCCTTCAGTACCAATTAAGCGGACTTCGGGAACTCGGATCTCACGGTTAATTTTATTTGGTCGAACAACTTTTTGCTGACCTCTTCTTCCACCTTTTATAACTTATTCCTCCGACATTGTTATCACACGGTTGTCGATTTCGGTACGCACTCGATTAATTAAATCAGCGACTTTCATTTTACCCAAATCGACGCCCTTACGAGTACGAACTGCAACTTCTTGCGCTTCTACTTCTTTGTCACCAACGACTAGTAAGTACGGCACTCGTTTTAGCGTATGTTCCCGGATTTTAAAGCCAATTTTTTCATTTCTAAAGTCTGCAGACGCACGAATTCCAGCTTCCTTAAGTGCGGCAACAGTCTGTTTGGCAAAATCAGCCTGATTATCCGTAATATTCATTACAACAACCTGAGTTGGTGCAAGCCATACCGGGAAGAAACCAACAAATTCTTCAGTTAAGATACCGAAGAAACGTTCTAGGGATCCCAATATAGCACGGTGAATCATCACCGGTACCTTACGTTCATTATTTTCAGCAACGTAAGATGCTCCTAAACGCCCAGGCATTGAGAAATCTAATTGAATTGTACCACACTGCCATGCCCTGTCCAAACAATCATATAGGGTAAATTCAATCTTAGGTCCGTAAAAAGCACCTTCTCCGGGTTGAACTTCATATTCAAGCTCATTATGCACTAATGAATCTTTTAGTGCATTCTCAGCTTTATCCCAGATTTCGTCACTACCAACTCGTTTTTCTGGACGGGTTGAAAGTTTAACAGCAATTTTTTCAAACCCAAAGGTACTGTACATGTCGTAAACCATTTTAATACATGATGATACTTCATCTTGTATTTGATCTTCGGTACAGAAAATATGGGCATCATCTTGGGTGAAACCGCGAACTCGCATCAACCCATGCAGAGCGCCTGATGGTTCATTACGGTGACAACTACCAAACTCTGCCATACGCAAAGGTAAATCACGATATGATTTAAGCCCTTGGTTAAAGATTTGAATATGACCTGGGCAGTTCATTGGTTTAACCGCATATTCACGGTTTTCTGAACTTGTGGTAAACATGTTTTCAGCATATTTATCCCAGTGTCCAGAACGTTCCCACAGCACCCGGTCCATGATCATCGGCGCTTTGACTTCCTGATAATCATATTGGCCTAGTTTTTCGCGAACAAATTTTTCCAGTTCACGGAAAATAGTCCAGCCATCGTTATGCCAAAACACCATGCCTGGTGCTTCTTCTTGCCAGTGGAATAGATCCAGAGCTTTACCAATTTTACGGTGATCTCGTTTAGCAGCTTCTTCAAGCTGAGTCAGATAAGCTTTAAGCTGTTTTTTATCTGCCCAAGCAGTACCGTAAATTCGCTGTAACATTTTATTGTTACTATCACCACGCCAGTATGCACCCGCAACTTTCATCAGTTTAAAGTTCTGACAAAAACGCATGTTTGGCACGTGTGGGCCACGGCACATATCCACATATTCCATGTGATGATACAAACCAGGGCGGTCGCTTGGGTCAATTCTATCAATGATATCTAGTTTATACGGCTCATTGCGTTCAGCAAAAACACGTTTTGCTTCATCGACCGAAACTTTTTCTTTGATCACATCGTAGTTGGTTTTAACCAACTCTTTCATGCGTTTTTCTAATGTTTCCAGATCTTCTTGCGTCAGCGAATGATCCATATCGACATCATAATAAAAACCTTTGTCGATAGTTGGTCCAATGGCCATTTTCACATCGGGCCACAGCTGTTTGATGGCGTGCCCTAAAAGGTGCGCGCATGAATGGCGGATAATTTCCAAGCCATCTTCATCTTTAGCTGTAATGATTTCGACTTTCGCATCTTCACTGACGACATCACAAGCATCAACCCGCTGGCCGTTTACGCGACCGGCAATACATGCTTTAGCTAAACCAGCACCAATACTAGATGCGATTTCGGCAATTGAGACGGGTTTATCGAACTGACGCTGGCTTCCATCAGGAAGTGTAATAACTGGCATAATGATTCCTTAATTCACAGTGGTGACGCCTACCAAACATCACATGCAAATATGAATTTATTTATAGGTTTGAAAAGTAATTTTTGTAAGCTTGTCCGTTACCATCGGACAATGAGGCTAATCGTAACGGAACCATCCCTTAAACTCAAATGGAAATGGTGGTTATTTAAGCAAAACAATTTCAGTTTTTAGCGTGCTCTATCAAAGCGTTAAAAACCATGGGCAAAACTTTAGTGAAGCCAAATATTTGAGCCAAACCAAACTGGGTAAATAAAGTCGTATTCTTAGGCAAAAGAAGGTACCCTCTGCTGATTCAAAAGGCCCAAGAAATTACACTATTACGTTGTTATGAAGCGTTTCTATAAAGAAGAAATAGCGCGTTTAGCTAAGCTCGCGTTCCCCACTTTAATTACCCAGCTTATTATGATGGGAATGAGCGTCGTTGATACGCTCATGGCCGGTCAAGTTAGCGCAACTGACTTAGCCGCTGTTGCTTTAGGAAGCAGCCTGGTAATGCCGCTGATATTCTTTTCTCAAGGAACGTTGCTTGCAGCCACCCCTATTATTGCCAACCACTACGGGGCTAAACGATATCGCCATATTCGCCGAACGCTGATGCAATCACTATGGCTAGCTTTGATTATGAGTGTCTTAGCGAAGCTTATTTCAACCCAGCTGTACCACTTAAGTGCACTGATGAGCCATGATCAGCAGTTAATTAACTTAGCCAATGAGTATATTCATTTTCTATCGTGGGGGATCTTTGGCGCTTGTTTTTATCAAGCATGGCGCGGTATTAATGAGGGCGTTGGCAATACACGCATCATTATGGTGTTTGGGGTCATAGGAATTTTACTAAATATTCCCATTAACTACATTTTTATCCATGGCTTATATGGCATGCCTAAATTAGGTGGCGCCGGTTGTGGCGTTGCAACGGCACTGGTTTTCACCTTTATGGCAATTGGATTGGCCAGTTATGTCTATTCTTGTAAGCGATATAAACCGCTAAGACTGTTACATATCCGAATGAAGCCTCGTAAAGACAGAATATTAGCAATCGCAAAACTGGGGATCCCAATTGCATTTTCAATTTTTTTTGAAACGAGTTTATTTTCAGTCATTACCATTCTGATGGCTCCTTTTGGCACCAATACCGTTGCGGCCCACCAAGTCGCTATCAACTTTGTCGGGGTGATCTTTATGGTGCCGTTAAGTATTGGCATGACGATGACTATCCGCATTGGCCATTTACTCGGAGAAAGAGAGTTAGAAAAAGCGCGAAGGGTCGGAATTTTAGGTATCGGTCTATGTCTATTAATAGCTCTTTGCACCGCAACACTGACGGCATTATTGCGCCCTCAAATTGTGGCACTTTATACCGAAAACATCGAAGTGAGAGATATTGCGATTCAACTATTATTGGTTGGAGCAGCATTTCAATTATCTGACGCGCTGCAAGTTGTCGCAGCGGGTGTGTTACGCGGATATCAAGATACCCGCAGTGTTTTATGGATCACACTCATTAGTTATTGGCCCATTGGGCTTGGTAGCGGCTGTATTTTGGGAATGACGGATTGGTTAACATCCAAACCATTAGGTGCCATCGGATTCTGGCTGGCATTTATGTTTGGGCTTAGTTGTGCTGCTGTAATGTTACTCATTCGGTTCTGGCGATTAAGTCACCATTATGAAAAATGGAACACACCTGTCAATGGTAAACTGGCGCGAAACTAACAATTGATACAAACTCTTAAAATAAAAAAACCTACCAAAATGGTAGGTTTTCTATTTTAACTGTAGCGGCGCCTTAGACGGCCCGCGCATACTGCTTTACACTGACAGGCTCAATGATGCGATCCCGCATCACTTTAATCACATCAAATTGATTCATTGATTTAGCACCACTAAGCCAAAGCTCTTTCTCTAAACACATGCACAATGCAGAGGTCGGCTCAGCTTCGAGCACCATAAACCAAGCCAAAGATTTCTGAGTTTGCAGTTGGATCATTTCACCAAATTGGCAGGGCTGCATTTCACTGCCCTGCGCAAAAAACCAACTCTGCGGCATCATGGGTTTATGATAATACTTCAACGTTAACGCATTGAGTGCGGTCTGAACTTTTACCGGATCAGGCCAGTCAACACCTTCTAAAACTTCTAACAAATAAAGATAGTGCTGAGTCTGCTCGCATGTAAACTCACCTGCTTGGGCAGCAGCCGGACTCATCTTGCGTCCCTCAAGCTCACTGACAAACTGCATCTGTTCTCCAAGCAGCAGAGTCATCCGCTGTATTTTGGAGTCAAATAACCAGTGCCAATTTTTATTCGGGTGCAGCAACATATCCCAACCTTTATTAATTGTATGCGTTAGGTATATTTCATTTTAGTTAAATATTCAACAAAAATTTATATAGCTTGGCAAATTTGATGAATTAATTCTGGCCCACGATAAATAAATCCACTATAAATTTGAACTAATTGAGCACCTGCATTTATTTTTTCTTTAGCAGCCATTGCTGAATCAATACCACCCACGCCAATAATTGGAATTTGGTTATTTAAATAACCGTGTAATTTCTTAATAATAACCGTAGAAGGCATTTGTAAAGGTCGGCCACTTAATCCACCTTGCTCATTGCTATAACGCATACCTTCAACCATACTACGGTCAATCGTGGTATTGGTTGCAATGACGCCGTCAATGTTGTGAGCAAGCAGGCTGTCAGCTATTTGCTCAAGCTCTTGATCGGTGAGATCAGGTGCGATCTTAACAACGATAGGTTTGCGTACTCCAGATTGTTTTGCTAATTCTTCACGTTTATTATCAAGACTCGTTAATAAATCATCTAAAGCTTCACCATATTGCAATGTGCGAAGCCCTGGAGTATTAGGACTTGAGATATTAATCGCAATATAAGAAGCATAAGGATAGGCTTTTTCTAAACAAATAAGGTAATCATCTTTACCTTGTTCGACAGGTGTAGTGAAATTTTTACCAATATTAATTCCCAGAACACCTTTATAATTTGATCTTTTGATCTGTTCGATCAAATGATCGATCCCTTTATTATTAAATCCCATTCGATTAATAATACCTTCGGCATCAACTAATCGAAATATACGTGGTTTATCATTACCATCTTGAGGTTTGGGCGTCACAGTCCCTACTTCTAAATGGCCAAATCCCATTGCAGCAAATGCGTCTAAACATTCACCGTTTTTATCAAGTCCAGCAGCAAGCCCGACTGGATTTGGAAAATCAATTCCCATTAAATGAATAGGCGCATGTTCAATCACCTGCCGATACAGATAACTCACAGGGGTACGCCCGGTGGCCTTAAACATAGCCAGAATGACATCATGTGCGCGTTCTGGATTGAGTTGAAATAGTAAACTTTTTGCCAGTGGATAATACATTGGAACTCCCTTAAGGTCATCCCCCGAAGTTGCGGGGCTTCGGGGGGCATAGTTTACCCTAAATCGGCGCAGTTTAAATTCAATAAATTGAGTTCACGCAATAATACTGAAAATTTTGCAAATTCATGGGTGTTAGATGTCTTAAAATCAGCCAACATATGTTGCCAACGCTCAATAAGTTGGGTATGTGCGCTCATCCAATCATCCACGCCGGGATCGGCTTCAAGCTGTTTTTGTTCAAGCCAGCGAATGGTATGTGTTGCCAAAACCCTTTGCTGCCAATCAAGCTCTTCACGAAATGATGCTCTGGCAAGTGCTTGCCAATGGTTGTCTACTGGCAATACTAGAATTTCATTTAAGAACCAATGCAGCCCCATTTTAGCCCCAAGGCTAAAATACAAATCAGCAACATAGAAATCCGAGCTTTGCACTTGTTCACTAATTTCAGCGATATCAAGGCATGCAAAGATGGAACTTAGCTCTGCAACGCGTCTTGCTATCTCTTCTGGAACTCCTTTTGCGTGCCAATCGCTAACAAAATCTTGAATCTCTTTCACCTCGTCTGGAACTAACGCATCATCCATTGATTCGAGCAATGTTTGGTGGACACTGCGATAGCGTGCAATTTGCTCGTTAATCGTTAATTTGCGATTACGTTGGCGCAAGAACCTCCGCACAGAGCGACGCATCAAGCGGCGCACACTGCCCATGAGTAAAAGTTGAAGTTTAGCATCGACCTTATTATCAAGCGCTTCAAGCGCGGCAAATAGTTCGCGAGTTTTAAAGATTTCGCGGCTCATGATGTAGCAAACACAAATCTCTACAGCGCTTGCCCCGGTATCATCTTGCAGCCTTGCGACAAAATTAAAACCCATATCATCGACTAGTTGATTGGCCAATCGCGTCGCTATAATTTCATTGCGCAGCGGATGACTTTCCATCTGAGAAGCGTATTTTTTACCAAGTAATGGTGGAAATGCTTCGATGAGAACTTTTGAAAAATACGGGTCGTCATTAAGCTCGGATGTATTAAGCTGCGCTTTGAGCACCATTTTGGAGTAAGCGACTAAGATGGCCATCTCAGGGCGAGTTAAGCCAACATTAGCCGCGATTCGCTCACTTAGCTCATCATCATTGGGCAGGTATTCTAGTTGGCGGTTCAGCCAGCCATGGCGCTCTAATTCATGAATAAAACGAATGTTTTCTTTGCTAATCCCCTGACCTAACGCATTGGTAATACTAATCGTCTGGCTCTGGCGATACGCATTTTTTAACACAATGCCGGCGACATCATCGGTCATTTTAACTAACATTGAGTTACGTTGTTTTTCGGTGAGATCGCCTTCATTAACCAAAGAGTTAAGCAGAATTTTAATGTTAACTTCATTGTCAGAGCAATCAACGCCGCCTACGTTATCAGTAAAGTCCGTATTAACTCGGCCCCCATTTAGTGCAAATTCGATGCGCCCTAATTGAGTCACCCCAAGGTTACCGCCCTCACCTATAATTTTTGCGCGAACATCTTTACCATTTATTCGCAGCGAATCATTGGTTCTATCGCCAACATCACTATTACTTTCTTTGCCAGATTTAATATAAGTTCCAATTCCGCCATTCCAAAGCAAGTCAACGGGAGCTGTTAAGATGGCTCTAATTAACTCGTTTGGTGTTAACTGTTTACTTTGACACCCGAGTGCCTTCTGTATTTGTGGAGTCAACGTAATAGATTTAGCTGAACGCAAAAATATCGCGCCACCTTTTGAAATTAAGCTGCGATCATAATCATCCCAACTTGAGCGCGGTAAATTAAAGAGTCTTTGGCGCTCAGCAAAGGAACTGGCTGAATCCGGATCAGGGTCGACAAAGATATGCATGTGGTTAAATGCTGCGATTAGTTTGGTTTGCTCAGATAACAACATACCGTTACCAAAAACATCCCCTGCCATATCGCCAATACCCACACAGGTAAATGGCTCATTTTGGCAATCTTTCCCCAACTCGCGAAAATGTCGTTGTACTGACTCCCATGCACCTCTGGCGGTTATTCCCATACCTTTGTGGTCATAACCGTTGCTCCCACCAGAGGCAAAAGCATCACCCATCCAGAAGTTATAACTTAAGCTAATTTCGTTAGCGATATCAGAAAATGTTGCGGTTCCTTTATCAGCTGCAACAACTAAGTATGGGTCTAACTCATCAAGACAGACCACATCTTGAGGGCGAACACTTTCACCAGAAACGATATTATCGGTAATATCTAATAAACCGCGGATAAATATTCGATAACAAGATTTACCTTCGGCAAGCCATGCGTCTCTATCAGAAATTTCTGGCAACTGTTTACAAACAAAACCACCTTTGGCGCCAACTGGGACAATAACCGTGTTTTTCACTTGTTGAGCTTTAACTAAACCTAGTACCTCAGTTCTGAAGTCTTCACGTCTATCGGACCAGCGCAGACCGCCGCGAGCCACCTTGCCGCCACGTAGATGCACACCTTCAACTTTGGGTGAATAAACAAATATCTCAAATTTTGGCCGAGGTTCCGGCATCTCGGTGATTTTATCTGGCAAGAATTTAAAGGAAATATATGGTTTTTGCTGATTATCTTGATAGTAGTTGGTGCGAATTGTCGCTTCAATCAGCTCAAGAAAACGGCGAATGATACGGTCATCATCCAAGTTATCAACTTGCTCTAATGCGCCGATAATCTGCTGATGTAACGTTTTTTCTGTTTCTGCATCAAGACTGTCAGGGCAAAAACGACTATGAAATAGATTAACCAGCATTGCGGCTATCTGTGAGTATCGACCTAGAGTTTCTTCTATATATTGTTGGCTGAAATTAGAGCCAATTTGGCGCATATATTTCGCATAAGTGCGCAATATTGCCACATTCCGACCAGTTAAGCCTGCGCTTAATACCAAGCGGTTAAAGCCATCATTTTCAATATCCCCTGACCAAACGTGTGATAGAGCATCTTGGAAATTATCTCGATATCGTTCTAAATCGAGCTCTTTTTGCCCTGGGTAAAACATTGTGAATTCTAAAATCCAGTAATCTTTATCATCGCTTGTCTGAATTTTATAAGGTGACTCACCAATAATTCGAAGCCCCATATTTTCTAACATTGGCAAAATATCGGATAAGAACAGCGGTGCACCATAATGAAATAATTTTAGGTTCAGTAAGCTACTACTGCGTTTTTGCTCCTGAGCCCGATATAAAATCATCCCCAGTTGCTGTTCCGATTTTAACTGCTCCAATTCAATAATATCGGCAACCGCTGAACCTGGCATCACGGACTCTTTATACGAGCGAGGAAATGCGGATTGATAACGATGAGCTAATCGCTGCGCGTCATCCTCTCCGAAATTAGCACTTAATGACTCAATTAATTTATCATCCCAACTGCGAGCGGCTTCAATCAAGTTTTGCTCCAACTCTGCTTTGTTTACATTTTCTCTTGGTTGCTCAACACGAACCAAGTAATGGGTTCTGGCAAGCGCCCCTTCGGTAAAATAGGTCGAAAATTCAACATCGCCTACACCATTAAAATAATCTTTTAAAATGCTTTGAGTTTTTTGGCGAAATGAGGTGTTAAAGCGATCTTTCGTGGTATACACCAGACACGAATAAAAGCGGCCGTAGATATCTCGACGTACAAAAAGTTTAACTTGGTCGCGTTCCTGGATCTGAAAGACCTCAATCCCTGTTTCAAGTAATTCATCTTCCGTTTCTTGAATAAGTTCATCACGCGGGTAAGTCTCAATAAAATTCACCAGAGCTTTATACGCATGGGAGCCTTGCGCCAGGCCCGATTGATCCATAATCCGAGCCACTTTTTGATTGATCAGCGGAATATCCATCACACTATGGTTGTATATAACCGAGGCATACAGGCCAATAAAGCGGTGTTCACCAATGACGTTGTGGTTTTTATCAAACGCTTTAATGCCAATATGATCAATATAAGCTGGGCGGTGAATACGCGATTTAAAGCGACTCTTATTTAATAGCAACGGATCGTTATTAAGTGCCAAAAATCGAGCTTCTTCAGGAACTGAAGATAAAGATAAAGTGCGAGTTTCTATCTCTCCTCTAAATATCCCATATTTTTCATCACCTGCTGGTTCGAGATGATAATCCCCTTTTACCGGTGTTAAAGAATAAAAACGATATCCAAGAAACGTAAAGTTGTCACGGCTCAGCCATTTTAGAAAATCAATTGGTTGAGTGAAATCGAGCTTTTGCTTTTTGCCCTCTGAGGCTAAGCTGTCACATACTTCTAATAGCTTTTTATGCATTGGCTGCCAATCATCAACGACCAGAGCTATTTCAGTTAATACCTGAGCTATTTCATCTTTAAGACAATTCAGTGCATCAGCAGAAGTTTGCCTATCAATCTCAATTAAAAATGCGGTTTGATGTGGAATATCTTTGCGCTGATGAGTTTTAGCAATTAAATCGATGTCACCAGATTTTTCACGTTCAATGGCCAATGGTTCATGTAAGAACAAATGAACACTTACGCCAAGACGGTTTAGTGCCATACGAATTGAATCGACTAAAAAAGGCCGGTCTTTAACGACAACTTCAATGACGGTGTGTGGTGATTGCCAGCCATGGCGAGATAATTCTGGGTTAAACACATAAATATGGGTTTTATCGACAGGCGTATCTTGTAGCGCATTCCACAGGCTAATGCCCATACCATACAAATCGCTATCGCTATGATGCACTAAATCTTGGGATGACAGCCCATCAAACATTCGAGCCATAAATTGCTGAGCGATCAGCGCTTCTCGCTCATCTAATTTTTGGCCAACGATACGATAAACTTTTTCAAGCAATACAGATGATACATGCATTCTGGTCATCAGAGTGATCCTTACTTCGGCATTCAAACGGCTTTATTAAATATAGAAGTAGATCCACAATATTCATTATGAAAAGCAAATAAAATTCGTAATTTAGGTGGCTGTCACTCAATTATGTAATACGCTCTAGTGACTGAAACTTATTGTTCTCATCCGTTATCAGGCGAAAATATCCTCGAATCCCTAATTGACTAACAAACGGTAAGAAATGACTAGCCTGAATTTTTATCATTAGACCTTCGTCTGTTTCTATCATTAGATAACGCGCACTGCCCTGATAAACTTGTAAAAAGTCTTCGTAACTAACGCTGATATTGAATCGGTAATGTTTCATACGTGTTGGTTGGGTCCATCGCGAAAAGTCAGAGCTACGACTTGGCACAAAAAAGCTTTATGGCTAGCCGAATACTTTGTATTGAGTTTAAAAAATAGCGGTGATGTTGTAACTACAAAATAGTTTTTTTATGAATCGCAATCACGAAAAAGGAGCCAAAGGCTCCTTTTAACATTTTGTATGAGACAATCGGATTAAGCGAACTGACTCAGTGCTTTGTCAATTTTCTCATATAGATCGCGACTAATATTATCAATCTTAGCCAGCGAGGTTAAAACCTCTTTAATTTTGCTTTGATGACTTTGATCCAAACGACCAAACTGGATCAATGGCGTTACTAATCGAGCCGCAACTTGCGGGTTGCTTTCGTTCAGTTTAAGCAAAATATCCCGCAGGAATTCATAACCACTACCATCTTCACGATGAAACGCAACAGGGTTGGCTTCGCAGAAACTTCCAACCAACGAACGGGTGCGGTTTGGATTGCTTAAGCTAAAGCTTGGATGATTTAACAGCGCTTTTACTCTCTGTAGTACGTCACTACCAGGATAGGTTCCTTGCAGCGTAAACCATTTATCCATCACTAAGCCGTCATGCTGCCATTTTTGCTCAAAATCACGCATCAGCTCATCACGACAAGCCAATTGAGCCTGATTCGCGCAGTTAAGATCGGCCAGTGTCATCGTCATAGTGCGAGCTTGTTGGTATTCACGCTCGATTAATGCTTCGTTGCGAAAAGCGGCATATTTGAGAAGTTGCGCTTTTAAACTGCGCCAGCCAATCTGTTCACTCTCTAACTCATCTTTGTCAATACCCGTAGCTTTGGTAATGAGCGCGCTAACTTCGTCTTCAAGCTGCTCAGCAAGATAACTTTGTAACCAGAAACGCACCGCTTCAATGGCATCGATGTCAGCGCAATCGAATAGTTCAATCAGCTCACGAGTACTTGGCAGGTTAAATAATAATGCGGTAAAGGCCGGATCTAACTCTGGGTCAAGAAGTGCCGCGCGCAGCACATCCACAAACGCTTCAGGAACGGTTAATTCCTTGCGCTCCTGATAAGCTACAACATTCAAGCGAACATATTTGTGAACAAGTTGCTGCAGTGCATCCCAACGACAAAATGAGTCAGTTGCCTTTTGGGTGATCAATAACAGTTGCTCATCACTGTAGTCATAAAACAATTTCACAGGTGCTGAGAACTGTTGTAACAGACAAGGTGTGGGTTCACTCGCTACCGATTCAAATACAAAGCTCTGTTCAGTATCCGTTAAATTTAGCACCGAACCATTACGTTGCGACTGTGCACCTTTAAGCTCGATAGGCTTACCATCTTGAGTAAGCAGTTCAATATCAACTGGAATATGCAGCGGTAGTTTTTCACTTTGATCGGCTGTTGCCGGTGTCATTTGAGCAAGTGTCAGTGTATAGCGCTGAGTTGATGCATCATAGCTATCTTTAACGCTCAGATGTGGCGTACCCGATTGTGAGTACCAGCGGCGAAATAACCCTAAATCGATACCGGAAGCATCTTCCATCGCTTGTACGAAGTCATCACAAGTTACCGCTTGGCCATCGTGACGTTCAAAATAAAGCGCCATCCCTGCTTGGAATTTTGCCTCACCCAGCAATGTATGCATCATTCGAATGACTTCAGCGCCTTTTTCATAAACTGTCAGCGTGTAGAAGTTATTCATCTCAATCACTTTTTCAGGGCGAATTGGATGAGCCATTGGGCCTGCGTCTTCGGCAAACTGATGGCTGCGCAGTATTCTGACATTGTTAATTCGTTCAACGGCTCGCGAGTTTAAATCAGAGCTAAATTCTTGATCGCGAAAAACGGTTAAACCTTCTTTAAGCGATAGTTGGAACCAATCGCGGCAGGTTACCCGGTCGCCGGTCCAGTTGTGGAAATATTCGTGTCCGATAACCGACTCAATTCCCATATAATCGCTGTCTGTTGCCGTATCTGGGCTTGCGAGTACATATTTGGAGTTGAAAACGTTTAAGCCTTTATTTTCCATCGCGCCCATATTGAAGAAATCAACGGCGACGACCATGTAAATATCAAGGTCATATTCAAGGCTAAAACGACTTTCGTCCCAAGCCATCGCTTTTTGCAGCGATTCCATCGCATGATGAGCGCGATGCAGATTGCCTTTATCAACAAAAATCTCTAGCGCTACATCGCGGCCGCTGCGAGTTTTGAAGCTGTCGCTAAGTTTGTCAAAATCACCCGCGACCAGAGCAAAGAGATAACTTGGTTTTGGAAATGGGTCTTGCCAGAGGACCCAGTGTCGATCGCCTTCAAGTTCGCCACTTTCTATTTTGTTCCCGTTAGAAAGCAAAAATGGATAATCAGCTTTAGGTGCTTCAACGCGGGTGGTAAATGTCGCTAAGACATCTGGACGGTCCTGATAAAAAGTGATCCGGCGAAAACCTTCAGCTTCACATTGGGTACAAAAAGCATCACCAGATTTATACAGCCCTTCGAGCGCTGTATTATTTTTCGGATCAATTTCGTTAACGATAGTGAGCTGACATGAACCAAGGCCGTTAATACTCAGCCCTTCATCATCACGGCTGTAATCGGTATAAGGTTCACCATCAACCAATAATTCAATCAGTTTTATTGATTTATCACCATCTAAATGAAGTGGCTCGTCTTGGCGAATCTGTTTAATATCAAGCACTGCGGTGACTTTAGTCTGATGGTCATCCAGCACCACATCTAAATCAATATGAGATGTAGTAAATCCAGGGGCAATATAATCTTTACGGTATTTTGCGACAGGGGTAGACATGGATCTTAATCCTTATCAAAAATTCATTCCCCTAGTGTAATAAAACTGCTTAGAGCAGCAACTAAAAATCAACAAAATATCCTACTTTGCTAATCATTCTTAGTTGATGAGACTAAAAAACCGGCATTGCGCCGGTTTTTTAAGCTAAGAGCGAACCGTTAGATAACGCCAATGGCGTTTAAGAACACTAACAAAATCGCAGCGGGTGATACATATTTAAGGCAAGCCACATACGATTTAAAGAAGCGGCGCATTTCAAAACTTTTTGCGGTGCGAAGAGATGGTTTAAGGCGCCATCCCACAAAAATAGCGGTAAATAACCCACCAACCGGCAACATAATATTAGCAGTAATGTAATCGATGATATTAAAGATGCCATCACCAATTGGCGTATGAAAACTTGCCCAACTGACTTTTGCCAGTGCACAAATAGACAATAAGCTCAGCAGCCAAATCAATACCCCGCATAAAATTGATGCTAATACCCGGCTCATCCCTTTGCGTTCAACAAAATAGGCAACTGGCGCTTCAAATAATGACAGTACCGAAGTAAATGCAGCAAAGGTCACCATGATAAAGAACAGCATTGAAATCAATGATCCAAACGGCATGTTACTAAATGCAATCGGTAGGGATTGGAATAACAACCCTGGTCCAGCCCCTGGCGCAATACCGTGAGCAAAAACCACTGGATAAATAGCCAATCCCGCACACAATGCAACGAGCGTATCGGCCAGCGCAACAATGATAGATGTTTTGGCGATTGATGTGCCTTCTGGCAAGTATGCGCCGTACATGATCATAATGCCGAGCGACAAACTTAAGGTAAAAAAGGCATGCCCTAATGCCATAATAAAGCCGTTGAAGGTCAACTTACTGAAATCTGGATAAAACATAAATTTCACAGCACCAGAAAAATCACCTGTTGCACATGAATACACCATTACAATCAGCAATAGAATAAATAAAGCTGGCATCATATAACGAATGGCGGTTTCTAAACCTCGTTTTACCCCTTTGGCTAAAAAGTAAACGGCAGCGACGATAATAATCGAAGTGAATAAAATCAGCTTATCAATGGATCCTAATAATCCTTTAAAAATTTCTTGGATCACTGCTGAATGGCCATCGGCAGCACCAATCGAACCCGTCGCTGAATAATAAATGTAAGCAACAGCCCAACCGGCAATCACAACATAAAAACTTAAAATTAGAAACCCAGCAATAACGCCTAATGCACCGTTATAGGCCCATTTTGGATTTAAGCCATGTTCTCTTGCGACTTTTTCCATCGCATGGGCCGGTGTCGCGCGCCCCTGTTTCCCGATATAAACTTCAGCCATCATAACTGGGATCCCGATAGCGAGAACGCAGAAAAGATAAACCAAAACGAATGCCCCACCACCATTCTCACCCATGATGTATGGAAACTTCCACAGATTACCCAAGCCAACTGCCGATCCTGTAGCGGCAAGAATATAGGTCAGTTTGCTAGACCAACGACTATTTACCGATGTTGTGTTACTCATGCTCTAAAAATATTTCCTATAATTAATATCATTATTATCGGCTATATTTAACCATAAAATGGCATATAATTACACAATCATGGCATCCAAGGTGCTTTATTTGAACGTTTCAACCAACTATATATTCTAAGACAGCATAAAAATTCAGAGATAAAAAAATGGCTAGTTTATCCTTCGATAAATTAGCCATGATGTAGAAAATCTATACAGATTTAATCGCAAAAATGAAATATAAAGTTAGTTAATTGCTCTTCTTATAGTGATTCATTCCAGCGGTTAGCCATTTCGTCTCATTTTCTTTCATGATATCAACAGCACTTTCATCTGAGTCAGAGCTACTCACTTGATTACTCATAATGACGAACGGTACAAGTTGGGCGTGTATTTTGACAAAACCAGCCAAATTAGAGACGCCGTTCATTGAACCAGTTTTGGCAATGACATTTGCTTTTAACGGAGCACTCATAACACTACTTCGATAGCGAAGTGTGCCATCAACCCCTGCAACAGGTAAATTTGCAATTAAAGGACGAAATTGAGAATTATCGCGCCATAACTTCAATACCTTATAAATCGTTTTTGGATAAATTAGGTTTTCTCGCGATAAACCGGAACCATCGTTTAAGACTTGGTTTTCCCGGTTGATGTGATGTTCAGCCAATACTTGCCAAATCACTTTGACGCCAGCTTTAAATGTACCACTTAAGCCAGTTTTTACATAAGCAAGTTGCTTGGTTAGACTATCAGCAATCACATTGTCTGAATGTTTCAACATATGATGCAAAAGCTTCGCAAGTGGTTTAGATGAATGGGTAAATGTATTGGAATATGGGGTAAGCACTTTGGCAAAGGCGATCTTATCTGACAAAGTCATTTTATCGTTCATGATGATTTTACTCACCAATGCTTCAACGTAGGAGCGAACATTTACCACTGAAAATGCCAAAGGCAATACTTTGCGATTTTTGCCAACGCAGCCATAGATACGAAAATGATTGTCGCTATTAACCGCATGCAGTGGCTCGCAATTGTCTTCGTTATTTGTTGTCACAGTCTGATTCGAAAAGCTAACGCCTGCAAAACTTGCGACAAACAAACGCCCGGGTTGACCGATTTGAGTCGGCTTTAAATTACCCAACACACAATTGTGATCAACAATCGCTGCACTGATAGGCGCAGCGAAACAGATCCCATGATCATTCCAAACCTGCCCTAATCCCCATTGATGGCCGCCATAACGGCTATCATCAATTTGAAAATGGCGGATTTTGGTGATCCCTTGGCGTTTAAGCCTACCGATTAACTCGATTAAATTATCTAGCTTTAAAGTCGGGTCGCCACTAAAAATCAATTGAACATCAGCTTGATGAGCCGCTACTTTTTTGAAATGTAATTGTGTTTTAAACACAAATTTTGGCCCAAGAGTCTGCCAGGCTGCAGTTGCGGTTAGCAATTTAGTAATGCTAGCGGGCTTTGCCAGATATTGCTGCTGAGCCTTTGCCTGCCAAGGGGCCATGGTTTGAACCAATGCACCTTGTGGTACATCCATCGCGTAACAGGCAAAAATACTAGATGATGTAATGAATAAAACAATGAGACGGCATATCCAATTCACGAGATTGACCTAGTCGAAAATGATTAGGTCGCTAGCTTAGCAAAGTCCATAAAAAAAGGCAGCCGAAGCTGCCTTTAAACCGAACTACAAATGATGACTATACGCGACGAATTCGCAATTTACGTTGTTTCACATACGCTTTGCCCAGGTCACGGAAGACCGTATCAGGCATGCCTTTTGGCAATTCAACTGTACTGTGATCATCAAACAACTCAATGCGGCCAATAAATTGGCTTTCAATGTTTGCTTCGTTAGCGATGGCACCGACAATATGTTTTGGCTGTGCACCATGATTGCGACCGACTTCCAGACGGAAACGTTCCATCGGCACATCAGCAGTTGGCTGACGGCGACGACTATTATGTCCCTGACTCTGCTGATTACCAGCACTCGGTTTGCGAACACGTGCTTTATCAGCATGAGCTCGTTTAGGCGGCTCAACCACTTTAAGTGGTCGATTGCCCTGTGCAACCATCAGTAATTGAGCGGCTAAATCTTCAAGTGAAGTTTGCTCATCCCCAATCAACTCATCAACTAATTTGCGATAATCCGCAAAGTCTTTTCTTTCTGCTTGTTTAGCCAGTTTTGTTTTAAACTGCTCTAAACGATGTTTTTCAAGCTCTTCGGCACTTGGTAAATCGATTTGATCAACTTTTTGCCGGGTTGCTCTTTCAATGGTATGTAACATGCGTCGTTCACGACGCGCTACAAACAAAACAGCTTCGCCTGAACGACCAGCACGACCAGTACGGCCGATACGGTGAACATACGCTTCACTGTCAAATGGAATATCATAGTTTACTACTAAACCAATCCGCTCAACATCAAGCCCACGGGCAGCAACATCGGTAGCAACAACAACATCAATTGTACCGTCTTTTAATTGCTCAACTGCCCTTTCACGTAAATTTTGGCTCATATCACCATTTAATGCTTGTGAGCGGAATCCACGTGACTCCATTGCACTGGCCAATTCAACAGTCGCCTGTTTGGTGCGTGCAAATACAATAGTTGCGTTATCCTGCATTTCCAGAATACGCGCTAAAGCTTCCTGTTTGCTGTAATGCTCTACTAACCAATACCCTTGTTTGATATTAGAGACCGTTGCAGTTTTCGCTGCAATTTTAATCTCTTTTGGATCATTCATATATTGGCGAGTTAGCTTTTTAATTGCCTGAGGCATAGTTGCCGAAAACAGAGCTGTTTGACGCGTTTTCGGCGTCTGAGCCATGATTTTTTCGACATCATCGATAAAGCCCATGCGTAACATCTCATCAGCTTCATCTAACACCAGTGCGTTAAGGTTCTCTAATTTAAGAGAACCACGCTCAATATGATCGATTACTCGCCCAGGAGTACCGACAATAATTTGAGCACCACGACGCAAACCACGTAATTGATGACCATAATCCTGACCGCCATACAGCGCCAGAATTTTAATCTGTTTTAGTCCTTTGGCATATGTTTCGATTGACTCGGCAACTTGGCCGGCCAATTCACGCGTTGGAGCTAATACCATCAACTGTGGATGTTTCTGCTCAGCATCAACACGAGCCAATAAAGGAAGAGAGAATGCGGCAGTCTTTCCGGTTCCTGTCTGGGCCATACCAAGTACGTCATGACCTTCTAGTAATAACGGAATAGTCTGCGCCTGAATTGGCGATGGCTCAGTATAACCTAGTTCGGCAACTGCCCTTTGGATCTCTGATGGAAGTGAAAATTGAGCAAAGCCTGAACTTTTGTCAGTCATACTTATACAACACCCTTGATTGTTTAAAAGGGGGGCACTATACGCGCTTTTATTACAAATGTCTCCCGATATTTACTATAAACATAAAAACATCGGGAGAACATAAATTATTCGTCTGCGACAGTGTCATCAGCCGGGTGATTTGCCGCAGCTTGCTTGATTAACGGTTGCAATTCGCCTTCGCGGAACATTTCCATAATGATGTCACAGCCACCGACAAGCTCACCTTCAACCCATAACTGTGGGAAGGTTGGCCAGTTAGCATATTTTGGCAATTCAGCGCGAATATCTGGGTTTTGCAAAATATCAACGTAGGCAAAACGTTCACCGCATTGCATTAAAGCTTGCACAGCCTGTGCAGAGAAGCCACAACTTGGAAATTTAGGCGAACCTTTCATGTACAGCAAAATATGATTTTCACTAATTTGCTGTTTAATTCTGTCAACAGTTTCCATTTATTTTCTCTCTTATTCGTTGCGAGCCATAAGTTACTGACTACGACTTAAAATTAATTGGGTATCTTTGCCTTGAAATTAACAAACATTGCACCCATGTTTTCTGGAGACTCAACGTCACCTATAATGAGACAATATTAACAAAAGTTACACGATGTTTCACCCTTGATCAGAATCAATGATTTTTTGTTAAATCTGTTGTAGGTCATCGCGATTTGTTGTTAAACTGAAACGCGAAATTAATCCAAATAACAATATAAGTTATTCATATTCACCTAGTTTGTGCCCGTGAATATCAATGACTTGTCAATCATGGAGATCACTATGGCTTTCGAATTACCTGCACTGCCGTATGCGAAAAACGCATTAGAACCACATATTTCTGCAGAAACACTAGAATATCACCACGGTAAACACCACCAGACCTATGTTACTAAACTGAACGGTTTGGTAGAAGGTACTGAGTTTGAAGGCAAATCTCTAGAAGAGATCGTAACCAGTTCAACTGGCGGTATCTTTAATAACGCAGCTCAGCACTGGAACCACTCTTTCTACTGGAACTGCCTGTCACCTAAAGGCGGCCAACCATCTGGTGCATTAGCTGATGCAATCAACGCTGAATTCGGCTCTTTCGACGCATTTAAAGAACAGTTCAACACTAGCGCTGCTGGTAACTTTGGTTCTGGTTGGACTTGGCTGGTTAAAGCTAAAGATGGCAAACTGGCGATTGTAAACACCAGCAATGCAGCTAACCCAATGACTGACGGTGCAACACCACTGTTAACTTGTGATGTTTGGGAACACGCTTATTACATCGATTACCGCAATTCTCGCCCTAACTACTTGAAAGGTTTCTGGGAATTGGTTAACTGGGATTTTGTTGGCGAAAACTTCGCTAAATAAGATATCTCTCAGAATGTTAAAGCCGCTATTATATAGCGGCTTTTTTATTGCTTGTTTTACCCAATGCTCACAATTATTCACTTTTCGCGGATTTACTATCGCTGTGGCCTAAATCGCGCTCTGGGTCAATGATATCGCGAACTCGCTGCTTAATTTCTTTGGCCTCGGGGAAACGCCCCTGCTCTTTGCGGCTCCAAATTAGCTGTTCATCCACATAGATATCGAAGCCACCTTTGAGCCCGGGACACAGTGCGACTTCAGCTAAGTCATCATCAAATGTAAACAAAAGTTCCTGCGCAAGCCATGAGGCACGCAAAACCCAGCGACATAAATTGCAGTAATGAATCGCGACTCGGGGTTTAGTTTGAATATCTTGACTCATCATAACTCCTTAGTAATTTGCTCAACACGCTGACAAACTCGCTTAGCTGATATGGGGATCGCCGTACCAAGTTGCTGAGCAAATAGACTCACTCGTAGCTCTTCAATCATCCAATGGATTTCACTGAGTATCTGCTCTTTTTCTGGATGATGAAGAAGTTTACTTGCAAGCCCCTGATAGGCATCAATTGCTGGCTTAAGTTGGATCATTGCCAAACGGTCTTTATTTGGATCGATTGGCAATTTTTCTAGGCGACGCTCAACCGCTTTCAAATAGCGCTGCAAATCAGCCATTTTACGCTCACCACTTTGGCAAACAAAGCCTCGATACACCAACGATTCAAGTTGTGATTTGATATCGTTGTAAGCCAGAACTTGATCCAGAGCGACTTTGCCCTTCATCTTTTTCGTAATGGCATAATGAGCCGAAAGCACTTTTTCAACTTCAGCGGCAATCTCTAATGTTGTATCTGCAAGTTCTGCTCTAACTCTTTCTTTGGCAGCAAAAAAATCTTGCTCAGAGCGAATCGAATCAGGTTCGACCAGTTTATCTACCGCAGCGCTAATGCAGTCGTCTAATAGATTTTCTATTTTACCAAACGGGTTAAAATACAATCCAAGTTTGGTTTTATTGGGTAACTTTTGCTGCAGATATTTAATGGGTGATGGCACATTCAGTAGCAATAATCGACGAACGCCCGCGCGATGATTCTGCAGGGCTCTTTCAGGGCGATCAAACATCTGAATATCAACGTGATCTTTTTGATCAACTAATGCGGGATAACTCTTAATCTTCAAGCCACCGAGTTCAGAGGTCACCTCTTTGGGTAGCGTTTTAGAAGGCCAATCTGTGAGACTTTTTTCTTCTAAATCAACTTGTTTGGCTCTTTGATTCAACTGCTTGGTTACTTGAGACTTAAGCTTCACTTTCAACTCGCTTAAATCCCGTCCTTGCTCTATAAGTTTGCCATTATCAGTAATTTTAAAATTCATTCTAAGATGAGCTGGTAGCTGACTTAAATCCCAACTATCAGGCTCCATTCGAACGCCAGTCATCCGTAGCAGTTGATGCGCTAAGGCTTTATGAAGTGGCTCATCGGTCATACTCGGCAATGCTTCAAGCGCAGCTTTGGCATAGTTGGGCGCTGGCACAAAATTACGCCGAAGTGTTTTTGGTAAAGATTTGATCATGGCTATTACCAACTCTTCGCGAAATGCCGGGATCTGCCAATCAAACCCTTTATCATCAACCTGATTAAGCATTGCCAGTGGAATGGTAACCGAAACGCCATCATCCACATGCCCAGGTTCAAATACATAACTTAGAGGTAAACTTAACGCCCCTTGTTGCCACGTATCTGGATATTGTTTTTGTGTGACTTGCTCTGCGTCGTGACGCATCAACATTTGTTTTTCAAAATCCAGCAGATGTGGATCTTTTTGACTTACTTTCTTCCACCAGCGGTTAAAATGACGAATTGAAACAATATCATCAGGCAATCTAGCCGCATAAAACTGATATAAGTCCTCATCGTCAACACGGACGTCCCGACGCCGACTTTTGTGCTCAAGCTCTTCAACTTCATCAAGTAGCGATTGATTTGCTTTTAGAAAATCCGGTTGCTGACGCCACTGCCCTTCAACTAAGGCGCCGCGAATGAAGATTTCACGAGATAGACGCTGATCAACTTGACCATACTGAGACAAGCGGCGCACGACAATTGGCACCCCAAATAAGGTTTTGCTCTGATAGGCTAATACGGCACCTTGTTTAGCGGACCAATGCGGCTCACTATAACTGACTTTCACTAAATGCTCACCAAGCTCTTCTAACCACTGCGGTTTAATCGTTGCTACATCGCGAGCAAACAACCGTGATGTTTCAACAAGTTCGGCGCTGACTATCCATTTAGGTGGCTTTTTCGCCAAAGCTGAACCTGGGAAAATAACAAATCGGGTATTACGCGCACCTAAGAACTCACGCTCTTTATCTCTAAAGCCTATCTGGCTGAGCAAACCACAAGTCATCGCCTGATGAATGTTGTCATAATCGGCTCGCTGCTGATTCACTTTCAGCCCTAATTCCGCGGCGACTTGCCGTAGCTGCTGGTAAATATCTTGCCACTCGCGAATGCGCAAATACGCTAAAAACTCTTTGCGACAGAGTTTGCGAAATTGGTTGTTAGTCAGATCTCGGATTTGCTCTCTAAGATAATCCCAAAGATTCAGATAACTGACAAAATCAGAGCTTTTATCAGCGAAACGTTGATGTTGCTGGTCAGCCGCTTGTTGGGCATCAAGCGGACGCTCGCGTGGGTCTTGTATAGACATAGCGGCACAAATCACCATCACTTCTCGAACGCAACCAAATTGACCACCAGCAATGACCATGCGCGCCATACGCGGATCAACTGGTAAACGTGCTAACTGTTGGCCCATTGACGTTAAAGACACCCGAGCATTATGACCACGCTGAGCTTTGACCGCGCCAAGCTCTTCTAAGAGGTTAATCCCATCATTGATACTGCGCTGCTCTGGTGGATCAATAAAAGGAAAGCTTTGAATGTCGCCAAGACGCAATGCAGCCATTTGCAAAATAACGGACGCTAAGTTAGTTCGGCGAATTTCAGGGTCAGTAAATTCAGGACGAGAGTTAAAATCTTCTTCACTATATAAGCGAATACAAATACCGTCACTGACACGACCACAACGCCCTTTACGTTGATTGGCACTGGCCTGTGAAATAGCCTCAATTGGCAACCGTTGTACTTTAGCGCGAGCACTATAACGGCTAATACGAGCCGTTCCTGGGTCAATCACATAACGAATACCCGGTACGGTCAAACTGGTTTCGGCAACGTTTGTTGCCAGCACAATACGCCGACCCGTATGTGGGGCAAAAATCTTATTTTGCTCAGCATTAGATAAACGCGCATAAAGTGGTAGCACTTCAGTATGTGGCAATTGCCGTCTTCTGAGCCAATCGGCCGTATCCCGAATTTCGCGCTCACCATTCATGAAAATAAGAATGTCACCACGTTTTTCGCGGTACAGCTCATCGACAGCATCATCAATCGCATCGATGAGATCTCTATCTTTACCACCATTGTTTACAGCTCGATAGCGCGTCTCAACAGGGTAAGTTCGCCCTTCGACTAACAACATTGGCGCATCATTGAAATGTTTGGAGAAACGCTCTGGGTCAATGGTTGCCGAGGTAATAATAACTTTTAAATCACGTCTTATAGCGAGGATATGTTTAAGATAGCCAAGGATAAAATCGATATTAAGGCTACGTTCATGCGCTTCGTCGATAATCAGCACTTCGTACTGACTTAAAAATCGATCGCTTTGCAGCTCCGCCAACAAAACCCCATCGGTCATTAATTTTACGAGTGTTTGCTCGCCGACTTGGTCGCTAAAACGGATTTTATAACCAACCTGCTCGCCTTGTTGGACTTTCATCTCATCGCAAAGCCTGGCACAAACGCTACGAGCGGCTAATCGCCGTGGCTGCGTATGGCCAATTAAGCCGCGCTGACCAAGCCCTAGCTCTAAGCAAATCTTGGGTAATTGGGTCGTTTTACCAGAACCGGTCTCACCAGCAACGATCACCACTTGATGGTTTGCGATAGCTTGCGCAATATCGTCTTTAGCACTAACGACGGGTAGCTCAGGTGGATATTCGAGTTCAGGGAAATGGGCGCGTCGCTCTTGCACCTTTGCTTTGGATGCTTCAATTTGCGCAGCTATTTTTTCCAGCGCAGTAACGGATGTAGATTGATTTTGGCGTGCTCTATTGAGCGCCTGAAAAAACCGGTGTCGGTCTTTACATAAGACTTCTGATAATTGATTTTGAAGCTGAGCAATTGACGGTTGCAAGTTCGCACCTCCCTAAGTTAGGCGCAAATGCTACCAATTCTCTACCATTAAACCAACTAGCTATGCATTGTTTAGACTACTTTTTATGAGTAAAACAACTGTCTAATTGAGCTGAAATGGCTTTGAGGACTTCCCGTCTGGTAATAATGCCGAGTAATTTGCCTTGCTCTACAACTGGGTACATTTTCGGTTTTTGACCCGTAATCATCTGCGCAAGTTCAACAATACTCATCTGCGGATCGACGGTGAGCACATCTTCTCGCATCACATCATCAACTAAAGAGACGGACTCACAGTGATAGGTGTCATCAAGCAGGCGACGTACGCAGTCTTGTTCAGATATCCAGCCAACGACATGCAACTGCTCATCACACACCGGCCCGCCAATCTGGTTATGTCGCATGAGTTCATGAACAACCTCAGTGAGAGGTTGATGAGGATGAAAAATAACCGGTTGGGGCAACATATAATCACGCACAAGTATAGATTCCATCATCATGCTCCAATTCAACGTACGTTAAAGTTAGTTTAGTTGGGGTTATAAAAAATGCCTAATATTGTCATCTTTAAAGACGTTTTTATCGTTTAGATAGCAATTTCAAATGAAAAATCTGCATAATGGGGAAAATTCCCTGTGCTTTCATTGACTCCTCAAGAAAATCTCTTACTATAAATAAGCGTTTAGTTACCTTTTTTGCTGTGCTTACAGCTGCTACGCTAAGTAATACCCGCTGCAGTTCTCCCAATTGCAGCGGGCTTTTTGCTTTTAGGGCAATAGGTGCTCAATCAACACAGTTCTGTTAGCATACAACTTTGACTTTTCTCTGCTGGCTACTGTTCATGACTGATACTTTTTTGTTCCATGACTATGAAACATTTGGAACTTCTCCGGCCTTCGATCGCCCTGCTCAATTTGCTGCCATTCGTACCGATAGTGATTTAAATCCGATTGGCGAGCCTATCGTGCTTTATTCGCAAATTGCCAATGATTATGTTCCCGACCCTCAAGCATGCCTCATCACCGCAATTACGCCTCAAATAACCGCGCAGAAGGGAATCTGTGAAGATCAGTTCATTGCCCAAATAAATGCCCATTTTAGCCAGCCACAAACCTGCGGCGTTGGCTATAACAGTATTCGTTTTGATGATGAAGTCACCCGTTATACGCTCTATCGAAATTTTTATGACCCATATTCAAGAGAGTGGCAAAATGGCAACTCACGTTGGGATTTAATTGATGTGACTCGCGCTTTTTATGCGCTACGTCCGCAAGGTATAAATTGGCCAACTGACGAACAAGGATTGCCCTCATTTCGACTAGAAAAACTCACTGCAGCTAACGGCGTTTCCCACGAGAACGCTCATGATGCTCTTAGCGATGTTGAAGCGACCATTGCCCTTGCCAAGCTATTAAAGCAAGCGCAGCCCAAGCTATTTGACTTTGCTCTCTCACTTAGAGATAAACGCCGAGTTGCAACCTTTATGGATTTTGTCAATCACAAGCCTTTGGTGCACGTCTCAGGCATGTTTGGGGCAAAACAAGGCTGCGTCTCATGGGTGTTACCGCTCGCTTGGCATCCAATTAATAAAAATGCCGTGATAGCCATCGATCTTAATAAAGATGTATCGCCGTTGTTAACTCTTAGTGCTGAAGAGATAAAAGAGCGCCTTTATACACCCAAAGCTGATTTAACCGATGAGCAATTACCTATCCCTGTCAAATTAATACATATTAATAAATGCCCGTTTGTCGCCCCGGCTGGCGCGCTTAGCGCAGCAAGAGCCGATGAACTAGGACTTGATAGAAAACAGTGTCGAGTCAGTTTAGAGCAATTAAAAAATGCGCAGCAAGTGCGCGATAAATTAGTGGAAATTTTCAGCCAAGAACGCTCTTTTGATAACGATCAAGACGTAGATGGCGCTCTTTACAGCGGTTTTATTGGTAAAGGTGATAAAGCCTTAATGGAGATGCTTCATAGCAGTGATCCAGCGGCAATCAGCAAAGAAGCTTTTGTATTTGAAGACAAGCGACTCAATCAGCTATTACTGCGATACAAAGCACGCAATTACCCCTATGCGCTAACCGATGCCGAGCAACAACAATGGATGGCTTATCGGCAAAATGCTCTACCACCACAAATTGAAAAACGACTGCTCGATATTGAAACATTAGCGCAAGTTCATCAACATGAACCGACTAAATTAAACATTCTAAAAGCGGTTTATCACTACATCGAAAATCTATAATGATCGGGATCATTATAGATTTGAAATTTTTTAAAATGTGACCCCTGATATAGACAAAAAGGGCATGCGCTATTGACTTATTACAGCTATAATGCAGCCCTATTTAATTGCATTCACTCAACTTAATTTAGACCTAACCTCATGTGGCTCATTCGCTTAGTTCGTGACCTTCTAATCATCTATGGATGTTTGATGGTCGGTCGCGGTATTGCACTGTTATTACCCTTTGAATTTCCTGCCAGTATTATTGGCTTGATTGTTCTGTTTATTCTGCTTTCGTTACGTATTATTCCAGCTCGTTGGGTTGAATTTGGCGCCGAAAAGATTCTTTCTGTTATTGCCCTATTTTTCATCCCACCAGGGGTTTCTGTTATCCAAGATATGGCTGACATTCGCCTGTTTGGATGGCAATTAGTGCTAGCAATGGCTATTGCTTGGCTATCCATGGCCTTAACTATTGTTTATCTTTTCCAATGGATGGAAAAAAAATGAGCCTATTATTTTTACCGCTGACACTAATTATTTATTACGCAGCTGTTCGGTTATACAAACGCTTCCCTCACCCGCTGCTTGCTCCTTTTCTGATTAGCCTCATTATTATTATCGCTATTTTGCTGATTACGGGAATTGGCTACTCAAGTTATCAAAAGGGCACTAAAGCGCTGACGTTTTTCCTAGACCCGGGGATCGTTGCGTTAGCTTACCCACTGTTTACATCGCTCAGTGAAGTCCGTCGCCAATTTATCCCTATTATTACCAGTGTGGTCGTCGGCGCTGTCGTTGGGATTATCGTCAGTATTAGTGTGTTATATCTACTCGGTGGAAATGCACAAATGTTGGCAACCATCGCACCGCGCGCAGTAACCACACCAATTGCAATGGAAGTTTCTCGAATGATTGCAGGTAAGCCAGGTTTGACGGCAAGTTTGGTTATTATTGCCGGGTTATTTGGCTCCGTTGGTGGTTTTAGCTTATTCAAACTGTTAAAAGTTCGCTCAGAAGCTGCGATGGGAATGGCGCTAGGCAGTGCCAGCCATGCTTTGGGTACAGCAAAAGCTGCTGAAATAAACCCAAAAATTGCAGCATTTAGTTCAATCGCTCTAATTTTAAGTGCGATCACTACCGCTTTACTCGCCCCTGTGATTCAATGGTTTATCCATTTATTGACACAGAGCTAAGCAAAATGACCAATCGTTCTCTTGATGCAATTGAACTGCCTTTAAAATTGAAACAAGCTTGGTTAGAAATTATTGGTAAATCAAGTGTCTCGCGGCTAAATAAGCAACAGGTATCAGCACTTAAAGATGCCCTTTGTGTCGATGAACTTGAACTAGCGCAGCAACTACTTCCCATGGCAAGTTCATTTGCCATTACGCCAATATCGGGATTCAATGTTGGCGCAATTTTAATTGATGCCAATGGGCAGATTTTTATGGGCGCAAATTATGAGATGCGCCAGTTACCGCTATCGGTCACTCTTCATGCGGAACAAGCTGCATTTTTTAATGCACTGAACCATGGCTGCGCACCATTAGTTCAGCTCGTCGTCAACGCAGCACCATGTGGCCACTGCCGACAATTTATTCGTGAATATCCACATTGCTTTAATTTAAAAGTTTTTTTCGATGGGCAAAACTTTACATTTGAGCAATTGCTGCCCCATTCATTTGGCCCCGATGACCTTCATGTTGATGTCTTGCTTGAATCTCAAAATGAAGCGTTTAGCAATATCCAAGATCTAGCGCAAAAAAGTTATAGTCCGTACAGTGGTTGTAAAACTGGATTAGTGGCTTATCAAGGCCAAAATGTTATCGCGAGCAGTTGGTATGTTGAGAATGCTGCGTTTAACCCTTCAGCATCACCCTTGAGCTTATTATTATCGCAAGTTGCGCTCAATGGTTACTCATTTGAAGATTTAACCGCGATTCAAGTATGGATTAATCAATCTTCAATCAACTTTAAAAAGCAAATCGATAATTTCTTAAGTTTGCACCCGCAAATCCATCTTATGGAAATTTCTAGTTTAGGAGAAGATTGCTAATCCTCTTGTTAAATTATGTAATTTAGTTGGTTATCGTATAAAAAAAGCAAGTTCAGTTACAATTATTGCTAAATGGGATGTATTATACAAATATGTATGATACACTAATAGGCAGCTGGGAAATCTTATCTCTGTCCCATCCTTGGCTTAATTGCTAGTTTAAATCTATTATTGAGTTAATCCTAGCGGCGATACGTCCAAACAAACAACGACAAATATTACCTTATGTATCAAAACATTGTTTTTTGTGGGCTTCTGTTTAGCCCATTGGTTATTTTTTTACCTGTGGCATTTGCCTTGACGGCTTTGACCCGTTTTATCTTGTTCCGGCTCAATCTACATCAGCGGATTTGGAAAGTAGCATGGTTCGAAGTATCCCTATTCGTTTGTTATCTGGCACTTATTGTATTTTTATCTCATGGAGCAACTAATTAAATGGCGAAGTCTCTACGTATCTCTATTACTGTTTTTTTTGTAGCTGTTGCAATCGCGGCCGGCTGGTGGATATGGAATGACTATATGTATTCGCCATGGACCCGTGATGGGCGCGTACGCGCTGATATCATCACCGTTGCTCCTGATGTATCAGGCTGGGTGACTAAATTAGATATTGCAAACGATCAAAGAGTAAGCAAAAACCAACCTTTGTTTAGCGTCGACAATAAACGTTATTTAGCTGCTGTAGCCCAAGCCAAAGCAACCATGGAAAATAAACAATATTCTTGGGAGCTAGCCAAACATAAATATGAACGCCGCAAAGAACTAACCGATAAAAAAGCAATTAGTGAAGAAGATTTAGAAACCTCGCGAATTAATACCGAGGTTGCTAAAGCAAACTTCGATCTGGCTAAAGCCGAGCTTGATACAGCTCAACTTAACTTAGACAGAACACAAGTCATCGCCCCTGAAGCCGGTGATATTGTAAATTTATCGTTGCATCAAGGTAATTATGTTAAGCAAGGCAGCGCAGTCTTAGCTATTGTCAAAGATCACTCATTTTATGTGACTGGCTATTTTGAAGAAACCAAAGTTCCCCTTATCCATGTAGGTCAAAAAGCAACGATTACGTTGATGAGTGGCGGCAAGCCATTTACTGGACATGTAGAAAGTATCGGAAGAGCGATTTCTAATTCCAATACCAGTGGCGATAGTCAGTTATTACCCCAAATCAACCAGACCTTTAACTGGGTTCGATTAGCGCAACGTATACCTGTTGATATCAAACTTGATCCACTTCCAAAAGATGTTCATTTAAGTGCGGGGATGACCGTCTCAATCGAACTTAAACAGAAGTAGGAGACAGATTTGGGTATAGTCTTGCAAACGATGTTAATGCCCCAAAAGCGTTCTGTTTTATTTGCGCTTAAGGGCGTTATTGCAATGGCGATGGCTCTGACCATCTCTATTTTTCTTCATCTTGACCGTCCATACTGGGCGGTTATTTCAGCCGTTTTTTTACAGATCCGCCCCGAGAGCGGTTTAGTGGCTGAGAAAGCGTTGTGTCAGATTGTTGGAACTATCATTGGGGGCTTAGTCGGGATTTTCATTTTAGCTCATTTTCTCGATTTTCCTTATCTAGGCCTTACCATTCTTGGGATTTGGCTGAGTGTTAACTCTGGTCTATCGGCTCTATTACGACGGACAAACTTTGTTTATGCCTTGGCCATTGCCAGTGTCACATCAGAAGTCATTATTGTTCTTTCAGTAGCCTCGCCATCAAGTGTTTCAAGCTCATATATTTTTAATGTTGCGCAAGCACGAATGAGCGAAATCATTATCGGAGCAATCTGTGCAGGGCTTGTCAGTCATCTGCTTTGGCCTGTGAAAGTAAAAAATATTCTTCAGCAGCAATCGAAAACAGCTATTAATCAAATGCTTCAGTATCTGGCAATCGAACTTGATCCAGAAGGGTCACATGAACAGCGTCATAAGCATATTGATCAGATCATGCAAACAGTTTCAGAGGTCAGTGACGATTCAAGCGCTGTTGCCTACGAAGGACCCGAGGGACCAGGGCGTTCTAGAGCTGCCAATCAAATCTGCCATAAGATTTTATCGTTATTGTCCGTTATCCAGATTTTTGGTCGTTTGCAACGGCGTAATCCGGAGTTAGTCACTCCGACTTTGGCTAATATTCTTAAACAGCAACACGATATATTTGTCGATATTGCCCAGTCGGAAAATTTCCAAGTCAGTTATCAGCGCATTAAAATATTTCGCCGAGAGCTCGCGCAATACCGGATGTCGCATTTTTCGCAAAATCCCCTAGAAGCGCGTCTGTTAAAAGTAGCCTTGGAAATGACTTCCGACCTGATGGTTCTATTACGAGCTTTTCGAGCGTTAGAAAATCGCGATACAACATTACTTCACGCGCCAAGTATGCAGCCTTATCGCGACCCATTAATCGGACTAACTCGCGGTTGTCGCTCAGCCATTATGTTTTTTATTGGCACTTTTATTTGGGTAGAAACTGCTTCATATGCGGCATTAATGATTATGATCTTACCTGTGATCTTTTCGATTATGTTGGATCGCCTGCCATTGATGTTGGTTAGTTTAGTCCTGCGACGAATGTTGGTAGGCGTTACGATTGCAATTCCGGTCTCGATTTTCTTCGCTATTAATCTGCTCGCCCAAAGCTCAGATGAACTTGGACAATTACTGCTGGTTTTAGCGGGCCCATTTTTTGTTGGACTTATTGCGTTGTCCAATCGACCAACCCTGCCCTACGGTTTAGGATTTTTAATCCCATTTACGATTCTGGTGCGTCCGAGTATGGGCTCAAACATGAGCAGAGCATTTCAAATTGATTATACGCTCAGTTCAGCCTTAGGCATTTTTGTCGGCATTACTATGCTTTACTGGCTCTTTCAGCTATTTGAAGGGCCCGGTGTGAAGCTCATGGTGACGAGGGTGTTTAAATCAACTTATCACGACCTTCTACAGCTTGGCCACCAGCATGATCCAACATCTTGGTATAACCGCAGGATGGCAGATCGCTTATTAAGACTGACAGCCTATGACCAACGCTCAAAAACTCGCGTTATTACCGACCTTGGCCTAACAGGATTAAACCTTGGTCATGTTGCTATTCGTTTTCACTCATTTTGTACCTCATTGGCAGGAGTTGAGCTCAAGCATTACGACAACTGGCACAAAGCTCTTGCTGATGCTTACTTATTAGCAACTCAGGGTAGATATTGTGAAAACTTCGATAAAGCATGCGAACTGCTCAATGATGAAATCGCACAACATGTTGATTCAATGTCTGATATTGAAATGGTTCAAGGGATGTTTCAACGCATGAGTATGACATTACAGCGCAGCGCCAAAGCGATGGAAGATACAATCGCCAACGCTAATTAAGCCATTGTGGCACTCGCTAGCTCCTTACGCTTATAATACAGACCATCAAGGTATATTCTTGATGGTTTTTTATTACCCCCATTCTATTTAGGAGCACTGGATACATGAAAATTGGTTCACCATTAACCCCTTCGGCAACCAAAGCATTATTGTTAGGTTCAGGCGAGCTCGGCAAGGAAGTCGCCATCGAATTTCAGCGTTATGGTGTAGAAGTGATTGCGGTTGACCGCTATGCCAATGCCCCAGCAATGCATGTTGCACAGCGTCATTATGTGATAGATATGCTTGATGCGGATGCACTAGAAAAAGTCATTAGAGAGGAACAACCTGATTTTATTGTGCCAGAAATTGAAGCAATCGCGACTGAAAAATTATTAGAGCTTGAAAGTAAAGGCTTTAATGTTGTTCCAACAGCTCGTGCTGCAAGATTAACCATGGACCGAGAAGGTATTCGCCGTCTCGCAGCCGAAACCCTCTCACAACCCACATCCCCTTATCAGTTCGCTAGTAATGAAGCTGAATTTAATCAAGCCGTTGATGCAGTTGGTTATCCGTGCGTTATTAAGCCGGTGATGAGTTCTTCAGGTAAAGGACAATCGGTGATTCGCACTCAAGAAGATAAAGCCGCAGCTTGGGCTTATGCTCAGTCAGGTGGCCGAGCAGGCGCTGGTAAGGTCATTGTCGAAGGCTTTGTTGATTTTGACTATGAAATCACCTTATTAACAGTTCGAGCCGTTGATGGCATTCATTTTTGCGCCCCTATAGGCCACCGCCAAGAAGATGGCGATTATCGTGAGTCTTGGCAGCCTCAGCAGATGAGCGACCAGGCGTTAAAAAATAGCCAGAATATTGCGAAAACGGTAGTCGAAAATTTAGGTGGATATGGCATTTTCGGCGTGGAACTGTTTGTCAAAGGCGATCTAGTTTACTTTAGTGAGATTTCCCCTCGCCCACATGACACGGGAATGGTCACGATGATTTCGCAGAACTTATCAGAATTTGCATTGCATGCACGTGCGATTCTTGGTCTTCCTATTGGCCATATTGAGCAATATGGACCGAGTGCATCAGCCGTATTGTTAGGCAAAGGAACTTCAAAAAATCTATCTTATCAAGGTATTAGCAAAGCTCTTGAAATTCCAGATTGTCAGATACGTTTATTTGGCAAACCAGAAATTGACGGCCAACGCCGCCTCGGGGTCGCTTTAGGGCGTGCGAAAACAGTTGAACAATCAGTAAAAAATGTTAAAAGTGTAATAAGTGAAATCTCTATCAACTATGAATGAGCAATACATCCCATAGACTTTTAGATGAAGAACTCGCTCTGCTACTGACGCCTTTACAAACAAATGGCGTCAGTAGTTTATCGAGAATTATCAGTGCCGGAACATTACTGGATATTCCAATCGATGCGGCGCAGGTTTTGTATTGCCACGAAATTGGTGAATTAGTCACTTATTTACTGAACGATACTGATATTGATGCCATTATTTTAACTGACTATCTACTGAGTGAGAAAAACCTCGAACTTTGTCTGCCCTTGCTAAAACATCTCGAACAAGCTCGTTTGTTTATTCTGGGCGATTTACCAGAGATGATCGAAGATTTTCCTGATTTTTGTTATTGCCCTACGCAAGATGCCCTGCAAGAAGAGCTAAAAATATGGCATCAGCAATTAATGGAACATTACAACCAATGGCTACTGGATGGCAAAGTCGTTATCTCAGAAAATTTGGCGCCAAAAATCACACAATTGGTTCCACCCAGTGCTATTTTGACCACCCAAGATGAATATAAAGCGCATATAAAGCCTTTATTAGGAATTATCTATTGCGTCAATGAAAACTCGGCTCTTCGCCAAGAGCTCATGCAAATAGCGCATTTCTACCCTCACCTTCCATTGCTGTTAGTGAGTGATGCAAACCAGCCAGTTCTTTTGCATAGTTGCCAGCACTTTGCCGGGCAGCTCAAACTGAATGTCTTAGCTAGTTTAGAAAACAGTCAAATCGATCAATCACTCAATGCGATTTTAGTGCGATTTTACCGACGCTATTTACGCTGGTTAAATCATCGCACAATTTATGGGGATCATAATATCGGGTTGGTTTATCAAATGGGAGAGAGCCAACCATTTGGCATCTTTAATTGGCCTCCAAGAAAACTTGACCCTGCCAAACATTATTATGTTGAATGGCAAACGCTTTGTGAACAGATGAAAGATGATGAGCTAGCCAAGGCAGCAGCGTCTGCCATTAAGCTTTATCAGCTTGATAGCTCACAGCTATTTGTTGTCTTTGACGGCAGTCCGCCGAGTCATGAGCAATTAGCCTCTGTCATCGATTTGTTGACGTTATCGATTCGGATCTGTTGGATCCCCCGCTCAGTCGGTCAGTTGCTTAACACTCGAGAACAGGTTGGAATTTCTCAGATACTCATTCCAATCACAGTCTGGCAAGAATTAGTGGCTGATGAACAAATATTTAAGCGCTGGCAATCACGCTTTGAGCATCAGCAAGTGGATATTGGCTTGCTGGGCGGACAACAAGCCATGCTTGAATATACAATCCCATGTGGCTTAACTCTTATGGCCGAAGCAAAAGAGCCTCAGCCATAGCCCCTGACACTAAACTGGATTATCGATATCCACAAAGCATACATCCAACTGATATTTTTCGCTTAACCATTCACCTAATGCCTTCACGCCATAACGCTCGGTTGCATGGTGACCCGCGGCAAAGAAATCAACGCCCATCTCACGAGCTGTATGAGTCGTTTGTTCAGAGATTTCACCACTGATAAAGGCATCCACGCCTTGCTCTGCAGCCAACGGCAAAAAGCTTTGGCCACCACCGGTGCATATCCCAATTTTTTTAATCACCCGCTGATGAGCCTCAATATGTAGCGGTTGACGCCCCAATACTTGCTCAATATGTGCCGCAAATTGAGCGCCCTGCATAGGAGATTTGAGCTCCCCGACCATCGCCACACTATTTTTATCCCATGGCTCTAAACCTCGGCGCAGTTCAATCCCCAACAAAGCAGCTAACTGTGCGTTATTGCCTAATGTTGGATGGATATCCAGTGGTAAGTGATAGGCGAGTAAGTTGATCTGATGAGACAATAAAGATGCAATCCGTCGGCCTTTCATATGGGTTAATACGGGGGATTCACCTTTCCAAAAATAGCCATGATGGACCAAAATTGCATCCGCCTCACGTTCAATTGCAGCATCAATCAATGCCTGGCTTGCGGTAACTCCCGTCACAATTTTTTTGATATGACTTCGCCCCTCGACCTGTAAACCATTTGGGCAATAGTCTTTAATCGCAAAGGCTCTAAGCTCTTCATTTAAAATATTTTGTAATCGAAACGGATCCATGCAAATCACTCATTCATACTGTTGAAAAACAGATGTTATGGTAGGATCTTCAGCATTCGGACGCAATGTTAGACAGGTAAACAGTGCAATTATCTTCTGAGCAAGAACGAGTTAAACAAACTTATCAGTATTGTCTAACGTGTGAACCTATTAGTACGATTCACCCAGCAATCGCAACTGTGCAACAACTCAGCTGGCTGACAAAAACGCTTGCTTCATTACCCGAACAACTCCCCGATTTTAAAAACCGTTTGGGGTTATGGTATGAACAATTATGGCTAAAGCTTATTGATGAGCATCCTGATTTAGAGCTGATTGCCCACAATGTACAAATCAAACAACAGAACCAAACTCTCGGCGCGATTGACCTATTGATAGCGGATCACCGCTCTCGATGTGTGCGTCATATAGAGCTTGCGGTGAAATTCTATATTTATATTCAGCTTGCTCAGAAATGGCAATGGCTAGGGCCAAACCTAAAAGATAGTTTTACTCGTAAACTTTCCAGAATGCTCACCCACCAATTGCCCATTGGGTATCATCCGCAAATACAACAGCTTAGATTACACTATCCCCATTATCGATTTAGCCAACAGATTATTATCCAAGGTCGGCTGTTTCAGCCATTAGATGAGCAGGAACGCCCCAAAGATGGCACGTGGCTTTTTAACCATCAGCTTAAAGCAGCAGAACGCCATCTTTATCAGATAGTTCCACGCCAATATTGGTTAACCCCAGAGATTGCGTTATTCCATCCCCTAAGCAGCGAAATTGACCGCGCAGTAATGCTCTATGGTCAAGGGAAACAGTTTTGGTTATTGCCTGACAGTTATGCCAACAGCTGCTCTTGATAACCAAATAGAATTGGAAAATGGCTTAAAACTTAAAACAAAATCGCCAGCAAGAGCTATCACTCATTGCTGGCGAAGAATTAAAGATGGTATCTGCACAGAGCAGTAATCACCTATTATTTAGTGCTGGGGTGATATTCAGGGTGACCATCCGCTGAGTATTCCTGCATAAAATCACCGACCATATCGACCATCTTCCGGCTACCGCAGACAAACGGCGTACGTTCATGCAGCTCAGTTGGAGTAATATCAAGAATACGCCGATAACCATCGGTAGCTTTACCACCGGCTTGCTCAGCTAAAAACGCCATTGGGTTGCACTCATACAATAAACGTAATTTTCCTTTAGGTGCACTGGCAAAAGATGGATACATATACACGCCACCTTTGATCATATTGCGATGAAAATCAGCTACCAGTGACCCGATATAACGCGAAGTGTATGGACGATGAGTTTCTTCGTCTCGTTCCTGGCAATATTTAATGTATTTTTTGATGCCATCGGGGAATTTAATATAGTTCCCTTCATTAATTGAGTAGATATTACCCTGCTCTGGGATCTGAATATTTTCGTGTGAGAGATAAAATACCCCAAGCGATGGGTCACAGGTAAAGCCATGAACACCAAAACCTGTGGTATAAACCAACATGGTTGAAGAGCCATAAACCACATAACCTGCGGCAACCTGTTTATTACCTGGTTGCAAAAAGTCTTCTTTAACCGCTGGCGTTCCAACGGGTGAGATGCGTCGATAAATCGAGAAAATAGTCCCAACGGTGACATTAACATCAATATTTGATGAGCCATCGAGAGGATCCATCAACACAACATATTTACTCTTGCTCTGTTTTTCACCATTAAAAATAATGAAATCTTCTTCTTCTTCGGTCGTTACACCGCACACTTCGCCGCGGGCTTCCAGTGCTGCTTTAAATTTTTCGTTGGCGTACAGATCAAGTTTTTGCTGCTCTTCACCTTGAACATTCTCTTCCCCAGTCGCCCCAATAATATCGACCAATCCAGCTTTATTAATTTCCCGGTTAACGACTTTAGCGGCGAGCCGGATGGACCCGAGTAGTCGTGTAAATTCCCCGGAAGCTTCTGGGAATTGATGCTGCTTGGCTACAATGTATTCGCCTAATGTAATCATTATAAATCCTTAATTAAATTAAGATTTTTAACTCTAATTAAGTTAAAAAAGAAACGGTTGTACTTATAAAAATGCGAGTTACACAATAATTACAAATATTACATTAATGTAATATTCGCTCTTTTTTGACTTATTTGTCCAGTAGTTAGCGTATTTATCCAGTATTTTTTTTCAAAAGCCATACTTTTTTTCAAAAAACTTAAAGTGATAGCCTTTTTTTACTTATTTTTGATAATCTAATCAGTGATGTAATAACTTCATTACATTAATAAAACACAAACACTCATCTAACACAGGGAACAGTATGTATAACACTATAAAGAAATACGTGCTCTGTCTGCCATTGACTGTGGGTCTTCTCACCTCATCTAGTTGGGCGGCAACATTACCAGCCGTTGAAGCTCAACATGGGATGGTTGTTTCATCACAAAAATTAGCATCACAGGCCGGAATTAAAATTCTGAAAATGGGCGGCAACGCAATCGATGCCGCCGTCGCAGTGGGTTATGCCCAAGCGGTCGTTAATCCATGTTGTGGCAACATTGGCGGCGGCGGATTTATGACCATTCATTTGGCCAATGGTAAAGATACCTTTATCGATTTTCGCGAAAAAGCACCAGCAAAAGCCACTGCCAATATGTATCAGGACAGTAAAGGTAATTTAATTAAAGGCGCCAGCCTGCATGGTTATCTAGCGGTTGGCGTACCCGGAACGGTTCGTGGATTAGAGCTAGCCTTAACTCGTTATGGCAGTGGAAAATTGACCCGCGCACAAATTATGGCACCGGCAATTAAGCTCGCTAAAGATGGGTTTGTGTTAACACGTGCTGATACTGATATTCTCGATCTGAAACTTGAGACTTTTCGCCACTCACCGCAGGCAAAAAAAATCTTTTTAAGAGCGGATGGCTCTCCACTGCAACCGGGCGATCGACTCGTTCAGAAAAATTTAGCCAAAACGCTTGAAGCAATCGCCAAACATGGGCCAAAAGCATTTTATCAAGGCGTCATCCCCAAAGCGGTTGAAAAAGCCTCTGAGCAAGGCGGTGGGATTATTAGCGCAAAAGACTTCGCCAATTATCAAGCCAAAGAACGAAAACCAATTGAATGCCAATATCGAGGCTATTCGTTTGTTTCCGCACCGCCACCAAGCTCTGGTGGTGTCACGATGTGCGAAATTCTAAATATTCTCTCTGGCTACGATATGAAATCGATGGGTTATGGCTCCGCTAAGTCAGTCCACTACATGGTTGAAGCGATGCGCCATGCTTATGTGGATCGCAACACGCTGCTAGGTGACCCCGATTTTGTCAAAATGCCGATCAAAAAATTACTTAGCGATAAATATGCAGCACAAATTCGCCAGCAAATTAAAAAAGACAATGTGGCAAGCTCAGCTAAATTACACGCAGGTGTTTGGCCTCATGAAAAACCAGAGACGACCCACTACTCGATTGTTGATAAAATGGGCAATGCTGTTTCAACGACCTACACCATTAATGGCCGATTTGGTGCTGGCGTAATGGCACCTAAAGCTGGATTCTTCCTCAATGATGAGATGGATGATTTTACCAGTAAGATTGGTGCGAAAAATATGTTTGGCCTAGTTCAAGGCAAAGTCAATGCAATTGCCCCAGGCAAACGCCCATTATCATCAATGTCACCGACTATTGTTACCAAAGATGGCCATGTCTACTTAGTCGTTGGCTCGCCTGGTGGTTCAAGAATCATTACGATTACTCTTGAAACCGTCATGAATATCATTGACTTTGGTATGGGGCCACAAGAAGCGGTTAATGCGCCACGAATCCACCATCAGTGGCTACCTGATAAGGTCTATTATGAAACTCGTGGCCTTTCGCCGGATACATTAGCCATTTTGCAAAAAATGGGATACAACATGGTTGAGCAAACCCCATGGGGGGCAACTGAGCTCATTATGGTTGGATTACCTAAATCGGCGACTGATGTGAATAGCTCAGGGAATGATTCTGCTGTCTCTGGGAAAATTCGTTCAGGATATCTCTATGGAGCAAACGATGCCCGCCGTCCTGCAGGCGCGGCAATCGGCTACTAATTTAAGTTATCTTTAATGGTAAAAAAGCGCCTTTAAGGCGCTTTTCTTTTAGCTATAAATTTGTTTCGCCCAGCGGGTCAAACCTTGTGTTACGCTGCCAAAATTATCGGCGCTAACTTGTTTAATTCCCTGAAAATGCTCGGCTAAAAATGACTTGATTACAGGCGAGTTAGCACTTCCCCCCGTTAAAAATAAAACATCGGGTTGCACGCCAGCTTGAGTAAGTACATCTTGAATCAACTTTGATAACGCTTGAGTGAGTTTTTCACCGGCTTGTTGCAATTGCTGTTGATACAACGACGTTTGGAGCCCAGGTTCAAGATAATCCAGATTACACTGATATTCGCCATTTTGCCCAAGCGCAATTTTACTTTGTTCAGCACTGCGATTAAGGCTTTGAGTTAATTGCTCATGCTTTAAGCGGCGCAAACGCTGCCAGTAATCTTTTTGCATATCATCTTTTAAGTCAGTCAGTAACTTTTCACTTTCGCGACCATAAAAGTGACTTTGAGCAGGTAGATCATTGACGCTAGCAGCATCATAGTAGATTTTATGAGGCATGGGCTGGCCACTTGCTAATGCCTGATTCATCCCCAAATGTGGCATCAGCGTTTGCAGATTCAAAGCGATATCAAAGTCATTACCACCAATTCGCTCACCTGAATAACCTAATACTAAGCGCTGGTGATCAAATTTGTGGTCAAAATCAGGCCCCATCTCCATCATCGAAATATCAGTCGTTCCACCGCCAATATCGACCACCAAAACTCGTTTCGGTTCGCTTAGCGTTGCCTGATATGTCAATCCAGCAGCTAACGGCTCGTATAAAAATTCAATTTGCGAAAATCCGGCAAATTTAGCGGCTTGCGTTAAAATGGCGATCGCCTGTTGGTTACTTTGTTCGCTATTTAAACCTTGAAAATTTACCGGCCGACCAATCACCACTTTATCGGGATAACAATCAGTTGATTGCGCGACCTGTGAGCGAATATGCCACATCGTTGCTGCAACGATATCTTCAAACTGCTGGCAATGGCGCTCAGATAAGCCACTGGCGCCCAGGAAAGACTTCGGCGATTTCACATAGTAGCAGTCAAATGGGTCTTCCATATAGGCGTCAAATGCCTGTTGACCAAACTGCAACTCGCTATCATAACCATCAAGTTGCGCTTCACGAAGAGCCTTCAAACTCATCTCAATATGCGCCCGTCGGGCATGTTGATAGGCATCCGCCATATTGTTTTGTTTTAGTTTCTGATACAGCCAGCCACTAATAACATCTCGCGTCGGAGCAAATAATGTCGATGACATATAAGAGCCATGCTCGGGTAAGCGAGCTAATACAGGTTGGCCGTCTTGGTATAACCCAACAGCGCAATTAGAAGTGCCAAAATCAAATCCGGCAAAAGAAGAGAAAGTCATGGTTTCGCGGCTCATGTATTTTTCATCAAGCCGCGAAGCTTAAACCAAAAGAGGGCTTTTCAGCAAGTACAACCCTTAACTGCGCCGCCAATGACGAATGGCGTAACAAATAAGACCTGCAATCATCGCAGCCGCAAGCCAACGAAATCCACTCATTCGCAGAATATCCATTGGTTGTTGTGTATGACCTAAAGCCTGACCGGCAAATAACGTTGCTGTTGCTGAAAGCATTAATCGATTCATGTGGTCTCCTACATCATTCTCACATAACGCAACAATAAAATTCCATGTCGCTACGACATGCTTAATAAGGGCGGAATTTTATCAGCTTGCTTGCTTTTGCACCAGTAGTAACCCTAAACAAACACAAAATTGTTGAAAAAAACTTCAAAAATACTTGCAATACAGCTCTTTTAGAAATACTGTATATCCATACACTGTATATTTAAACAGTATTTATATGAGGTGAGTGATGAATGCTTCTTTAACGTCAATGATGGATCAACAATTAGTTTGGCAAGGGAAAAACTGGCACCCCAGTCATCACCCGCTAACGACTACCGGTTATGAACAGTTGGATCAAAAATTAGCTGAACATGGCTGGGCCAAAGCTAGTGTGAATGAAATCTATGTTTGTGCACCGGGACAGGGTGAATTGCAATTACTGGCCCCTGCTCTGTCGGCATTGAGTAAGCAAAAACGTTGGATTATCTGGATTGCACCACCGGCTATGCCCAATGCTCCTGCCCTGCGTCAACTTGATATTGATATTAGCCGAATCTTAGTCGTGCATCCTAAAACCGTTAATGACCAATTTTGGGCCATCGAACAAGCTCTGCAAAGCGGTTCTTGTAGTGCAGTTTTAGGATGGACTCAGGGACTAACTGCTCTGCAATTACGGCGTTTAAAACTTGCTGCAAAACGGGGAAACTGTATGGCGTTTTTATTCAGACCACAACAAGAACGCTCGCTATCATCACCCGCAAATAACCGCATTGAAGTGCAAGCCAATCAGCCAAGTGGAACCTTTTCATTGGATCTATTTAAACGAGATGGTGGCTGGCCGACAACGATTGCAACCTGCCCGTATCAAGATGGCTTTCACTGCTAACAACCCAATAGACATAGTGATTGATATTTATTAGTGGATGCATGGCATGTATTGGCTTTATCTCGACCTTAGTGACTTGGCGCTTTACATCGATACACCAGAACCAAGCGCCCAGCCACTGGTCATTATTGAACAACAAAAAATAACGCACGCCAATCAAAGTGCAAAAATGTTAGGGGTTCACTCTGGGCAAAGCTTAAGTGTGGCGTTGCAACTAGCGCCCTCATTAAAAATAGCGACTTTTGATAGCAACAAAATAACTCAAAAGCTCCAGCAATTAGCCACAAAATTGTTGGAGCTGACTCCCAAGGTCTGTGTCATCTCAAATGATGGATTACTCGTCTGTTCTGAAGGAATGGAACCGATATATCCGACAATTCAGCAGCATCTACGAGCACTTTTAACAACGATTCGTCAACAGCAAATTCCAGTGGATGGTGTTGCTGCATTAAGTGCCCCACTAGCAATATGGTTAGCTCGCCAACGCCATAATCAAAAAGATTTACCACGCATTTTACTACGTGTCGATCAATGCGCCTTAGCACTAGCGTACAGTGAACTCCCCGAAGAAATGGTGACAGAACTTGCTGATATGGGACTTAACACCCTTAGCGAGTTACTCAAATTGCCTCGTGCGCAATTGCGGGCTCGATTCGGCCAACTACTTCTAGATTATCTGGATCAATGCCTTGGTAAACACCCTGTCACGTATCAGTGGCAAAAACCGATTGCGCAATTCACCCGAAAAACCATCCTCAATTATGAAGCGACGCAAAGCAGCCAACTAAGCCATAGCATCCGCCAACTTGTTCATGCACTGGCACATTATCTTCGAGTCAATCAACTTGCATGTCAGAGGTTAACGCTGCAATTACACTATCGCCAACGACCAGCTGAAACACTGACCATCGACAGCGTGCAACTGCAACATCAGGCTGAAGCATGGCAGACATTAATCGATTTGCAATTAGACTATTTACAATTACCAGAGCCAGTTATTGCCATAACGTTAAAAAGCGGTCCTTGCCAAGCCTTACAAAGCCACTGGTATGATTTATGGCATAATGAATATAGCCATGCCGATGCAACGCTTCTCGATAAACTCAGTCAACGGCTTGGCCAAGAGAATATTTTCTATTTAAACCATCATGATACTCACCTGCCAGAACAGGCCACTACGCTCACAGCATTAAACTCACCCGATAATCCCGCTGAGCCACCATTAAAACTGCCGCAAAGACCTCGTCCTTTATGGCTGTTAGCAGCTCCTCAGCCAATATCAGCTGATGCTTTTATCTGCCTTGATAAGCCAGAGCTCGTGGAACTTGAGCAATCTGGCATACGCATTATCCGCAGTTATCAACGCGTTGTATTTAATCACTCGAGGGCACAAGGATGGGCTTTTTACGATCCACACGCAACGCCGGCGGGATGGTGGCTTCATGGCTGGTTTGCCTAAGCAGACAAATGATTTTGCTGAGTTAAATGCGCTCAGTTGGTATAGTTTTTTATCCAGTGTTGTTAGTCCGGAAGAGCTCGTACTTGGTGCTTATCATCGAGGTTATCAAGCTATTGCAATTACTGATGAGTGTTCACTTGCCGGAGCTGTTAGGGCTTGGCAGCAAAGTCTAATTACGCCAATAAATATTATCTATGGTGCCTCGTTCATCACGACCGAAGGGCTTTATCTCGTAGCGTTAGTTAAAGATATAATTGGCTATCAGCAGCTATGTCGAGCCATTAGCCATGCCCGACAAATACATCAGAAAAAGGGATACCGAATCAGTGTCAATCAACTGATTAACTGCACACATTGTTTTATTTTATGGCGACCAACCTCACCTGAAACCTATCAGGAGCAATTACATCTACTCAAAATAAGTAATTGGCAAGACAACTACGCTTTAATTACTGATGAATTAATTGCCCCAAATCAGCAGTTGATCAACCTACGTCAGCAGTTGGCGGTTGATCAATTAACAGCTGTAGCCTCATGCTGGCCACGGCTTTTACACCGCAACCAGAAATCGCACCTTGATCTGATAGACTCGATTCGCTCGCTAACACCTATTTCTAAAATGGGGCAGACACTTGCCCAAAATACAGAGCGCCGACTACATAAGCTCGAAAGCATTCATAATCGCTACCTATTAGGTGAACTGCAAGCTGGGTTAGAAATAGCCAAGCAATGTCAGTTTTGTTTAAGTAGTTTGCGCTATCAGTATCCTGATGATCACGCACCTAAGGGAATCGATGCCGATCAATACCTGCGCCAGCTCGCTGAACAAGGAAGCCGTGAACGATTTCCAAATGGAATGAAAGACAATCATCGCAAGCAACTTAAAAAGGAACTGACTCTTATCGCGGAGCTAAAATATGCTAATTACTTTTTGACGATTCATGACATCGTGACATTTGCTCGCTCACAAAACATTCTCTATCAAGGGCGAGGTTCTGCTGCTAACTCAATCGTCTGTTATCTATTGCATATTACTGAGGTCGACCCAGAACAGGTCAACTTACTGTTTGAGCGATTTATTTCAAAAGAACGCCGAGAGCCACCTGATATCGATGTTGATTTTGAGCATCAACGTCGTGAAGAAATCATTCAATATATTTACCAAAAATATGGCACAAATCGAGCTGCACTCACGGCAACCGTTATTACTTATCGAACCCGTAGTGCATTACGCGATGCTGGTAAAGCGCTAGGGATCAGTGAATGGATTATCAGTCAACTTACTCGCTTACCTGACTGGCGAGATAAAACGTTAGAGACACTCACCCAACTATCTTCATGCCAATTGCTACCAACTGAGCAATGCCGACAACTTGCAACAGCTGTCGATAACTTACGAGGGCAACCACGACATCTGTCTCAACATGTGGGAGGTTTTGTCATTGCACGGGATCAACTTGTTGATTTAGTACCCATTGAAGCCGCTTCAATGAAGGGGCGTTCCATAATTCAATGGGATAAAGACGACCTTGAAGCACTTGGAATGATGAAAGTCGATATCCTTGCACTTGGTATGCTTAGTGCGATTCGAAAAACATTGGATTTTATCCGAGATCTACCTGATGCACCTCGCACCTTAAGAGACATTCCCAAGGAAGACCCTAAAATTTATGCCATGATCAGCCAAGCTGACACGATAGGCGTCTTTCAAATAGAATCACGTGCACAAATGAATATGCTGCCACGTTTGAGGCCGCAGTCTTATTACGATTTAGTTATTGAAGTCGCAATTGTCAGACCGGGCCCCATTCAAGGAGAGATGGTTCATCCTTATCTTTTGCGCCGTCAACATAAACAGGTTGTCGATTATCCTAATGAAGCCGTACAAAAAGTCCTGCAACGCACTCTTGGTGTCCCTATTTTTCAAGAACAGGTGATCCAGTTAGCGATGGTGGCCGCAGGCTTTAGCGCAGGCCAAGCTGACCAGCTTCGGCGCGCGATCACCGGCTGGAAACGGCATCAGGACTTCACTCGCTTTGAGCAGCAGCTACAAAGTGGATTAACGGCAAATAACTATTCTCTAGATTTTGCCAAACGATTGATCCAACAGATCAGAGGTTTTGGTGGTTATGGATTCCCTGAATCGCATGCGGCAAGTTTTGCATTATTAGTTTATTTTTCTGCTTGGCTTAAATACTACTATCCAGCCCAATTTTGTGCCGCGTTACTGAACAGTCAGCCGATGGGTTTTTACTCGCCAGCCCAGTTAATTCAAGATGCTCAGCGCCACAATGTGGATGTACTACCCATCGATATTTGCTATAGCCAATGGCAACATAGCATAGAATCCGGTCAGTTACGTCTTGGACTATGCTTGGTCAAAGATTTAAATCATCGAGCCTGCGAAAAATTTTTGACCAAGCGAAATAGCACAATCAATAGCGATGACCTGCCTATTTATTTTGATTTAACCAGTCAACAAGCATTAGCCAAGGCCGGAGCATTACGCTCATTATTTGGTCACAGATATCAAGCCCACTGGGAGATGAAAAATCTTTTGCCACCTTTGGCTCTGTTTAAGGATTTACCCAAAGAACCATCGATTCAACTGCCCGGACCTGATGAATACCAAAATGTCATTCAAGATTATCGCTACACGCGTGTAAGTTTAGGCAACCATCCCATGGCAATTTTGCGCCAACGTGGCATTCTTCCTAATATGCTGGACAGTCATAAATTGCAGCAATGTCATCACGGGCAGCTTATTCGTATTTGTGGATTAGTCACAGGTCGTCAGCGTCCAGGAAGTGCCGCAGATGTCACCTTTGTCACTCTTGAAGATGAGTTTGGGCAAGTGAATGTCATTGTTTGGTCTGCAACAGCAAAATCCCAGCGCCGTGCCTTAATTAAAGCACAGCTACTTGCGGTGCATGGCATTGTAGAACGGGAAGAACATGTTATTCATGTCATTGCTGGAAAGCTTGTTGACGAAACTGCAAAGCTAGCCGACTTACCGATTAAGTCCCACGATTTTCACTAGAGACTATTGACCTTTTGTGATTAGTTTTGCAGTAACTGAGAGTTATTTAGACAAGGCAAACGTTGCGTTGTGTAATAATTCTTCACAAAGAACGCCTCGCTAGATAATCTCTCTCAGATACTTTCCTTCGGATTCATCTGAACTTCTGTGCCCTATTTGCTTAACTCATTAAGCCGCTCAGGCCGCATTTCATTCAAATTGAGATTTATTTAAACCAAATTCAACCGCTAAAGGTCAGCAGCCCTTCATCGTAATTAACGGATTTGCCCGATAATTTGCTCAGCTGTAACCGCTTGACCCTCGTCAACTTGTTGCTCTAACGTACCATCGCATGATGCAAAAACTTGCAGCTCCATTTTCATCGCTTCCATAATTGCTATCGTTTGTCCTTTGCTCACGGCTTCGCCATTTACCACTTTCCATTTATATAAACTCCCGGTAATCGGCGCTCTGAGAAGTGACGAGTCAATATCACTTTGTTCATGCTTTGGCTTTTCTAGTCTAACTGAACCTTGATTAAATCCAGCCAACAAGGATTGAGGTAAACCAATCTGACAACGTTTGCCATCGATTTCAATCATAAAACGATGTATTGAATTATCGTTTACCTCTGGTCTTGGACTCGAGGCAAAGGTTATTTTATTCTGGGTTTCAATCCAACGCGTATGAACAGCAAAGTCTTTCATAAAGTCATCACACTCAACCACTGCGCGATGAAAATCCAATACACTACTCACGCCTTCGATGGTAAATTCACTTAAGGCTCGACGGGCTCTTTGCAATGCTTGAGAGCGATCTTGCCCGTAGACAATTAACTTTGCCATTAATGAATCAAATTCACCGGGAACTGATGAACCCGAGCGAACGCCGGTATCAATACGCACACCAGCGCCCGTAGGCATCTTAAATTGTATAATTGTCCCCGGTGTTGGCAAAAAGCCCTTACCAGGGTCTTCAGCATTAATGCGAAACTCGAACGCATGTCCTTGAACATTTAAGTTTTCATCACACTCTAACTTAAGGCCGCTAGCAATACGCAGTTGCTCGACAACAATATCGATGCCCGTCACCATCTCCGTGACAGGATGCTCTACCTGCAAGCGCGTATTCACCTCCAAGAAGGCGACAGTTCCATCGCGACTTAATAAAAACTCAACCGTAGCCGCACCAACATAATGGGCCGCTAGGCAAATATCCCGAGCCGCGTTATGAATTTTTTGACGCTGTTCATCACTTAAATAAGGTGCAGGAGCTTCTTCAACTAACTTTTGGTTACGCCGCTGTAAAGAGCAATCTCGCGTTCCTAAGACAATAACCTTCCCAAACTGATCGCACAAAACCTGGGCTTCAATATGTCGGGGACTTTCCAAAAATTGCTCGACAAAACATTCACCGCGACCAAAAGCGACCTGCGCTTCACGTACAGCTGATTCATACAGTTCAGCCACATCTTTCATTTCTCGAGCAACTTTTAATCCGCGACCACCGCCACCAAATGCAGCTTTAATCGCAATTGGCAAACCATACTGTTTTGCAAATGCCACAACTTCCTGCGCATTCTCAACAGGTTTGTCGGTTCCTTTTGCAAGTGGCGCCCCTACTTCTTGCGCTAGACGCCGAGCTGACACTTTATTGCCAAGGAGATCGATAGTTTCAGCGCTTGGCCCAACCCAGATTAATCCAGCATCGCTCACGGCTTTGGCAAATTCACTGCGTTCAGATAAAAAACCATATCCTGGATGGACCATGGTTGCCTGAGCTCGCTTCGCTATTTTGAGCAGTTTTTCAATATTAAGATAACTGTCTTTGGCGCTAGCGCCTTCTAAAGCATAAGCTTCATCCGCCATCTCAACGTGCAATGCTTGGCTGTCAGCATCTGCGTATACCGCCACAGCCAAAGCGCCAACATCGTGACAGGCTTGAATGATACGAACCGCAATTTCACCTCGGTTTGCGATTAAAACTTTAGGTTGGTGATTTGAATCAAAATAAAAAGGCATAGCTAAATCTCCGCAAACGATGAGATTGGATGAAATTGAATGGATGTGCCCACCGGCAATTGCGCGGCTAAATCGAGATGATAATCAGCAATACAGGCGATCACTGGATAACCACCAGTGAGTGGATGATCGCGCATAAAAATAAGGGGCTGACCATTAGCTGGAACCTGAATAGAACCCGCAACGACTCCTTCACTGGGCAGTTCATGAGTGATTTTGCGCTCAATGCAATGACTCGATTCTAAACGAATGCCTATACGATCAGCTTGTTGTCCGACAACCCATTCGCTAGAAGTTAAAACCTCAAGAGCATCATCTTTAAACCAGTCGCAATGCGGCCCTAAGACAACATCTAACTGCACGCAAGAGCGAGAAGTTGGATAACGTCCCGATGGCTCACAAAATTCGCTCTGGACCGCATTTTTGGGCGAAGATAAGCTTGCAAAAATATGCTCACCGGCATGCAATGGCGAAGGTCCTAATTTAGCAAGTGAGTCAAAGCTGGCACTTTCTAGTACTTTGTCACATTGCCAGCCTCCGCGAACAGCCAAATAACTGCGAACGCCCGCTTTAGTCGAACCTATCAACAATTTATCACCTTCGCACAGTGCAACGGGTTGGTTAAACTTGCATGGAACGGGATGTCCATTTTTATCTTCGATGCTCACCGGACACGGCGCTCCAGTCAAAGCCACGACTAAATCGCCCATAACATTAGCTGAAAAGTTCCCATGCGTTAGCTCAAGTACAGCCGCATCTGCGCCATTTCCAACCAACTGATTGGCAATACGATACGCATATTTATCCATCGCTCCTGAAGGAGAAACACCTTGAGACGCTTTATTTATGCGCCCCATATCTTGGAAGGTAGTCAGTAGTCCAGGACTGATAATAGTCAATCCATTTGTCTGATTTGACGAAGGTGTTGATGGCGGCGTTGGCAGCATGCTTTGGGACACTGCCACAGAAGTTTTTTTAACATTAACAAATTGCACACGGTCACCGGGTTCAAGCAAAGCAGGTTGTGCTCGATTGAGATCCCACATTGCTTGCGAAGTTTGACCAATTAGCTGCCAGCCACCAGGGCTGTCTTTGGGATAAACGCCAGTAAATTCGCCAGCCAAGGCAACAGAACCGGTTGGAATTTTAGCTCGCGGAGAACTGCGCCGAGGCACTACGAGCGATGAACCAAGCGCTTTTAAATAGGCAAATCCAGGCGCAAATCCTGTAAAAGCAACTTGAAAAGTCGTTTGAGTATGCCAATCAATGACGGCTTTTATCGGCAATTTTAAATAATTTGCGACCTCACAAAGATCAGAGCCGTTATATTCAACATTGATTTTAACCAATTTTCCCAGCGACAATGAACTTTGTTGATAAGAGCGCTGCGCAATTTGCTTAGCTAGCAGCTCTTTGGAAATAGATAACGGATCGTATTCAATGAGCACTGTTCGTGCCGCTGGCAGCATCTGAGTAATACCTTCGATAGGCTTATCAATTAAACCTCGATGCAATGCAATAGCTTGTTCTAGAGTTGTTAATTCGACTAATAGTGCAGTTAAATTAACGGGTAAAAAACGCAACGGAATATTCCTTGTTAACAATGATCCATAAACACCAATTATGAGAATGCCTGAAGCTCAATCCCAGCTTGACTAAGCGCATCCCGAAGTAAACTTGCAATCGCTACAGCACCAGGGTTATCACCGTGGACACAGATAGAATCGGCTTCAATAGTTGCATAGCCACCATCGATAGTCGGAATTTGGGATGTTTGGATCAAGGTGATCATTCGCTGGCAAATCAGCTTAGGATCGTGAATAACAGCGCCTTGTTCGCGGCGCGATACCAACTGCCCATCAGCATGATAAGCTCGGTCGGCAAAGGCTTCTTGTATCACTCGAATACCTTGCTGCTGGGCCATTGCAACCAGTGGACTTCCAGCAAGAACCGCCAGTGAAAGTGAACGATTAAACGCTTTTAGCGCATCAATAACCGCTTGAGCCTGAGAAAAATCTTGAGCAATCGTGTTGTACAAAGCCCCATGAGGCTTTACATAGCTGACCTGAGTCCCGACACTTTGCGCTAAACCACTAAGAGCACTGATTTGGTATAAACTATCTGAGAAAAGCTCATCGTAGCTTAAATCCATTTTGCGTCGGCCAAAGCCACCTTTATCGGGATAACTGATATGGGCACCAACTGCTACTTTGGCATGTTTTGCATGGCGCAACGTCGTTAATATCGTTGCCGGATCACCTGCATGAAAACCGCAGGCTATATTGGCACTGGTAACAATATTAAGCATGGCTTGATCATCACCCATCTGCCACGCCCCATAACTCTCACCCAGGTCGCTATTTAGATCAATTGAAGCCATATGTATCCCACTATGATTAAATCAATATTGTTATAAGAGGTGCGCGAGAGCTCATCATCGAATATTCTTGAGCAATTCACTATGATCACAAACAGTCAGAGTCTACATGATCACAAACAGTCAGAGTCTACAAATATCAAAGGTTGATTAAATTTTTCTATCTAAATAAAACATCTTTTTAAAAACTGTGAACTTAGCCTAGCCGTCACTTGCTCTAACGCCTCATTATTTGCAAGATACCAGCAAATAACGCGCCAAAATCAGGGTTTTATAGAAATCACGCTAATATTCAATAAATATTGTTGAACAATAAAGGCTTGCGAGACGATCAAAATATTCGATTTTTGGCCTTATTTTTAGATATTCATTCCTATTAAATCAACCAATGCACACATTTAGTGCCACACAGCACACTTTTAGTGCTTTTGATTTTCTTGTCTGATACAACGGTCTGTGCAATGCTGAGCCCATCAAGGGCTAAGACTCAAGAGTCAATATGAAAGGGAAATTAGGTCAACAAAGTCTAAGTCAGCGAGTCTATCAACAGATCCGTGAGCTCATTACTGAAGGAAAACTCTTGCCACAGCAACGCTTAAGTGAAGCTAATTTAAGCGAGCAACTCGAAGTATCGCGCAATACACTACGCGAAGGGTTTCGGCTACTGACCCAAGAAGGGCTAATTGTTTATCAACCGCACCGCGGTGTATGTGTCGCTTGCCCACAAGTTCAAGACATTATCGATATTTATCGGGTCAGACGACTTATTGAAATTGATGCCATTAAACAATCTTATCCATTTCACCCAGCATTACAAACTATGCGAAAAGCCATTCAAAATGCTCAACAATGGCGTAATGAAGGGGATTGGCAAGGTGTTGGCACCGCCAATATGGAATTTCACCGGGCCTTAGTTTCGCTCTCAGATAGCGAGCGACTGCAGCATTTGTATTACAACATTGCGGCGGAGCTTAGGCTTGCATTTAATTATCTGGGTTCTCCCGAGCGACTGCATGCACCATATATCGAGAAAAATGACCAACTATTGGTACTTCTTAGCGCAGGCAAAGTGACTCAGGCAGTGACTTTGCTGCACGATTATCTGGTTGCATCAGAACGATTGCTATTAACCGCATATTCGCGGCATAACTAGAGTGACTTAAGCCTAACGCAGACAAATTTCAGCGCGATATCATCACAGTGTCACATATCAGCGGCTTAAATAATAGAACGTACTCATTTAAGGAAATTTTATGCGTTGGACTAAATTGCTAGCCTTAACCTCGGCTCTTTCTGCAAGTTTATTTATGCCTTTGACATGGGCCAAAAATGTCTCGGTGGATATTTTTGCCCTGCCCTCGGAATCAATTCAGAACTTGGTGAAAGAAAACAGCCAAACGCTGTCCCATTTAGGAATGACAACTTTTTATGCTAAAGGCAAGCAGCCCCATATCACGCTGTATTTAACCGAATATCCAGAGCAAGCTCTACCGAAGGTAAAAAAAGTCGTTCACCAATTGGCTAACCAAACAGCTGTTTTTAACCTAAGTGCTCAAGGGATATCAGTTACCAAAGGAAACTGGGTATTTATCGATATTAGCTGGTCTAAACAGTTACAAAACTTAGCAGATAAAACAACATTGGCGCTCGAAGACTATCGGGCGAAAACGCCTAACCTACCTGATTGGGTCAAAAATTATCCGAATAAACTTGCCGCATTTAACCGTTATGGCAGCCCAAATGTGTTTCAGAATTTTCAGCCTCATATGACATTGCTCGCAAATGAGCAAAACGCCAGTCTTGAAACCTTTAAACGTCAGGTTGCAAAACAGCTTCCTCACGCACAGGGAAAAGTAAGTGGAATCGGCATCGCCATTGTTGACCCACTAGGTCAGCCAACGAAGATTATTGCAACCTATCCACTTCGACATTAGTTTTTAAATAGATAATGCGGCTGGCAAAGGTCATTACTAACGCTCAGCCGTTTTAAAAACTTATCCCCATCAAATAATGTTAGTATCGCTTGGTTTGTGTTTTCATCCCAATGCCCGGAAGCATGTCTTGTTTGCCCATTTGCCAATTGCATTTGGAGGGCTTTGAGGTTTAACTCATCAGAGGTGAACTCAGCCCGGCCATTGAACTGTTTCAGCTCGCTGTTGCCTTTGCCTGCCAATGTCGAAACATTCACGCCAGCAAACACGCCATCGGCTAAGTTAACTTGCACGTTTCCTTTAACATGATGAAAAGACTGAATAGGCAAAGTCCCTTGCAATTGGGTACTCAAACGTAATGTTCCTGTGACAGGAGCCGCTTGGCACCAACTTTTAAATAACGCATTGGCATCAACACCTGCAATATCGCCAGTGACATCAAATGTTGCAGGACTCTGGCTTAAATCAAGTTCAGTATTAGCACTAAGATTACCTTTGTAAAAATCAGCGGTTAGCTGCTGAAACTTAATTGCACCCTTTTTAACCACGACTTTTGATAACAGATGATCCAGCGTAATCTGCCCCACTTTTAATTGATCTAATTTCAGTTGTCCTTGTGCATTCATCAAATCAATGCCCTGAATATGTTGATGAGCGAATCGATTAAGTAAGGTCTTCGCATCAGGAACTTGAAGCTCGCTTCCGGTTACATTAAACGTCACATTATACGGAGCATGGCTGCCATCAAAATCTAACTCACCATCCATTGATGGCTGTTTGTTAAAGCTAAACGACAACGGACGCATCACCAATTGCTTTGATTGCGAATCAAAATGTGCTGCGCCAGAAAGTGTCAGGCTATCGACTCCCTGCTGGTTAAATTGCCCATTAAATTGAGTCGTTTGCGTAAAATCAGTTAGCGTCCAATTAGTCCAATTATTCGTCACCCGAACCGATGCCTGAAGATGGCTTTGCAACTGATGAATACCATCATCAAAATGCAGCGACACATCTAAAGGACGCGATTGATCAGCCCCTTTTGAGCCGAGTGAAATATTCAGAGGCGAAACTTGAATGTGCTGGTGATTTAACTGGTCGGTAAAATCCAAGGTTACATCGTGAATTTCAACGCCTTGAGCAGAAATCTGCCACGAAGATGGCGTATCAACAAGGTGAGCCCCCGAGGCACGCCGCACATCATCTAATAATGACTGAAGATTAGTTTGACCTTGCGCATTACGCAGCCAAGACATTGAAACTTTAGAAAGCTCAATTTTACCCAATTCGAGGTGTTTTTCGACCAATCCCCATGGCGACACAGCAACTTTCATCTGGCCTATGGACAGTAATTTACCAGAGCGAAAATTAGGATCATCACTGAGCGACATATTACTGGCCGAGAGCGTTAACGGCCAAAATTGCCAGTGCATGTCACCAGCAATCGTAAAGGTGCGTCCAGTTTTAGCCTTTACTTCTTGGCTGATTACCGATTTAAAATCATTCGGATTAATCTGCAATACAACCGTCAGAAATGCTGCACAAGCCACAGCGATTAATGCGACCAGTACAATCACCCACTTACGCATACTCTAAATCCTCAGGACGCTTGTTCATCTTCATCAATGCGGCTTGCAACTGCGCCCTGTTGATTGCGATATTTCGCATTAGCGCGTTTATTATACGGTTTTGCCGAATGCCCTGATAATGTCTCAAAATTCAGTGCCCCGATTGCCATTTTTGGACGCAATGCCAATGGCAATTTACCCGAGTTATAAAACTCAAGAACGATTTTACCGGACCATCCAGGGTCAATTCGATGTGCCGTCACATGGACCATTAGCCCAAGGCGAGCCAGTGACGAGCGCCCATCAAGCCAACCGACTAAATCATCGGGCAACGTAACAGATTCGTAAGTTGCAGCCAGCGCTAACTCCCCAGGATGGAGAAAAAATGCGTCGCCATCAGGGATATAAATTTCATCGCTCATTACTTTATGCAACTGTTCTGTGACCTCAGCTTTTGGGCCACTTAAATCGATATAAGGTGCGGTGTGATCGTTAAACACCCGAAATTCATGGCCAAGGCGAATATCAACCGTTACCCCGCTTATCATCCCCTCGGAAGGGGCTGGGTCAATCACAATGCGACCATCGGCTAGGCACTGCTCAATATCTACATCACATAATCGCATTAGTGTTTCTCCTCTGATTGGGCTAATAAGTGCCGAATTCTGGTTTTAATAATATCAATGGCAATGCGGTTTTTACCGCCACGGGGAATAATGACATCAGCATATTGTTTGGAAGGTTCAATAAACTGCTTAAACATAGGGCGAACAGTTAAATGGTACTGGGCTAAGACCGATTCCAATGTTCTGCCGCGCTCTCGAACATCTCTTTCAATACGCCTCGCTAAACAGATATCTAGCGGAGTATCCATGAAGATACTCGCATCCATCTGAGCACGAATAGCTTCATCGGTGAACAATAAAATTCCCTCTAATAAAATCACTTTCGTTGGACCAAAGTGTTTAGTGGTCGGTAAGCGAGTATGTTCAGTATAAGAATATTGTGGCATCTCAATTGGTGTGCCAGCTTTAAGTAATTTAAGGTGCTCAACAAGCAGTGCGTGATCCATCGATTGCGGATGATCATAATTAGTACGAACTCGCTGCGCCATCGACATATTTGATTGATCTTTATAATAGCTATCTTCGGAAACAACGCTAATGCAGCCCGAACCGAGTTCATCACTGACCTCTTGATAGACGCTTTTAGCAAACAGACTTTTGCCTGATGCTGAAGCTCCGGCTATCCCGATCACCACACACTTAGACGATTTAGACATATGTTTATATTTATACGAAAGCAGTTAATTGGAAATAATTTACATTACATATAACAAAACCCCGCGCGTTCACAACGTACGGGGTTAACAGTTTGTTAATCAGTGCTCTAGCTTAATCAGTCTCAACTTAGAGTACTTCAACAGCAATGGGCTCAGCTCGTTCACCTGAATTAAAATACAACCGTGTTGATAGTTGTTCGGCCAATGAGAGATAGATTCCAGCACTTGGGCAATCGAGTTGCTGAAGGTCATTCCCTTTTTCATTGCATAAGTTAACATTCTGATCAAATGGCAATTTAGCAAGCAATGGCAGTTTAGTTGCCTCTGACAACATTTCTGCCCCTTGTTCACCAAATAACCGATGTCTGTGCCCACAAGACGAACAGATATAATAACTCATATTCTCGATAATTCCGAGCACTGGAACGTCGACATGATAAAACATTGAAATGCCTTTATGTGCATCGCGAAGTGACAGTGCTTGAGGCGTTGTGACGACAAGACTTGCCGTGACCGGCATCTGCTGAGCCATCGTCAGTTGGATGTCGCCAGTCCCTGGGGGCATATCAATCAACAAGTAGTCAAGATCAGGCCAATTAGTCTCCGCTAAAAGTTGCATCAGCGCTTTACTCGCCATTGGCCCACGCCAAATAGCGGCTTCTTCGGGAGGCTGTAAAAAACCAATGCTGTTAGCATAAACATTATGGGCAACCAGTGGCTCCATCGTTTTGCCATCATTTGAGTCTGGTTGACGCCCTTCAAGGCCTAATAACAAGGGAATGGAAGGGCCATAGATATCAGCATCAAGAATGCCGACCTTCGCCCCTGCTTTAGCTAAGGCTGTTGCTAAATTAACAGTTACTGATGATTTACCGACACCACCCTTAGCAGAACTAACCGCCAGCATATTTTTAACACCTTTAATAGGCGTTTGATTTTTGCCCTTTAAAGCTCGCGCACTGACTTTTGGCTCATAGCGCACTGTCTTTAACTGCTGGTGAATATATTCAAAGACATTTGGGCAGAAAAAAGGGGGTGCAAAAACCCACTCATCGAGATTGCTTTTATCGCGAGTTAACCAACCGGATTGTTCTATTGTCATTGACCAATATTCGGGTTGGTGTTGAAAAACCTGATTTCCCATAATGTTACCCTTTTACATTCGCTTGAACGTATTATACGCATTTACGTCATTCACGCGATGGGGTGGCTAGGAAAAGTTGCCTCAATCAGGTAGGATGTCAGATCAGATATTTTCGTCATGATATACAGGTCATCCCAAGGGTATCACCCGATTTTAAGATATCGAACGGTCTAATCCGCAGATGACACCCGTCAAAAATTATTGATGGGAGGCTTTGCCTATGACTCACGTGAATATTGACCAAATAGCGTAACTTTCTTTTTAATTACAGTAGTTAAACCAGCATGACAACGACAAAACGACAAATACTTGTGACTAGTGCTCTGCCATATGCAAATGGCGCCATTCACTTAGGTCACCTGCTCGAACACATTCAAACTGATATTTGGGTTCGTTTCCAACGTCTGCGAGGGCACAGCTGTTATCATATCTGTGCCGATGACGCTCACGGCACCCCAATTATGCTTAAAGCCCAACAACTTGGGATCACACCAGAAGAACTCATCAAACAAGTCCGTCAAGAACATATGGCTGACTTTTCTGGTTTTCGCATTGGCTTTGATAACTATTATTCAACCCATAGCGAAGAAAACCGAATTTACTCTGAACACATTTATAAAATGTTGCGCGATAACGGGTACATTAAAACTCGTACAATTTCGCAGCTTTATGATCCAGAAAAACAGATGTTTTTGCCGGACCGATTTGTTAAGGGAACATGCCCTAAATGTGGTTCACAAGACCAATATGGCGATAACTGTGATGCTTGCGGTGCAACATATAGCCCTACAGAACTAGTTAATCCTCATTCTGTTGTTTCGGGCGCGACACCAATTCTGCGTGAATCAGAGCATTATTTCTTTGATTTGCCAGCATTTGAAACAATGCTCAAAGAGTGGATTGATTCAGGTTCATTGCAAGCAGGAATTGCGAACAAACTGCGTGAATGGTTTGAACAAGGCCTCCAGCAATGGGATATAAGCCGTGATTCGCCCTACTTTGGCTTTGAAATTCCAGATGCTCCGGGTAAATACTTTTATGTCTGGCTAGATGCTCCAATTGGCTACATGGGCGCATTTAAAAATTATTGTGATCAACATAATGTCGATTTCGACCAATTCTGGAATAAAGACTCAACGGCTGAGGTTTATCACTTTATTGGTAAAGACATTATCTATTTCCATGGTTTGTTCTGGCCGGCAATGCTTGATGGTGCAGGATATCGTAAACCAACCAATATCTTTGCCCATGGTTATGTCACCGTGAACGGTGAAAAAATGTCTAAATCTAAAGGGACATTTATTCAAGCATCCACTTATTTGAAACATCTCGATCCGGCATATCTGCGTTATTATTATGCAGCCAAACTAAATAGCCGTATTGATGACTTAGACTTGAACTTGGAAGATTTTGCCCAGCGTGTTAACGCGGACTTAGTCGGTAAAGTCATTAACATTGCAAGTCGCACAGCTGGATTTATTAAAAAACGCTTCGATGGCAAACTTTGTGACAAGAACATCAACCCTGAACTTCTTGGCCAGTTTGTAGCAGCCGAAGAAGCAATTGCCCAATTTTATGAAGCGCGAGAATTTGGCAAAGCCATTCGCGAAATCATGGCTCTTGCTGATAAAGCAAACCAGTTTATCGCTGAGCAGGCACCATGGCAGTTGGTCAAAAGTGATGAGACTTTAGAGCAAGCTCATCAAGTTTGTTCACTAGCTATTGAGCTATTTAGAATTCTGATTACATATCTCAAACCGGTCTTGCCTGATTTAGCTGAACACACCGAAGAGCTGCTAAATACCAAGTTAACTTGGGAAGGCATTCATCAGCCTATCTTTGGTCAAGCGATTAATCCATTTAAAGCACTGATGCAACGTGTCGAAATGGATAAAATCAACGCGATGATTGAAAGTTCTAAAGAAGACTTGGCTAAAATGCAGCAGCCTAAAGCAACTGGCCCGTTAATCGATGAGCCGATTAGTGAAACGATTGACTACGATACATTTGCTAAAGTCGATCTGCGTGTGGCTCGAATAGTTAAAGCCGAACATGTGCCAGATGCTAATAAATTGCTCAAATTGCAGCTCGATTTAGGCGGTGAAACCCGCCAGGTTTTTGCAGGTATCAAATCTGCTTATGCTCCAGAAGATCTCGAAGGTCGCTTAACGGTGATGGTAGCTAATTTAGCACCTCGGAAAATGCGCTTTGGCGTCTCGGAAGGGATGATCGCAGCAGCAGGCCCTGGTGGAAAAGATATTTGGTTGCTTTCACCTGATGATGGTGCCGAACCAGGCATGCGAGTGAAATAAATGATAAGGCCCATTTTGGGCCTTTTTTATAAAAGAATTTTCATATTCTATATTCCACCTATAAGCATATTAAAAATATAATAGAAGTGATTGCATTAGCTATTTATATTTAATTAAAACAGCTCTTATTTTAATTAAATATAAATGTAATAAGATTTATTATTTGATGAAAAACACTTTATTAAAGTTTAAGTTTTTCTTATTTAACCTCTCAATACATACGTGCATATTAAAATCGCTGACTTGTTTTATTTATCGATTCGCGTTATGTTTATAATAGTTCTAATGATTGGAGAGCTGTTATATGCAAAATAAATTGCCTGAATTGATATTAAATCAATCTGCAATATTTTTAGATTTTGACGGCACATTAGTAGATCTGCAGCCGACACCAGACGCCGTTGTTGTGACTGAACAACTTCGCCAAATGTTGACGCAGCTTGACTTTCAAACACAGCACGCTCTTGCCATTGTCAGTGGTAGAAGTATCGAATCACTTGATGCCCTGCTCTGTTTACCCTCGCTGCTGATGGGGGGAAGCCACGGAATGCAGTTTAGAAAGGAGCCTCTGGGTGAAATTGTGATTCATCCTGATGTGACTCCTCTGCCTGAGGAACTCATTCGTCAATGCAAGCAATTCTGTGACAAATATCAGTTGCTATGGGAAGCGAAGCCATTATCTGCAGCCATCCATTATCGGAATAAACCCGAGTTGGAAATACAGGTTGACCAATATTTAAATACGCTTATTCACCAATACAGTGGTTTAAATATTCAACATGGGAAATACATCAGAGAATTAAAGCCACAAGGAGTGAACAAAGCATCTGCCCTTGAATTTTTTATGCAAGGCCTCAATTTTATAAATAAAACACCTTGGTACTTTGGTGATGATATTACCGATGAAGATGCTTTTTTATGGGTTAAACAACACAACGGTATTGCAGTTAAAGTTGGTGAAGGCGAAACCATCGCTGATTATCGTCTACAATCTCCCGAAGACGTTTTTTCATTTCTAAATTCAAGCTTACACCGCGAGGAATAATATGCCCGATAACAATCTGGAATTAGCCCTAATAGGTAACTGTACGATTAGCGCATTAGTGAATGAAGTTGGCGAAATTGTCTGGTCGTGTATGCCTCGCTTTGATAGTGATCCAGTGTTTGCATCACTGCTTAAAGTTGGTGATAAAGCATCTTTAACTGGTACCTATGGGATTGATATAGCTGATTTTTCATACAGCGAACAAGAATATATTAAAAATACCGCGATATTAAAAACAACATTGTACGACCAACGAGGGAACGGGCTGACCATTACCGATTTTGCGCCGCGATTTTGGTTATATGGTCGCACGCATCGCCCGATCACCCTCATGCGAATTTTAACGCCAATTGGTTCGCCCAAAATTAGAGTTCGGCTACGCCCAGCGGATAATGAGCAAAATAAACCATACCAGCGCATTGAAGGCAGCAACCACATCAGTTTCATCGGCGAGACTCAGTCGTTACGGTTAACAACCGATGTATCGATTACCAGCATTCATGATGAAAAGTGGTTTATCCTCGACCAAGAGCGTTATCTTATCTTTGGTAGTGATGAAAGTATTGAAGAGCCGATTAAACAGCTAACGCAGCGTTTTTTAAACGAAACGATGACTAACTGGCAGGACTGGGTTAGAAACCTTGCGATTCCGTTCGAGTGGCAAGATGCAGTGATCCGCTCAGCCATTACCTTAAAACTAAGTGCCTTTGAGGATACCGGAGCGATTGTTGCGGCAATGACAACCTCCATTCCAGAGGCAAGAAATACCCAGAGAAACTGGGATTATCGCTTCTGCTGGCTGCGCGACAGCTATTTTACGGTACATGCGCTCAATCGGCTTGGGATTACTGCCACTATGGAGCAGTACCTGCAATACTTGGTGAATCTGGCGGCAACTCTTGATGAAGAATATCTACAACCGGTGTTTTGCATCAATGGTGATAAACATATGCAAGAGCGCATTATCGATGCACTGGATGGTTATCAAGGAATGGGCCCGGTTCGCTTCGGTAATCAGGCAGCGGATCAAATTCAGCACGATGTTTACGGTGCAATCGTATTATCAGCAACTCAAATGTTTTTTGATGAGCGAATTCGAAGACCAGGCGATCAACGCTTATTTCAGCTGCTTGAAGCCGTCGGTGAAAAAGCGGTGCAATTTTATAATCAACCTGATGCCGGTCTTTGGGAGCTGCGAGGTAGCCAACATATTCATACCTTTTCGAGCATGATGTGCTGGGCCGCTGCAGACCGATTAATGCAAATTGCGCGTAAACTTCAGTTGCCACAACGCGAACAATACTGGCAGCAACACGCGCAAACGATGCGCAAAGATATCGATGACAATGCCTTTAATAAAAAATTAAATAGCTACACCGCCACTTGGGGCGGCGATAGCATGGATGCCAGCTTACTTCTGGCTTGCACATTGGGCTATGTTCAAGGTGATGACCCGCGCTTTGTCGGCACAGTTGAAGCGATAGAGCAGCAACTTCGACCTTCAGGCAGTAAATATATATTTCGCTACGTCATTGAAGATGACTTTGGCGCACCAGAAAACGCCTTCACTATCTGCTCTTTTTGGTATATCGAGGCATTGGCATCGATTGGCCGCCATGAACAAGCCCGAGAATTATTTGAAGATCTGCTACAAAGACGAAACCACGTTGGGCTCCTATCCGAAGATATTGAACCTGACAGCGGCGAACTCTGGGGGAATTTCCCGCAGACCTATAGCATGGTTGGAATCATCAACTGTGCCCGAATGTTAAGTAAACGTTGGGAGGATGAACTATGAGTCGACTTGTCGTTGTATCCAATCGAGTCGCAAGGCCAGATTCTCTGAGCAAAGGTGCTCAGGGAGGATTGGCTGTTGGAGTACTCGCAGCAATGGCTGAAGCCGGCGGGCTTTGGTTTGGCTGGAACGGGCGAATTGAAAACCGTCCTGTTTCAGAAATAAGAGAGGAAAGACGAAAAAACATCGATTTTGTCACTATTGGACTGCGCCAAAATGAATACAACAATTTTTATCGAGGCTATGCTAATAGTGTTTTGTGGCCGCTGTTTCATCAGCGTCCAGATTTGATGAATTATCGTCATCACTTTCGGATGGGCTATTTAGGCGTTAACCGCAAATACGTTGACCACTTGCTTCCCTATCTGAAAGATGATGACGTGATCTGGATCCACGATTATCAGTTAATTCCAATGGGAAGAATGTTAAGAGAAGCGGGCGTAAAATGCCCTATTGGATTTTTCTTGCATACGCCATTTCCACCATTAGATTTGCTGCGCGCACTTCCTGATCACCATGATCTATTATTGGAAATGCTCCATTATGACTTGCTCGGCTTTCATACATTAACTGATGAGCGCGATTTTCATGAATCAATAAAACATACCTTTAAAGGCGATATTTCACCTTCAGGACTCATTGATTGCTTGGGACATCAAGTTCAAACTGGAGTTTACCCCATTGGGATTGAAACAGATGAGATGCCTCAGCTAGTTAAAAGTGGTCAGCGTTCCCAAGAATACCGGCAATTGAAAAAAGAATTAGCTGAGCGAAAATTGTTAATCGGCGTAGATAGGCTTGATTACAGCAAAGGCATATTCCATCGCTTTAAAGCCTATGAGCAACTGTTAAAAAATCATAACGAACTGCATCGAGGCGTTGTCTACATGCAGGTAGCGCCAACCTCTCGGGGAGATGTGAATGCCTATGGCCAATTAGCGCAGCAAATTGATCAAGCTGCTGGACATGTCAACGGCACTTATGCTGATTTTGACTGGACCCCTTTGCGTTATCTAAATCGAGGATTCAGACGAAATACAGTCTTAGCTCTTTACAACTTATCGCATGTTGGCTTTGTAACTCCTTTACGAGATGGTATGAATCTTGTGGCCAAAGAGTTTGTTGCCGCTCAAGATGCGGATGACCCGGGCGTTTTAGTACTATCGAAGATGGCAGGCGCGGCTGCCGAGCTTGATTCTGCGGTTATTGTGAATCCATATGATACTGAAGCTGTGGCGCAAAGTTTAGCTGATGCACTAGAAATGCCATTAGATGAGCGAATTGATCGCTGGAAACAGATGATGATAGTTCTAGAGCGCAATAACATTCATGCATGGCAGAAAAATTTCCGCGCTGATTTAATCGCTCGGCCGCATGATTTAAGTAAAGCTTAAAACAGTGCTTATATCCCGGCCAAAAGATGGCCGGGGGCTTCGTAAATGTCATTGTGTTGTCGTAGGTTAGCTATTATAGTGCTCAAATTTAGCGGCAAGCTTACCCGATGAGCGACAAGAACTTCGACACCCTTTCTAACAAATTTACCCGCAACATTTATGGTACAGTCAAAGGACAAATTCGTGTTGCAGTTTTAATGCGTGATTTAGAAAAGTACTGTGCAATAAAACAGCGTAAATTACGTATTCTTGATGCTGGCGGTGGCTTTGGTTATCTCAGTCAACAATTAGCCCATATGGGGCATGATGTTGTTTTGTGTGATATCTCAGAACAATTACTAGAAAAAGCCCGCAGCGATATTCGCTCAAGTTCCAAACCCCTTTCAATGCAATTACTTCATTGTGCTATTCAAGATTTGCCTGATGATTTAGGCCAATTCGATTTGGTATTATGTCACGCAGTTCTTGAGTGGTTAGATAACGGACAAGAAACTCTTAACTACCTCAACCGATTTATTCGCCCCGGCGGATACTTATCCTTGATGTTCTATAATATAGAAGCACAGCGCTTCCATGCACTGGTTTGTGGCAATTTTAGCTACATTAACAATGGGCTCAAAGCCAAAAAAACAGTCCGCCTTACCCCGCAACATGCCTATGCCCTGCCAACAATTAAACAGTGGTTCGAGCAATGGCAGCTCAACACAACCCATGTCAGTGGCGTGCGAGTCATCCACGACTACTTAAAAGCGGGTGCTAAAGAGCAATTTAGTGATTCGGAATTAATGGATATGGAACTAAGATATTCGACATATCCAACTTATATTGAATTAGGCCGTTATATACATATCATTGGGAAAAATAGTAAATAAATTGATCTAAATCATACTTATATCTGTTCATTTATAGATGAAGTATTATAAATGTATGTTTATGGTTAATGATTGTATTAATATTAATTAAAACTGAGATTTACTATATTTAGTTGATTTAGATCAATATTAAAAAGTTTAGGATTTTTTAATTTTTATTTTCATTTTTATGCTTAATTATCAACATTAAGATACACAGAAAATACGACATAAATACACTATAAAAACATTTTTGAAACATTTTGTATTTAGTCTGTAACATTATCAAATAATTGATGAAAAATGCGTGTTTTAACTCTTAATTAAGATCAATTAATGGCATAATATTGTCGTGGTTATTGAGTATTTAATGTTAAGAAGTTGATGCTCAAAACCAAACAACCAAACTGCGGTGACGTCGCCACGCCTACCGCCTTTATCTCAGGGCATTTACATTGCTGAGCAAAGGTGTATATCTGCCCCGGGATTTCAACAAAACAATAATTCGTTACTTAAGGAGCAGATAATGATTTCAGAAACGGTGGTCGAGCTTTCACGCTGGCAGTTCGCCCTAACCGCGCTTTATCACTTCCTGTTTGTTCCCCTAACACTGGGTTTAACTTTCCTCTTGGCAATTATGGAAACAACTTATGTGATCACAGGGAAACAAGTTTATAAGGATATGACGCGCTTTTGGGGCAAGCTCTTCGGTATTAACTTTGCGCTCGGCGTTTCAACTGGTTTAACAATGGAGTTCCAGTTTGGTACTAACTGGTCTTACTTCTCGCATTATGTAGGCGACATCTTCGGTGCCCCGCTTGCAATTGAAGGCTTGATGGCTTTCTTCCTTGAATCAACTTTGGTCGGCTTATTCTTCTTTGGTTGGGATAGAATGAGTAAGGTCAAACACTGTGCGGTAACATGGTTTGTAGCTTTAGGCTCAAATTTATCTGCATTGTGGATTCTTATTGCTAACGGCTGGATGCAAAACCCAGTTGCATCGCACTTTAACTATCAAACCATGCGTATGGAACTGACTAGTTTCAGTGCATTGGTATTTAACCCGGTTGCCCAGGTTAAATTTGTTCATACCGTTTCGGCAGGCTATTGTACTGGTGCAATTTTTGTTTTAGTTATTTCTGCATACTATTTGCTCAAAGGCCGTGATCTTCCTTTTGCTCGCCGTTCATTTGCAATTGCAGCAGCTTTTGGTTTGGCTTCGTCTTTAAGTGTTATCGTACTCGGGGATGCATCCGGTTACGAAATGGGCGACGTTCAAAAAACTAAACTTGCCGCAATTGAAGGTGAATGGGAAACAGCCCCTGCTCCGGCAGCCTGGACTGTAATTGGTTTCCCAAATCAGAAACTAAAAGAAACCGAATACTCGATCAAAATTCCAGGTGTTTTAGGTTTAATCGCGACCCGTTCTCTTGATGAGAAAGTTACCGGCCTTGATGATCTGATGAAATATCATCGTCAACGGATTATTAATGGTATCTATGCTTACCAGTTGTTGCAAAAACTCAAAGCTGGCACCGCGACAGACGAAGAAAAAGTTAACTTTGACAAGGTTAAAAACGATCTCGGTTACGGATTGTTAGTTAAACCTTTCGCCAAAGATATGAATAACGTCAGCAAAGCTGCTATTGATAGAGCTGTCAAAGACAGTATTCCAGAAGTGGCACCGTTATTCTGGGCGTTCCGCTTAATGGTCGCTGCTGGTGGCTTAATGTTGTTAGTATTCTTAGCTGCATTCTACCAAAACGCTCGACGCAAAATTGGCCAGAACAAACTCTTCCTTAAAATCTGTATTCTCGCATTACCTTTGCCATGGATTGGGGTTGAATGTGGGTGGTTTGTTGCCGAATTTGGCCGTCAGCCTTGGGCTATTGGGGAAATTCTCCCAACTAGCTTAGCGACATCCAGTCTAAGTCCAAGCCAGATCTGGACAACCATGATTGGGATGATTGTTCTTTACACTATCTTCCTTATCGCAGAGATGTATCTGATGATTCGGTTCTCTAAACAGGGCCCTTCTAGTTTGCATACCGGTCGATATGCGCTAGAACAGGAAGTAAAATCTGCGACAGCTAAGGAGATTTAATCGATGGATTATCAAACTCTTAGATTCATTTGGTGGGTGCTGGTTGGCGTATTGCTGATCGGGTATAGCATCACAGATGGTTTTGATATGGGTGTTGGCACACTGCTTCGCATCCTAGGTAAAACTGATGCTGAACGCCGTGTTATGATTAACTCAATGGCTCCACATTGGGACGGTAACCAAGTTTGGTTGATTACCGCAGGTGGTGCACTGTTTGCTGCATGGCCAGTTGTTTATGCAACATCATTCTCTGGCTTTTATATCGCAGTGTTAATTGCGTTAGCAGCATTGTGGTTCCGCCCTGTTAGTTTTGATTATCGTTCTAAACTAGAAAACAGCAAATGGCGTAATGCATGGGACTGGGGTATTACCTTTGGTTCTGTCGTTCCTGCGCTGATTTTTGGGGTAGCGTTCGGTAATATTCTGCAGGGTGTACCATTTCACTTTGATGAGTACATGCGCTCTTTCTACACTGGTTCTTTCTTTGGCTTGCTTAATCCGTTTGGTATTTTGGCAGGTCTTATCAGTGTACTGATGGTCGTGACTCAAGGCGGCGCTTGGTTACAGATGAAAACCACTGATACCTTGCATGCCCGCTCTAGAAAATCAACAGCTCTGACTGGCCTTCTGTGCGCCGTCCTATTCGCCCTTGCTGGTGTTTGGATTGCATATGGTATCGATGGTTATGTTGTAACGAGTACAATTGATGGCAATGCGGTATTAAACCCATTAATGAAAACAGCCCAACGTCAACCTGGCGCATGGCTTGCTAACTACAGCAAATATCCAATTTTGGTTGTAGCGCCAATCTTAGGGATTGCGGGTATGCTGTTAGCGGCTCTTGCATCACTTAAAGACAAAGGCTGGTTGGCATTTTTATGTTCATCGCTTGGGATTGCGGGCATCATCTTAACTGCTGGTGGTTCAATGTTCCCATTCTTGATGCCATCATCAACTCATCCTAGCATGAGCCTGACTATGTGGGATGTCACAGCTAGTCATACTACTCTGCTCGTGATGTTTGTCGTTGCATGTATCTTTGTGCCAATTATTTTGCTCTATACCCTTTGGAACTACTGGGTTATGCGTGGCCGTTTGGATACACAACATATTGAAGACAACAATCACTCATTGTATTAAGGAGTACGATTATGTGGTATTTTGCCTGGGTTTTAGGTGTACTTTTAGCCAGCGCGTTCGGCATTATCAATGCGATTTGGCTAGAATTCTACGGTTATAAAGGTGAAGATGTTGAGCAAGAAGGTTCCGGAGAATAAGTCCAAAGACCTGCTCAAAAATCTGCAAGCGCAGCAACGGCAACCGTTCGTTGCTGCGCTTTTTGCAGGTGGTGTGATTACGGTTACTGTCATCATACAAGCAGCATTATTGGCAACAATCATTAGTCAGTTAGTTCTGACCCATCATTTCCCCATTTATTTAGTCTATTGGTTAATGGTCACCATTCTGGTTCGCGCAGCAGCCGGATTTATCAAAGACCAGTTTAGTGCCAAAGCAAGTATTCATATTCGCGCTTCTCTTCGCGAGCGTTTGATTAAACACTTAGCTCAGTTGGGCCCGGCCCGACATATCATTGATCAGGATGGCGGGCTATCGACCACCGTTTATGAACAAGTCGATGCGCTAGACGATTATTTTAGTCGCTATCAGCTTCAGGCAATGATGTGTGTATTCATTCCATTGGCAATCTTAATCTGCGCCTCTGTCGTCTCTTGGTTTGCATTTGCAGTGTTTATCTTTACTGCCCCGCTCGTCATTTATTTTATGATTTTAGTGGGACAAAAAGCGGCTAACGCGAACCGCAAACAATTTGCTGTGTTATCGGTGTTATCCAACCAGTTTGTCGACTTAACACGAGGGCTTTTTCAGCTGCGCTTACTAAGCCGCGAAAAACAAGCTGAAAAACGGCTGAAAGACAGCGCTGAAGCGTATCAGAATACAACGATGAAGGTACTTGGCTTAGCCTTCTTATCAACAGCGACGCTTGAACTTTTTGCCTCCATTTCAATTGCTATCGTAGCGTTGATCCTTGGCCTAGGTTTAATTAAACAAGTTCCGGGCTTTAAAGGCGAAATCTTTCTAAACTTGCATGACTCATTGTTTATGTTGCTGCTAGCACCAGAGTTTTATCTGCCGCTACGTCAACTCGGCGGCGATTATCATGCCAAACAAAAAGCACTCGCAGCTGCTGAAAAAGTTTTAGAAATTTTAGATGTCGAACTTGTCCAACCAGTTGAAGATAAATCATTAGCGCAAGCGCAATCTAACCAGCCCGTTGTTTTTGAAAAACTACGCTGGACGATTGATGGACGCAATCTGCTGAGTAATGTCAACTTAACCATTCAACCTAACGAGCGAATTTGGCTAAGTGGTGAGTCAGGTGCGGGTAAATCTTCTTTGCTTAATATTTTGCTTGGATTTCATCTTGATTACCAAGGCCAGCTCTTAATTGGTGAGCACGAACTCAAACATTTAGCATTGGATAGTTGGCGTAAAAAATTAGCATGGATCCCACAGATGCCTGAATGGGTCAGCGGCACATTAGCTCAAAACCTCATCTTAGGATTGGGAACGGTTAACGATACTGATGTCGCCAATGCATTGGTTCAAGCCGAAGCTGCCGATTTTATCAAAGCCTTGCCATTAGGCTTAGACACGCCAATTTCGGAGTTAGGCTCTGGATTGTCTGGCGGCCAATTGCAACGGTTATCAATTGCCAGAGCTATTTTAACCGATGCGCCAATCTGGTTACTGGACGAGCCAGCATCGCATCTCGATAGCGAAACGGGTCAAGCACTTTATAAAACGCTTGAAAAGGTCACCCGCAATAAAACGACTCTTTTGATTAGCCATGACACCCACCCTGTAGATTGGTGTGACAGAGCATTAGTAATGCATCACGGTGAAATCGTTGAGCAAGGGGGTAACAATGAAAGCTAACCAGAAGTTAACGATTCGCTCGCTGACTAAAAATCAAAGCGGTATGCTCTGGCTCGCGTTATTACTCGGGCTAATCTCAACTTTATCGGCCGTCTTTCTGCTGGCCATATCGGGATGGTTTATTACTGCCGCAGGTCTTGCCGGGGTAATGGGAATTACCATCTCATTTAATTATTTTACGCCGGGCGCATTGATTCGTTTAATGGCTATTTTACGAACCAGTGGTCGCTATTTTGAGCAGCTTAGCGCTCACCACCATCTGCTTAGCTTACTAAAAGAGCTGCGCCTTTGGATCTGGCAACAATTAACCGCGCATCCATTTGTGCAACATCTAAAAATTGGCTCTTTATTACAGCGTGTCGTCAATGACGTTGATCTCATCAACAGCTGGCCGCTTAAAGTATGGATGCCAAGAATATACGCTTATGTCTGCTGCGCAGCTTATCTGGTCGTCATTTATTTTGGGGCACCTGTCACTCTTATCCCAATGGCGTCAGGCTTAATTATTAATGCGATTATTTTGCCTTGGTTAAGTTATCGCTTAGGACGCAAGCTAGTTTGGCAACTACAGATGATTGGCGTTTACCGGCGGACCCGTTTTATAAACCTGTTTGGCGCACTAGTAACACTGTTGATTCGCGGACGCTGGCAAAATTATGCGCAGCGCCTATTTCGCCTCGATGAAAAGCAATTTGCCTGCGAATACCGTATGCAATTAATCGCTGCTGGCACGCGCCATATGATGCTCGCTATCATCGCTCTAACTATTATGAGTAGCAGCTTATTGGCGGCAAGCGCTCTGGAAAGCGGGCAGATAAACGGCTCAGTTTTTGCTGGATTGTTATTTGCACTGCTAGGTCTTAATGAAGTGCTATCTAATCTTGCGACATCTTTCATTGGCACAGCACAAGCTCAAGTTGGTATTAAACGACTTAACCAGCTCCAGCCGAGAGAAAGTATCACTCCACCCGATAGCAATATGCCATCTGAACCACTGACTAAAATCTGTATAGAGAACGCATCGATTCGAAAAGCAGGCGCGGTCAATGGATTGGAAGAAATTACACTTCATATCGAATCTGGGACCCAGCTATGGCTCAAAGGCCCAAGTGGGATTGGTAAAAGTACTCTGTTAGATGCATTGGCAAATCAACTCAGCCCAGAGCAAGGGCAAATTATCTACAATGACATGCCTGTGAGTTTAGAGCAGCGGATGGGTTATCAAGCTCAAATTGGCTATCTATCACAAACGCCTTATATCTTTAATCAGACATTAGCTAACAACTTGCGATTAGGTCAGCCTAAAGCAAGTGAAGATGAGCTTTGGGATGTGCTTAAGGCTGTTGCATTAGATAGTTGGGTTAAGAGCCTGCCAAAAGGAATTGATACTTTATTAGGTTCACAAGGCAGCGATATCTCAGGCGGACAAGCAAGACGCTTATCACTCGCCCGAGTGTTACTGCAGCGCCCTACGTTAATGCTGTTAGACGAACCTTTTGAAGGGCTCGACAAACAGACCATTGAAACTGTATCTAAAGCACTGAATGAAACATACTCACCCGCGATGCTAGTCATTGCGAGCCATTTAGAAACACCTTTGCTGAATTCGTTCGAAGTAATTGAGTTAGCTAAATCAGCTTAAATAAAATTGGCCTCTACAAAAAAACCACCGACTTGCGGTGGTTTTTCTTTATATATCAACTATCAATTGACTAACAATAATCTTTAAATGGATTATCGGTTGGCAATGGAATCGCTTTATCAAAGTTGGTTAAACGAATTTGCGAATCACTTAATCTCACATGGGATTCATCCATCACTGACTCACCAAAGTGATATAGCATCGGTTCATGTCCCTGACATGCCCCTTGATCATATTGAGAGCTCTTAAGCACAACCTGCTCATTTTTGTGCTGATAAGCGCTGAGTTGTTCAGGACTATATTTTTTGCTCAACATTGCCATGGTTTTTTCTGGCGATAAAACCAGTGCCGAAGCATTGTTACCACCAAAACCTTTGGCGTTGATAATCACTGCCTGACAATCTTTGCCATGATCACCGACGAAGTGATGATCTTTCAAGATATTCAGATTCGAACGATGCACATCGTCAGCAATATGGTCAATCGTTTTAATTCCAGGAATGTAGCCATAACGCCAAACTCCCAGAGAAGCGACTAATTGATCGCCGCCAGCAACCCCCATTGAATGACCGACATATGATTTAATTGCCGTGACTGGCCAATTTTTAATGCCAAATGTTTTAGCAACTTCGTTAAGGATATGACTCTCTGTGACGCGGTTTTGTGGTGTTCCAGTTCCGTGAGCTTGCACATATGTTTGCTGCAAACCTTCATCACCCAGAATAGCTTTAGCCAGAGCCGTTGCTTTGGCCATCGTGACATAGTTACCAACGCCAGGTGCTGAAATAGATTTTTTGTTCGCATCAGCATTCACAAAGACATCTGCCACGCTACCATAAATGGTTGCACCCAGCTCTACCGCTAACTCGTCATCCATCAGGGCAATAAACTGCGCTGATTCACCCATGGTAAATCCAGCATTTTCTGAAAATGGCCGACAAGCTCGGCGATTATCTGGTGTATCGGAGCCATCTAGCGCACACAATTGGCGATCTTCTGCCAGAGCGCCCATGACGCGATACCCTTCCATTAATTCAGCTATCACTGGGGCTTCGGCGTTACCAATAATCGCAACGCGGGCAGAACCATTTTGAATATCCATAATGCCTTGACGCACGTTATATAAAAACGTCGCGCAGGCTCCCATGTTAGTGCCAGTATTACCAATGGAGTTCAAAACATAGCTATTGATGAAATCAGCTGGCATCTGAGCAAACGACATAGCCATCATTTTTGAGCTGACACGACCACCTGTTAATGGTGCGCCCATCATCCCTTGCATCGACTGGTCATCAATCTGTCCCATCGAGCTGCCCGCATATACGCTCACCTGATCAGGTGTAATACACGAGAGAATGGTTTCCCATTCGATGCCAAGAGAATTGATTAAGTCTGACGCACCGTAGATGCTGAGCTTAATACCGCGCGGATGAAAACGTGCATTATAAAGAGCGCCGGGATCAAATCCTCGCGGAATATTCGCGCCGCTGCTAACTGGAAACGAGACTTCTTCTGGTAAAAGCGCCTCTAAATTTCCTGACACAGTCACTTTAACTTTGCTGCCCTGCTCCTCAAGATGCCAACTCTCAGGAATACTTGCTGGCAATTTGCTTTTACGAATAGTGAAATGGATTTCACCATCATTACTCGCTAATGTCGCTTTGGACTGATAAAGCAAATGATCAGGGTCGAAGGTTTCAACCCGGCGAACTAACGTTCCCTGTTTAATTGCTTCAATGACATCATTATCGATATGTTCACCATCAAGCCCCATTCGCAAGGCGAGGTCCTGCCAGGTGGACGCCATTTGTTGAGTGCTTAACACATCGGCAATCATACGTTTATAACTATGAAAACCAGAACTGCGCCCTGCGGCGTTCATACCACCGAAACCAACAATTACAGGAATTTTTGTCATACTACTGCCTGAACCAAATAAATATGACGCTAAGGTTACCAACTTATGTTACGCTGTAACCTATAATTCATGCCAAAAAATACAAAATTTAGGCCAAACATGAATGTAGCGTTCGTACTCTACCCTAGAGCTCTTGTTACGGGGATATCGCTACCCGTTGAAATGTTAACTAGTGCTGCTGTTTTGCGCGATAGAAAACTTCAAAAGGAAGATCCGTTACAAATTAGACTAGTCGCAGCAACCCATCAGAGCCAACCTTTGACTGGTGGACTGACACTGCAACCAGATATCACTTTTGCTGATGATTTTAATGCTGACATTATTGTGCTCCCGCCAATGTGGGGAAATCCCCTTTCAGCGCTTAAGCAAACCCCTGGCTTAACTCAGTGGCTCGTTAATAACTATCAGCGAAGCTGTCAGATCATTGCTACGGGAACAGGGGTAGTTTGGCCTGCTCAAGCCGGGTTACTTGATAATCAAGTGGCTACGACACATTGGTACTATTATGAAAAATTTACGGCGCGCTATCCAAAGGTAAAGCTCAACCGGCAAGCATCGATTACCGCTGCCGATGGCATCTACTGTACGGCCAGTATCAACTCACAGGCTGAAATGTTGCTTTATCTCATTACCGAAAATTTTGGCCAACGCATCGCAAGTATTATCGAAACCCAATACGGCCATGAAGTTTCACGCACATCTCAACAACCGTTTTATCAAATTGGCGGGCAGCTGCAGTTTGATGAGTCCATTGCGCTGGCTCAAGACTGGATGAAACGTAACTTAGCGTTAAGCATGACTTCCCAAACCATTGCTAATCAATGCGGGCTGCCACTTCGCACTTTTAATCGTAAGTTTAAAGAGCAAGTTGGACAAACACCGCATCAATATTTACAGCAACAGCGCATCAATACCGCACAGCAGCTGTTAAGGGACTTTAGTATGTCGATTCAAGATGTAGCAGAGCAAGTAGGTTATAAAGATAGTTACCAGTTTTCAATTCGGTTTAAACAGATTTGCCAAATTACGCCCAGTGAATATCGGCATATGGTAAAAGCAAAAATCTATAACGCCAACGCCTAAGGCTCATGATTGGTAATGCCACAGCAAAGGCGTTAAGATAAATTTACTTAAAGATGAGGGGCTAAACAGTATGAATATATTCGATCAGATGGCAGAAGGATATATCTCAAAAGCGCTCGCTCAAGGTGATCTGGATAACCTGCCAGGAAAAGGCAAACCATTGCAATTAGACGATGACAGCCAAGTTCCAGAGTCATTACGAGCAGGATATCGAGTATTAAAAAATGCCGGTTATATACCACCCGAGTTACAACAGCGTCAAGACGCGTTACAGCTATGCGATCTGCTCCAATCAGTGGGGTTTAAATCAAAAGAGCAACTTATTGAGCACCCTGACTATAGAAAGCTGCAGCAGCTTGAACTAAAAATGCGCATTAAAGGGATAAACACCGCATTTATCCACCGTTACCTGCGCTCTTTGCCCGTTAATTACTGATCACTGCCTAATATCTTAGAGATTACCTGTTCAGCTTGAGGTAAAGAGGTAACGCCTTCTCTTGCAACAAAGTGGCCATGGCCTTTCACTTCAATCAAATGCATATCCAAATCTTTCGCTAGTTGTTTGCTATGTGATGGTGGCACCACCTTGTCATTATCACTTAAAATCATCACCCGATGCGCTATCTGTTTTTTCAGTTTTGCATAAGGCAATTCAACACTCACAAAAGGATCGAGCTCTTTTAAATGCGCAACTGACTTGGCAAACCCAGAGACCAATACCAAGGCTTTCACATGAGCTTGGCTGTGCGCTAAATAACGCAGTAACGTAATGCATCCTAAACTATGGCCAACTAGAATCGTTGACTCATCGCATTTTAGTGTCTGATTTAATTTATAAAGCCAGCTATCGACTTCAGGAGCATTCGAATTTGGCATCGCTATTCGAGAAAATTGAACTTGAGGGTATTCTTTGATTAAGGTGTTCTCAAGCCAAGCAAACCAGTGAGAATCAATCGATGCCGTGTAGCCGTGCACTAAATAGATGTGTGTCATAAAATATAAATCGACTCCAGATAAGCCTTGCTAATGATGAATCCCATTAAACGCCTATCTGGCATGAAGAACCAATAAAAATTAGTTGTATCTTATATGAAAAAGATGCCGTAAAGGCACCTTCTTATCACTAAATCTCATATTAATTTTAAGATAAATTAAAGCTTAGTGATGATGACCACCGACGCCATGAACGTGGCCGTGTTGCAACTCTTCTTCGGTGGCATCGCGAACTTCTTCGATACGCACATTAAAGAATAAATCCATTCCAGCAAGTGGATGGTTGCCGTCGATAACAACCTCTTCATCTTGCACTTCTAAAACCATAACAGTCTGTTCGCCAGTGTCAGTTGTTGCACGAAACTGCATTCCAGGTTCAACATCCATGCCTTCAAACATATTTTTAGGGACCGCCTGCATTAAGTGGTCGTCACGCTGACCGTATGCTTTATCAGCAGGAACTTCGACATCGAGTGTCTCACCGGCTTCGTGTCCCATCAATGCTTCTTCTAAACCAGGGACCAAAAAGCCCTGTCCGGCAATAAAAGCCAGCGGCTCTTTACCTTCAGAACTATCGAGCTCGGTACCTTGGGCTGATACGGTATAGTGGATGAGCGCTACTTTGTTTTCAGCAATTTTCATAATTGACTCTCGGGCTTGATACGTAAATGTAAATCATTGAGTGTAGCGTTATATAATGCCTATCGCTAGAATAGATGGCAAATTTAACGATTTATGCCCTACTTTTTGTATAAACTTCGAGATTATCAACGCCACGCAGTCGATGCCGTCATTCGCCATTTTCAAAAGAGTGATGAATCAGCACTAATTATTCTACCCACTGGCGCTGGGAAAAGTCTGGTGATTGCCGAGCTTGCAAGGCTTGCGCATTATCCAATTTTAGTTTTGGCGCATGTGAGCGAATTAGTTGAGCAAAATGCAGCAAAATATAGCCAGATTGGTGAGCCTTGTTCGATTTTTGCCGCTGGGTTAAATCAAAAAGATACCAGCCAAAAAGTCTGCTTTGCTAGTATCCAGTCTGCCTCTCGAAACTTAAGCGAATTCAATCGCTATTATTCGCTGGTCATCATTGATGAATGTCATCGAGTCAGCAGCGATAAAGATAGCCAATATCACGCGTTATTAGCTCACCTAAAAGCATTTAACCCTCATCTTAAAGTTCTAGGATTAACTGCCACACCTTATCGTCTTAATCAAGGATGGTGCTATCAATATGATTATCGAGGCTTTGTAAGGCCAGCTAAACAACCAGCATTTATCCACGCGATTTATGAACTGCCACTGGCAACCTTGATTCGAAGAGGTTATTTAACTAAACCCGAAATAATCGATGCCCCCATCGCCCAGTATCCATTCGATGAGTGTCGTAACTCAAACGGACTATTTCCTGAAGCTGCGGTGAATAAATTACTGGTTCGCTCGAAAAGGGTAACAGAGGCCATCATAGGCCAAGTGATTGAGCTTTCACAAAATCGCAAAGGCGTCATGATCTTTGCTGCAACCGTTGAGCACGCCAAAGAAATTATGGGGTATCTACATGATTTAAGTGCAGCGCTTGTTATCGCCGAAACATCCGCGAGCGAGCGCAGTCAAATTATTGATAGATTTAAACAGCAAAAGATTAAATATTTAGTCAATGTATCCGTATTAACAACGGGCTTTGATGCGCCACATGTTGATATGATTGCCCTGCTTCGCCCCACTGAATCGGTGAGTTTATTCCAACAAATTATTGGTCGAGGGCTAAGACTGGCACCCAATAAAGCAGATTGCTTAGTCATTGATTATGCCGGTAACGGGTTTAACCTCTATCAACCAGAAATTGGCCAACCCAAACCGGACTCAGACAGTGTCCCTGTGATGGTCCCATGCCCTGAGTGTGGATTTGCTAATACTTTTTGGGGAAAAATAGATGCTGATGGTGAGCTAATTGAGCATTATGGACGCCGCTGCCAAGGCTTAGTTGAAAACGATAATGGTCAAAAACACCAGTGCAATTATCGTTTTCGCTATAAACAATGCCCTCACTGTTTAGGTGAAAATGACATCGCAGCAAGGCGCTGCCAACATTGCGGTGAAACATTAATTGACCCCGATGAGCAATTAAAAAAAGCGCTGTCACTTAAAGATGCCAAGGTGATTCGCTGCGCAGGAATGCGTTTTTTTAATCAGCAAGGCCAGTTACAAGTAACCTACTATGACGAGGATGGACTTGAGCTGAGCGAAAAATTTGATTTAAAAAAAGCTGCAGCACAAAAGCGCTTTAATCTTATATTTGAAAAGCGCCAGTGGCTTGAACCTAAAGCTGTAAAAAATCTCGAACAAGCTATTGAGAACGAGAGAAACTACCGACATCCAGACTTTGTTATCGCTCGTAAAAAAGGAAATTTTCTCAAAATTCAAGCTCGAATATTTGATTACCAAGGCGCCTACCGTTTAGCAAATCACGAGCATTAACTTTTGACAAATGATGAACAATTCACCACAGTAAACAGATGAATGAGCTAAACAGTAATCCTCTTAATAGCGATATATTAAAGATCCTCTCTGAACAGATGGTTCCAATGAGCGAGTATCAGCTGCTCAAAAAACTACAAGCGCACTCTTTTTTAAATCAATTTAATCCAGAAAATTCGGACTTAAAGTTATTTCAACGCCATTTTGTAGTTATGAATGCTTTATATCAATTACGAGATATGTTGTTTAATTCAGGCTATACCATTGCAATTGGTGCACTGAACATCGAGTTATTAAAACATCATCAAGCAGAAGATTTCGGCAAAATAACCAAGCATGATGCATTGCGAGCGTATTATTTAGATTGGCAGCAATTAAAGCAAACTCAAATAGCTGATGTTGAAAAATTGCTCAATGACTTTTGGAATGGTTTTAATGCCAACCATGCTGATGCCTTAACTATTTTGCAACTCCCCGATGGAGCGAATCAAAGCCAGATCAAACAACGATACAAAGAAATGGCTTTGAAACATCACCCCGACAGAGGTGGAGATGCAAAACAGTTTGAGAAAATCACTCAGGCTTATCAGCAACTAAAGCACTAATCCATACATGTTTTTCACTGCGATTGCGACGTCATCTGTCACTTTTCGTGCTTTTTCAGTACCTGCTTTCAGCACGCTTAGCAAGTATTCGCGATCAGAAATTAGTTTTTGACGTTCTTCACGAATCGGTCGAATTAGCTCTTGCAAACACTCTTCAAGAATAGCTTTGATTTTAGTATCCCCTAAACCGCCAGCTTTATAGTGTTCTTTTAGCTCGTTGACATAATCTTGGTCAGGGTAGAAAGCGTCTAAATAAGTGAAAACAACGTTTCCTTCTACTTGGCCCGGATCAGCTACGCGAAGATGATTCGGGTCGGTATACATTGATTTCACAGCTTTACGAATCGAATCTTCATCGCTGCCCAGCATAATAGTATTGCCCAGCGATTTAGACATTTTATTCTTACCATCAACAGAAGGTAGACGGGAAACATTAGAGAGCAGCGGCTTACATTCTACCAAAATTTGTTTATTTGCTAGACGATTTACCTTGCGAACAATCTCGTTAGTCTGCTCAAGCATCGGTAACTGATCATCCCCCACAGGAACCAATGTCGCATTAAATGCCGTAATATCTGCCGCTTGGCTAATTGGATAAGTTAAAAAGCCCGCAGGGATAGAATCGCCAAACTGTTTTGACGCAATTTCAGCTTTCACGGTTGGATTACGCTCTAAACGGGAAACGCTCACCAAATTTGCATAAAACATCGTCAACTCAGCTAAAGCAGGTAATGCAGATTGCTGGCAAATGGTAGTTTTAGTTGGGTCAATACCAACGGCTAAATAATCAGCCATCACTTCAACGATATTTTGTGATGCTTTTTTTAAATCGGTGCCGTTATCTGTCAACGCCTGCATATCGGCAATTAAGATTGTTTGCGGATATTGTGACTGCAGAGCAACACGTTGCTTTAGCGAACCGACAAAGTGACCAAGATGTAAAGCCCCCGTTGGGCGATCACCGGTAAGAATAGAATCTTGCATGAATGACTTTCCTTTGTAGCTGACCTACCAAGGCAGTCTATAAACAGATCCGCCAGGTAAGGCGGCAATAACACAAGTTAACGCCGCTTAGAATAAGCGCGCCAACCTATTAAAACAGACAAGTTAAAATTGATAAAGCTTAACATGAGAATGTACTGTCAATAGTATAAAAAACCAGCCATAAAGGCTGGTTTTTCAATTCAAGCAACTAAGCTATTAACTTAGAAGTTGTACTGTGCAGAAACTGCAAATTCGTTTGCTGCATAACCGTTAGCAGTGTCAGAAGCACCGTTGTTATGACGGTATTCAACCCAGCTCAGGAAGTTTGATGTGAAGTTATATTCAACACCAGCTTTGAATGAGTTAACTGCTGTTCCATCATGTGATGCACCATCATCAGACTGACGTTGGAAACCCCAACCTGAATACAGGCGAGTCTGACCAATAGTGTAAGCACCAACTAAGTCATATGAATTAACAGTTAGGTCATCAGAACCATCGTTTTTAACTTTGGCACCTTCATATACGAATGCAGCATATAAGTTGTCATTAGTATAATCGAAACCGAAACCATAGTTATCTTTTTTAGAGTCGCCTTCAAAGTTCTGACGAGCATATGCAGCGCGCAGTTTCAGACCCATACCTGTATCATAAACAGCTGCAATGTTATATGCATTATCTTGGTCAGGAGTAGCTGTTGCATCTGCAGAACTACCAGTGTCAGCATCAAATACATATCCATCAGATACTGTTGCTACACCTAAAGTATCTTCTGCACTTGTTTTAAACTGATAACTAGCCTGTAAAGTTACAGGGCCGAAATCATTTGAGTAAATAACCTGGCTTGACTGACGGCTATAACCATACAGACCAGACTGAGCTTCCATACCCCACTGGTCGAAGATATCGATAGTGCTATCTAAGCTAGTGTAGAAAGGAGTATCAGTTTGGCCAAATTTAACATTACCTGCAGTGCCAGCATCCAAACCTAAATAGATATGACGAGCATTGAATTTGCTTCCGTCGCCATTTTCACCAGCAACCTGCCATTCGCCACGAGCAAATGCGCTCAGGCCATCAGTCAGTTTAGTGGTACCTTTAATGCCTAAACGAGCAGCAGTGTCTAAGTCAGTTGATTTTTCCTGGCTTTTATCGCCACCAGCATTAGTTAAGTCGGCTTCAACACGGCCGTAAACGTCCATAGACTGGGAGTCAGTTTTATAAACGTTAGCAGCGGTTGCTGCTGCAGAGGCTGCCAGAAGAGCTGGTACAGCCAGAGCTAGAATAGTTTTTTTCATTGTCCTGTGCCTTTATAAGCAATTAAACACATAATCCTTAGTATTCGCAGTCTGACAGTTAAATTAACTAACTGTCGCTATTGAGCCTACCATCGGTTTTTAAATTCCGCAATAAAAAATTGAACTTTTTACAAATAGTGTAAATACACGATTTTTCGGAGATTTTTGAATAGTCATTCAGTTTAAATGTGTGATGGAGTTCAAAGTTTAATAACATAAAGAATCTATTAAACTTAAATCAACTTGGCTTGAGAGAAACAATGGCTCTCATTTAACAGAGAGTTTTTTATATATGTATAATAAAAGCATACGCCCTAAAACAAATAGGTCTTTTCTGAGCTATCAGAATACCCATGTAGTTTCTAATAATTAATCGAACTTTACAATCTAAATAATTTAAAACTAAACACTGATATTAAAAATGCACTTTAAAAAAACATTTGCACCCAATTCGCGCACAAAGAAGCTGCACATTTATTGTTTTTATTTTTTCTTATCAACGAACTGGTCCTAAATTTCAGCTATTTACTTCAGCAGTTCTGTTTACTTTTTAGCCGAGCTAATTTTGGTTAATTTTCCCCCGTTCACGATAACCCTAAATTTACTGATGTGAACTAGAACATTGCAAATCAATCGTGCCAAAAAGAGACTTCCCATAATTAAAATCTTTCTTAAAGTGGCCTGTTTTTGTCAACCAAAGCCGTTATCATGATGACTCTATCGTAGAATGATGACATTTATGTTAAGTGCGCAACACAAAAAGCTAATTCGAAAAACCTATCAAACACTAAGAGAACAAAACCCAGACTTCTCTCCAAGGGCTGCGCAAAACAAACTCATCGCAACAATATCTCAAGCTATCGCAGGCGAAATTAATCCAAAACAGCGAATTCTCTTGGTTGAATCCGGCACAGGTACGGGTAAATCACTCGCTTATTTACTGTCGGCAATTCCATTAGCTCTGCAATTTAGGCGAAAACTGGTAATTTCAACGGCGACGGTTGCTTTGCAGCAGCAGCTCATTACTCAAGAACTGCCAAAAGTCCATCGCGCATTAGAGGGGAAGTTTTCATTTCACTTAGCCAAAGGGCGACAGCGCTATTGTTGCGCTCATAAATTAAAACGATTGTCGCTCTCGCCGAAATTACATCAAGATGCCGTAGTGATAAATGAGCTCTGGCAAGCACTTAAAAACAACCGATGGCAAGGTGATAGAGATAGTTGGCCAACGACAATATCTGATTCTATCTGGCAACAAATTCAAAGTGATGGGTTTAGTTGTAATAACACAATGCCGCGACATCGACAGTGTCCTTTTGCCAAAGCGCGCCAAGCACTACAAAAAGCTGACGTCATCGTAACCAATCATAGTTTGTTGATAGCCGACCTTGAACGCGGCGGTGGCATTGTCCTACCCGAGCCAGAGGAATGCATCTATATATTAGATGAAGCGCATCTCATCGCGGATATAACCCGTGATGCAAGCCTTTGTCAGTTACCTATCAAACATTCATTAAGCCAAGTAGAACAGATTCGTCTGTGGATTAGCCAAGTTAACGAAAAACTTAACAGCGGCGGATTTATCCAATCACGATTAACAGCTCTTGATGCACTTTCTGACATCACTCAATTACTAAATCGTCTTAGTGACTATCAATACAAAAATGAAAGCCATTTTGAAAACGATATTTGGCGTTTTTCGCCAGGAAAACTGCCTAAGACAATTAAAGATTTGGCACATAATTATCACGCTAGCGCGCAGAAACTGCAGCGAACACTTGAACAATTTGCCGGACAAGTTCAAGAAGCGGCCAGCGATGGTCTATTGGCTCAAGGCATTGCTGAGACAAAGCTGTCGCAATTAGGGCCTTTTCAAGTATTAGCCGAAAACATTCTAAACACGCTTTATCACTGCCAAAGAGAATCAGACCAGGCGCCGTTTGCCTACTGGTATGAGCGCACCAAAAACGATTGCTCTTTGTCACTTTCCCCATTAGAGGTCGGAAGTAAATTACAAGCCATTTTGTGGCAGCGCGCCTTTTCTGTCGTAGCCCTTTCTGCCACGCTTTCAGCACTTGGCCGATTTGACTATTTTTTAATTCAAACTGGTTTATATCAGTGTTTGGATAATAGTCAGCAGCTCATTAATCCCTCACCATTTAATTACCGCCAGGTTACACTTCGTTTAAGCAAAAATTTTCCAGCGCCAACTGAGCAAAATTACGTTACTAACTTAGCTTCATATATCATCAACAATTATTCCATTGATACGGCCATGGTGGTGCTTTGCACCTCTTATCAACTGGTCGATGACTTAGCAGATAATGTAAATAAGGCTCAATTAAAAGGCGTTTTTATTCAGGGGACCCAATCCAACGAGGCCTTGCTAAAATCATATCGAAAACATATCGATACCTATAAACAAGGACTACTGATTGCAACCACAGGTTTTGGCGAAGGCATCGACTTGCCCGGACATTACCTCACGCATTTGGTGATTCCTCGTCTGCCCTTCGCGGTACCAACCGATCCTGTCACGCAAAGTCATTCTGAGTTGTTAGAAAGCAAGGGACTTAATCCATTTTTACAACTGACGCTGCCCCAGACGAGTCGAAAATTAATTCAATGTTGTGGCAGATTAATGAGAAAAGAATCAGATTCAGGTATCATCGCCATTCTTGATTCACGGATGGTCACTCGTCGCTATGGGCAGCAACTATTAAATGCACTCCCTGGTTATCAACTATCTTATATAAATGATTGACTCAATTAATATATTTCTAATTATCGGCACTGGCCTTGTTGCTGGATTTATTGACGCAATTGCTGGCGGTGGCGGTTTATTAACGATTCCAGCGCTATTAGGTATTGGGCTTCCACCTCACCTTGCCTTAGGGACGAATAAATTGGCAGCGAGCTTTGGCTCCAGCACCGCAACGATTACGTTTTATCGGCAAAGGTTGTTTCATCCCAAACTTTGGTGGCGCAGTTTTCTAGCAACGACTATTGGTGCAATCAGCGGTGTATGTATTGTGAACTTGGTCAGCCGCTACTGGTTAGAAAAATTATTGCCCGTTATCATTATTGCCAGCGCAATTTATACGATATGGCAACACCGACAACGGCATCAGCCACAAATACAACCACCGCCTCATTTTCATCAAAAGCAATGGTTACAAGGTATTTTATTAGGATTTTATGATGGATTTGCAGGCCCAGGAATTGGAGCCTTTTGGTTAGTCTCCTCTCTGGCCCTCTATCGCTTTCGCATGTTATTGTGTGCCGCAATTGCCAAGGCAATGAACTTCACCAGTAATTTTGTCTCACTGCTTACGTTCGTCTACCTTGGCCATATAAATTGGTCAATTGGCTTAGTGTTAGGTTGCAGTATTATGGTGGGCGCATTGATTGGTGCCCATTCAGCCATTCGATTTGGCGAAAATTTTATTCGTCCAGTGTTTGTTTTAATTGTGGTTATCTTAGCAGGGAAATTAGCATGGCAGGCCTGGTTCTAGAGCAAATATCAAAACTGGAAAAACAGTTAAACATCTTACGAGAACAAGCTAGACTTGCTGATCAACAAGGCCGGCGAGCTTATAAAGTATTGGCTCGTAAAGATGAGCGTTTTCACTGTCTATCCGATCTATTCTGCGATTATGCAGACGAGCTTTTTGATGATTTAGCCCGGCTACAGCGCCTTAGCCAAAAAACTGCAGATTTAGACTTGTTGCAACTTTATTGTGACCGATTATGTGGTAAATTTATCATGCTTCAAGAGGTGCTAAATCGACGACCTAATCAGCAAACCAAGGATAAAGCAAAAGTCGATGCTTGGCGCTCCAAAGTAAAAAAGGTTGTGGATTCAGGTAACTTAACCCAGCTTTATGCTAAATTAGAGCAGCAGCATATATTTGAGCACCGTTTAAAAGAAGAAATCGATAAGAAAATTCTGCAGTTAAACCGGTCAGGCAGTATTGAGCAAAGTGCTGTATTGCAAAAAAGCATTCTTGATTTAAAAACACGCTATGGACGGTGCCAACGCACAACCTGGCAATTAGAACAACTTATTAAACAAAAACAATCGCGCTAGTTAGGAGTTATGTATATGCGCTTTAACCATAAAGCTATTTTATTCAGTTCTGTCATGTTAGGAAGCGTTGCTTTACCAGCAGTTGCTGCAACATTTCAGGTACCGACATCTTTTGAAATTATGTATGTTGACTTGCAACCAGCGACTAAATTTGGCGGTGATTTTAAAGTTGATGTGAAAGCTGGCCACCACCAATTTGTAGTTCGCTATAATAAAACGATTCGTCATGGTAAAGACAGCAGCAATTTCCAATCACAACCCATTATTATCGAAACCAAAGTTAGTAAAGATGCGGTATTGACGCTTAAAGCGCCTCATATTTACTACCAGCGTAAAGCGCAAGGTTTTGCTGATAAACCTGATTTTACCATTGTCACAGCAGATGGAAAAAAAGCAGATTACCATCAGCAAATGTTGCCGTTAAAACCAGGATTTCAGCCAACTCGTGACTATGTTAAAGAAATCCGCCATTTCCAAGGCGATACCACTGACGGTTATGATGCACCAGCGCCTGCTCCAAAAGAGATTGCAGAATCAAATGAATTCACAATGATGAAATTCTGGTATAACAAATCAGATGATCAAACTCGTAAAGACATCCGGATTTGGATGATTGACCATTCACACAAACCTGCTAATGCTAAAAACCAACCATTTGATATGCTCAAATTCTGGTATAACAAAGCAAGTAAAGCTGAACGTAAAGCATTTCAAGTCTGGTTACTGCAGTAATCGCCAACATCTAGCATTTGTTTGAGTTAACTCAACTGCAACTTACCGTTTAATTGTGTTATAATTAAGCGGTAAGTTTCACTAGTGCGGATTTTATGTCTCTCGATAACGCTCCTCCAGAAATCAAACTGGCAGTCGATTTGATCCAGTTGTTAGAAGAAAATCAGGTCGAATATGAGTTAGTCTTAAAAGCGCTGGAAATCGTTAAGACCGACTATCAGAAGAAACTTGCAAATCGAACAAAAATCAACCAGAGTTAAATAACACCTCTTTGTTCTTCCACCTGAGAGAAAAGGTGGTGCTTTGGTGTACCTGTATGTTTTTTAGCTAATATCAAAACGAGGTCAGAATCAATGAGTATGTCTACGAATTCAGCTGAGGAGAGCCAACCCAAGAAAAATGCGCCATTATCAATAATCTGTAATGATGCACCCTATGCGACTATCAGTGAACTTGCTGAAATTTACGATATTGAAACGAATATTGTTCAGCAACGCTTAGAAGCTCACTGGTCGCTAGAAAAAGCGTTGACCACTCATAATTAATTCGATTCGATCTTAGCCACTAAAAAGCCCACATTATCAAATAATGTGGGCTTTTCATTTGCATATACCAAACTTTACAAAGCTTAGATTATCACCAATTAGTGACTTCTCTTAACGCTTTACCAATGTCAGCTAAACTGCGAACTGTTTTAACGCCGGCATCTTCAAGTGCTGCAAATTTTTCAGCCGCTGTCCCCTTGCCTCCGGCAATAATCGCTCCAGCATGTCCCATGCGTTTACCCGCTGGTGCTGTTACCCCTGCAATATAAGAAACCACAGGCTTGGTTACATTTGCTTTGATATAAGCTGCCGCTTCTTCTTCAGCAGAACCGCCAATTTCACCTATCATCACAATCGCTTGAGTTTCATCGTCGGCTTCAAACAATGCCAAAATATCGATAAAACTAGCGCCAGGGATTGGGTCACCGCCAATACCAATACAACTAGATTGGCCGAATCCTTCATCTGTTGTCTGTTTTACCGCTTCATAGGTTAACGTTCCTGAACGCGACACAATCCCAACTTTACCAGGCAGATGAATGTGTCCGGGCATAATACCGATTTTGCACTGCCCCGGAGTAATAATCCCAGGGCAGTTAGGTCCTATCATCTGCACACCGGTCTGCTCAAGTTTTTGCTTCACAATAAGCATATCAAGTGTTGGGATACCTTCGGTAATGCAAACAATCAACTGAATCCCAGAATCAATCGCCTCTAAAATGGCATCTTTGCAAAACGGTGCAGGAACATAAATGACAGAAGCAGTTGCACCAGTGGCGTTGACAGCTTCTCGAACGGTATTAAATACAGGCAGACCTAAATGTTCGCTCCCACCTTTACCTGGAGAGACACCGCCCACTAATTGGGTTCCGTATTCCAGAGCTTGCTGCGAGTGGAATGTTCCTTGGCCTCCGGTAAAGCCCTGGCAGATCACTTTGGTATTTTTATCAATTAAAATACTCATTGCACTCCTCCTGCCGCTTTAACCACCTGACTTGCAGCATCAGACAAACTCTTTGCAGCAATGATATTTAGTCCCGAATCAGCCAGTTTTTTAGAACCAACATCGGCATTATTACCTTCTAAGCGGACAACCACAGGAACATGAACTCCAACCTCAGCAACAGCACCAATAATTCCGTCTGCAATCAAGTCGCAACGAACGATGCCGCCGAAAATATTAACTAGCACGGCTTTAACATTGCTGTCAGAGAGAATAATTTTAAACGCTTCAACCACGCGCTCTTTAGTTGCTCCGCCACCAACATCTAAGAAGTTGGCCGGCTCTCCACCATGAATTTTAATAATATCCATGGTTCCCATTGCAAGCCCTGCACCATTGACCATACAACCAATGTTGCCATCAAGTGCAACATAGTTTAGTTCCCACTGTTCGGCGCGTGCTTCACGCTCATCTTCTTGTGTTAAATCCTGCATATCACGCAATTTGGGCTGGCGATAAAGCGCATTATTATCAACATTAATTTTGCCGTCTAAGCACAATAAATCACCCTGCTGAGTAATAATCAGCGGGTTAATTTCAATCAATGAAAGATCATACTGCTGAAATAAAGTTGCAAGTCCCATAAACAATTTGACGAACTGTTTTTGTTGATTTGCATCTAAGTTAAGCTTAAACGCCAACTCACGAGCTTGATAAGGTTGAGGACCAGTTAGTGGGTCAATTGCTGCGGTATGAATCAACTCAGGTGATTCACTCGCCACTTTTTCAATTTCAACGCCACCTTCTGTCGAGGCCATAAACACAATTCGTTGACTGGCTCGGTCAACCACCGCACCTAAATACAGTTCTGAAGAAATATCAGATGCTTGTTCAACTAAAATTTTATGAACTGGCTGCCCTTTTTCATCGGTTTGATAAGTTACTAAATTTTTACCAAGCCAGTGCTGCGCAAACTGACGAATTTCTTCTTTACTACTTGTGACTTTCACGCCACCTGCTTTGCCTCGCCCACCTGCATGAACCTGACATTTTACAACCCATTTGTTGCCTCCTAGTGAGTCAACATTACGAGCAGCATCCTGCGGATTCTCAGCAACATATCCTTCCGGAACAGGCAGACCAAACTCGCGAAATAGCTGTTTTGCTTGATATTCGTGAAGATTCATGGTGTTTGTTTCCGTTCTGTTTGCATCTCTAAATTAATTATTATTTATACTTACTTGGTTATAGTTATACATCTAGAAGTAATCGTGCTGGATCTTCCAATAACTCTTTAATCGTAACCAAAAAGCTTACTGATTCACGACCATCAACTTGTCGATGATCATATGATAAAGCCAAATACATCATTGGTAAGATCTCAACTTTACCATCAACTGCCATTGGGCGATCTTGAATTTTATGCATTCCAAGAATCGCACTTTGTGGCGGATTAATAATTGGAGTTGACATCAAAGAGCCAAATACACCGCCATTAGTAATGGTGAAGTTGCCTCCCATCATTTCATCAACTGTTAATTTACCATCCCGACCTTTAATTGCTAACTCTTTAATTTTCTTCTCAATGTCAGCAAGCCCTAAGAGATCGCAATCGCGTAAAACAGGAGTGACTAACCCTCGAGGAGTCGAAACCGCGATGCTAACATCAAAATAGTTATGGTAAACAATATCCTCACCATCAATCGATGCGTTTACATCAGGGAAACGTTTAAGCGCCTCAACAACGGCTTTGACATAAAAAGACATAAAGCCTAAGCGAATACCATGACGCTCTTCAAATACATCACGATACTTCTTACGCAACTCCATAATTGGCTTCATGTTAACTTCGTTAAACGTGGTTAACATCGCCGTCGTATTTTTAGCTTCTAATAAACGCTCAGCCACTCGTCGGCGAAGCCGAGTCATCGGAACTCGTTTTTCACTTCGGCCAGGATGAGCTAACGCTTGGTCAAATTGAGCACTGGCTTTAGGTGCTTCTTTTGGCTGCTCAGGCGCTTTTTTAAGATGCGCTTCGATATCAGCTTTGGTGATTCGGCCATGTTTTCCACTACCTTTGACCTGACTAGCATCAAGAGAGTGTTCGGCCAAAAGACGCCGAATCGATGGCCCTACAGCATCTGTTGCGCTTTGGTCATCGCTATCATCCGATGATACAGCAGCTTGTTGAGCATGGGTTGGATCAACCGCTTTAGTTTCTTCACCCACAACAACATCTGTTCTTACAACACCGATAATTTGTTGGGCTGTAACTGTCTCACCTTCTGGACAATTAATGGCCTCAAGAACCCCACTTTCGAGAGCTGATACCTCTAACACAACTTTATCTGTTTCAATATCTACAATGACTTCGTCTCTTTCGACTGGATCGCCAACCTGTTTATGCCAAGTTGCAATTGTTGCATCTGCGACCGATTCGGGAAGATCAGGTACCTTGATTTCGATGGTCATTCCATAATTCCTATACTATTTATTCGTTTTAATTGTCAGCGCATCCTCTACTAATGCGCGCTGTTGCTCAAGGTGCAACGACATATAACCTACTGCAGGTGACGCAGAAGCCCGTCGACCTGCATATGATAAACTTGCCCCTTTAGGGATAGCGGCCAAGAAGTGATGTTGACTGCTATACCACGCCCCCTGGTTTTGTGGTTCTTCCTGACACCAAACAAAATGCTTCACATGTTCAAGGGGCGCTAAAACTTCTTGAATCTCTTCATAAGGGAACGGATATAACTGTTCGATTCGAATAATGGCGACGTTATTTTGCTGCGCTTTTCGTCTGGCATCGAGTAAATCGTAATAAACCTTACCCGAACACATCACCACTTGTTCAACTTCACTCGGATTAATGTCGTCAATCTCACCAAGGACGTTATAAAATCGACCATGAGCTAGCTCTTCTAGAGTTGAAACAGCCAGTGGGTGACGTAATAGTGATTTAGGAGACATCACAATCAATGGTCGGCGCACTTTGCGAATGTGCTGACGGCGTAACATATGGTACACCTGAGCTGGTGTTGAAGGGACGCACACCTGCATATTTTCTTCAGCACACAATTGCAGATAACGCTCTAAACGAGCCGATGAATGTTCTGGCCCCTGCCCCTCATACCCATGCGGAAGCAACATGACCAATCCACACATTCTTCCCCATTTTTGCTCTCCAGAAGAGAGGAATTGGTCGATAACAACCTGGGCACCATTGGCAAAGTCGCCAAACTGTGCTTCCCAGAGCACGAGTGACTCAGGTTGGGCAGTTGAATAACCATATTCGAATGCCAAAACGGCTGCTTCCGATAACACCGAATCATACAATGATAATACACCTTGATTATCACTGAGGTGCTTAAGCGGCATATAAACAGAACCATCTTCCTGACTGTGCAGTACTGCGTGACGGTGGAAGAACGTGCCTCGGCCTGAATCTTGTCCGGTTAATCGGATCCCTGCACCAATATCAAGTAATGTGGCATACGCTAAGTTTTCAGCAAAGCCCCAGTCCGCTGGTTTTTCGCCACGCGCCATAAGCTCGCGGTCTTCATACACTTTACGAACCCTAGGGTGCAATGTATGGTTACTCGGATAATGTGCAATCTTAGCGGCTAGTTCTTTTAAATGATCCAAGTCCATTCGCGTATCGTAATCAATATTCCACGAATGATTCAGAAAAGGTTTCCAGTTCACTGAATGGCCCGTCATCGGGCGCCACTCTTCAACAACGCATTCACCGCGATCGAGTTGATCACGATAACCATTCGCTAAAGCAATCACCTGCGAATCACTCAAGGTATTTTCACCGATCAGCTGATCGGCATATACTTTACGCGGCGTTGGATGCTTTTTAATCTTCTGATACATCAATGGCTGCGTTGCATTCGGCTCGTCAGCTTCGTTATGGCCATGACGGCGATAACAAACCAGCTCAATGACCACATCACGCTTAAAGGTATTACGAAAATCGAGCGCAAGCTGACTAACAAAAGCAACGGCTTGTGGATCGTCACCATTAACATGGAAAATAGGCGCCTGCACCATTTTTGCAATGTCGGTACAGTATTGGGTTGAGCGAGAATCCCGAGGGTTAGATGTGGTAAAACCAATTTGGTTGTTTATCACCACTCGCACAGTACCACCGACACTGTATCCACGAGTCTGCGACATATTAAAGGTTTCTTGGACAACGCCTTGCCCGGCAATGGCTGCATCCCCATGAATGGTGACCGGCAAACACTGTTCGCCTCGGCGATCCTGTCTGGCTCGCACTGAGCCCATCACGACAGGATTTACAATTTCCAAATGAGAGGGGTTAAACGCGAGCGATAAATGCACATTTCCAGCGGGCGTTGCAAAGTCTGAGCTAAATCCTTGATGATATTTCACATCACCTGTACCCCAACTGCCATCATGGCGACCTGCAAATTCATCAAATAATTCAGCTGACGTTTTACCTAAAACATTCACCAAGACATTTAACCGGCCACGGTGAGCCATACCAATGACAACTTCTTTAATACCACCTAATCCACTGGAGCGAATCAACTCTTTAAGCAAGACAATCAGGCTATCACCGCCTTCAAGTGAAAATCGCTTAGCTCCTGGGAATTTAGCCCCCAAATATTTTTCTAGACCTTCGGCTGCTGTTAGGCTTTTTAGCAACCGAATTTTATCATCCTGAGTGTATGTTCCACACCCTTCAACCGATTCAAGATGAGCCTGAATCCAACGTTTTTCTTCGGTGTCGGTGATATGCATATATTCAGCACCGATAGACCCGCAGTAGGTTTTCTGCAACGAGCGATAAAGCTCGTCAAGCTGCATGGTCTCTTTACCGATAGCATATGAACCGACATTAAAAGATTGTGAAAAATCAGATTCATCCAAGCTATGAAAAGCCGGATCAAGGTCCGGCACTCGAGGTTGCTTCCAAAGCTCTAGTGGATCAAGGTTTGCGTGCTGATGACCACGAAAACGGAAGGCGTTGATCAACTGTAAAACTTTGACCTGTTTAGACCCGGTTAATGGATCTTGTGCAACAGAATTAAACCGCGAGTTGTCTTTCGCTAAATGTTTAAAATATTCTTTTAAAGGTGAAAGCGGTATTTCTTGAGGGAGATTCTTTAACCGAGGTAGAGCGTTAAATACCTCTACCCAGTCTTCAGGAACAGATTCAGGATCTTCAAGATAGGCTTCATACAGCTCTTCAACGTAGGCGATATTGGCGCCATATAAGTGAGAAGAATCGAGCCAATCCTTCATCATGCTGTTTTGCATTAAACTTTCCCTTATACTCGTCTAATTTAGACAACTCAATTATTAGTTAAGTCTTCTTAAAATAGCCTGTCAAAAGCTAAATAGAAAGGCCATTTCAGTGATTTATCCCAATAATTACTTTAGAGAGCCTCTTTTATCAGCATTGTTTTAATTTTACCGATAGCTTTGGTCGGATTTAGCCCTTTTGGACAAACACTGACACAATTCATAATGCTGTGACAGCGGAAAACACTAAAGGCATCATCCAGCTCAGACAACCGAACTTGCTCTGCATTATCGCGACTGTCTGCCAACCAACGATAGGCGGCCAATAAACCAGCAGGCCCAACAAACTTGTCAGGATTCCACCAGAAAGATGGACACGATGTCGAACAACAAGCGCAAAGAATACATTCATACAAACCGTCTAGCTGCTCTCGTTGCTCAGGCGTTTGTAAATGTTCACGTGCCGGTGGTGGATTAACGCTATCTTCATGCATCAAGTAGGGTTTGATACGCTGATAATTTTCATAAAACTGATTCATGTCGATAATCAGATCGCGAACCACAGGTAGTCCAGGTAACGGGCGAATAACTACCTCACCTTGATTGAGCAGATCAGATAGCGGCGTGATGCAAGCAAGACCATTTTTACCATTCATATTCACGCCATCAGAACCACACACACCTTCACGACATGAGCGTCTAAAAGCTAATGATGGATCCTGCTCTTTGAGCTTAATTAATGCATCCAACACCATCATGTCAGAACCTTCCGGTACATCCAGCAAATAGTCTTTCATATACGGTTTGCTGTCCGCTGCTGGGTTGTAACGATAAATGGAAAATTTCACATTCATGATTGCCTCGGCATTAATAAGTTCTGATTTTTGGTGGGAATGCTTCGCGCAGGTGTGGATGCATATTGACGCTGCGACGCTGCATCTGTTTCGTACGCGGATTAAAGACGCTATGACACAACCAGTTTTCATCGTCTCGTTCTGGATAATCTTCACGGCTGTGAGCACCGCGGCTCTCGGTTCTAAAATTAGCGGCGCTAGCCGTTACCAATGCCGTGCTAAGCAGGTTATCCAACTCTAAACATTCAACACGCTGAGTATTAAAGTCACGCGATTTATCATCAAGACGCGCATTTGCCAACCGATCTTTAAGCTGTTTTAACTGCTCAAAACCTTCAGCCATAACGCTGCCTTCACGAAATACTGAAAAATGCATCTGCATACAGTGCTGGAGTTCCTTGCGGATGACGGATGGATCTTCGCCATCAGCTGATGAATCTTCCCAGCGCTGATAGCGAGCAAGCGCTTGGTCAATATCATCACTAACAGCATCTTGAGGCATTGCCGTTTCTGCTAGATATTGTCCTAAATATTTACCAGCTGCTCGGCCAAATACCACTAAGTCAAGAAGCGAATTACCACCTAAGCGGTTTGCTCCATGCACCGACACACAAGCGATTTCACCAACAGCAAATAATCCATTCACAATCTTATCTTGACCATTTTCGTCAAGACCAATGGCCTGGCCATGAATATTGGTTGGGATCCCGCCCATCTGATAGTGACAAGTCGGAATAACTGGAATTGGCTCTTTGACCGGGTCAACATGAGCGAATGTACGCGATAACTCACAGATGCCAGGTAATCTTGATTCGAGAACTTCTTGACCAAGATGATCTAGTTTTAATTTAAGATGCGTTCCCCATGGGCCATCACAACCACGACCTTCGCGAATTTCGGTCATCATTGAGCGGGCTACGACATCACGACTGGCTAAATCTTTCGCATTTGGCGCATAACGCTCCATAAAGCGCTCACCATCTTTATTTAGCAGATAGCCACCTTCACCACGACAGCCTTCGGTGACTAACACCCCAGCTCCAGCGATACCCGTTGGGTGAAATTGCCACATCTCCATATCTTGCACAGGTACGCCAGCGCGAACTGCCATTCCAATCCCATCGCCAGTATTGATGTGGGCATTGGTGGTTGAGGCAAAAATCCGCCCTGCACCACCGGTGGCTAAAACAGTTGCTCGCGCTTTAAAATAAACGAGTTCGCCCGTTTCAATGCAGATAGCGGTCACACCAACCACATCACCTTGGCTATTTTTAACGAGATCCAACGCATACCATTCAGAAAAAACAGTGGTCTTATTCTTAATATTTTGCTGATACAGCGTATGCAATAAGGCATGTCCCGTGCGATCTGCTGCTGCTGCGGTGCGAGAGGCCTGTTCTTTACCAAAATCTTTCGATTGGCCACCAAACGGACGCTGATAAATTTTGCCATTATCCAATCGAGAGAATGGCAGCCCCATATGTTCCAGTTCAATAATCGCTTCGGGACCTTCATGGCACATGTACTCAATTGCATCCTGATCACCGATGTAATCAGAACCTTTGACCGTATCATACATATGCCACTGCCAGTTATCTGGGTGCACATTTCCCAAAGCAACTGTTATTCCCCCCTGGGCCGAAACGGTATGAGAGCGGGTCGGAAAAACTTTAGAAACCAGTGCGCAACTATTACCTTGTTGCGAGATCTGTAAGGCTGCGCGCATGCCAGCTCCGCCAGCTCCTACTACAACTGCATCAAATTCACGAATAGAGATAGTCACTTTATACACTCCATAAAATCACAACACCGGCAGCAACATAAAATAATGCGACCAAATTAAGGACGCCCTGAAGAAACATCCGCCAATAGGTGTGATGAACATAATCACTGAGCACTTGCCAAAGGCCAATCCATGCATGCACAAGCATCGAAACAAGCGCTAATAACGTGAAAGCTTTGGTACTGACCTGACTAAAAAAACCTTGCCAGATTTGATAACTAAGGTCATGGCAGGCAATGAAACTCACTAAATAAATAAAGTACAATCCCAGCACAATTGCTGATGCTCGTACTAAAAGATAACTATGAGTTCCACTGCGTCCCAGTGTTGCCGCATTATTTACCATATGATTATCCCCATCAAAATGATCAAAACTAACGCGACGATAAAACAGATACGCGCGCTAGCTGTTGCACTGGTGAGTTCTTCCCAATAGCCACAGTCCATCACCATATGGCGGATACCGAATACCAAGTGGTAACAAAATACAGCCGCAATTAGCCATATAATCAATCTGACAAAAAACGAGTCAAACCAACTTGCAACCGTAGCAAAACCGTCAGCAGAGCCTAACGATTTTGCCAAAAGGCTCAATAAAATAGCTAAAGCAAAAAAAGTTATAACACCAGAAATTCGATGCAAAATTGAGGCAATTGCATTCACCGGAAAACGAATGGTTTGTAATTGTAAATTTACAGGTCTGGATTGCTTATTCACGATATTTATCCACTTGTGTCCATTTATTTAAGAGAAATATTTTGCACAAAAAATATTAAAATGTTTCTTAATTGTTAACACAAAATTACTATTATTTACTCATTAGAAGGCTGCATTTTCACAGCTAAATACCTATCTAAATCATTTAGTTGAATAACACACACCACAGCCAGTATAGTGAGCGGTTTTCACAAATACAATTAACAACTATGTAAACTATGATTTTTTTCAATTATGAGGGACATCTCACATACACATATTTAACAAATAGCTAACCTCATGTATTAGCTAATGTTAGTTCCTACTCGTTTGACAACCCCCTACATCAGGGTAATACTAATTTCACGTTTGAACGATATTAATAACAAGTATAGAGCAAGGGAGACGTGCTATGGCTGAGAAAGTGGCCACTTTACATCTGCCCGGACAGGAACCTATTGAACTTCCAATCATGTCTGGTACTGCAGGAAATGACGTGATTGATGTCCGGCAGTTAGGCTCAAAAGGCTATTTCACCTTTGATCCCGGGTTTTTAGCAACCGCTTCGTGTGAATCACAAATTACGTATATCGACGGTGAAAAAGGAATTTTGCTGCACCGTGGGTATCCTATTGAACAACTCGCCGAGAATTCCGAATATTTGGAAGTTTGTTACTTGCTATTGTTTGGTCAACGACCAACTGAAAAACAGTACGAACAATTCAAACAGACGGTTACTCGTCACACGATGGTTCATGAGCAGTTAATCCATTTTTTCCAGGGATTTAGACGCGATTCTCACCCAATGGCGATTATGGTCGCGGTTGTGGGAGCATTGTCGGCGTTTTATCATGACTCGTTAGATGTCACCAATGAACGCCACCGTGAAATAGCTGCATATCGGCTTTTATCTAAAATGCCTACATTGGCGGCCATGAGTTACAAATACTCAATTGGTCAGCCATTTGTCTATCCGCGCAATGATTTAAGTTATGCGGGCAACTTTTTAAATATGATGTTCTCAGTTCCAACTGAAGAATATATTGTGAACCCCGTTGTTGAAAAAGCGATGGACCGGATTTTCATGCTCCATGCTGATCATGAACAAAACGCGTCAACTTCAACGGTTCGTTTAGCAGGATCATCGGCATCTAACCCATTTGCTTGTATTGCAGCTGGGATTGCCTGTTTGTGGGGGCCTGCCCATGGTGGTGCCAACGAAGCTTGTCTGGCGATGCTTGAAGAGATAGGTTCAGTTGAGCGTATTCCAGAGTTTATTGAACGCGCCAAAGATAAAGATGACCCATTCCGTTTAATGGGCTTCGGTCACCGCGTTTATAAAAGCTACGATCCTCGAGCAAAAGTTATGCAACAAACATGTCATGACGTATTAGACGAGCTAAAAATTGATGATCCACTGCTAGATATTGCAATGGAACTGGAAAAAATCGCATTAACCGATGAGTATTTTATTGAGAAAAAACTCTATCCAAATGTCGATTTTTATTCCGGCATCGTGATGCGAGCAATCGGTATTCCAACGAGTATGTTTACAGTGATTTTTGCTCTCGCTCGAACCGTTGGTTGGATTGCCCACTGGATTGAAATGCTACAAACACCTGGCCAAAGAATTGGCCGACCTCGCCAGCTTTATACAGGCGAAGCAAAGCGTGATTTTCCAACGACACCTCGCAAAAAAGGATAAACAAAAAAGAAAAGGCCACGCGGCCTTTTCTTTTTCACATCACTAATTAAATCATAGTTAAATCAAAGAACTAACAGTGCTGTGACTGACTTAAAATAATCTTGCGAACTTTTTCTAAATCCTCTGCAGTATCTACCCCTACTCCAGGTTCAATTAAAGCTTTTGCGACATTAATTGCATAGCCATGCCAAAGTACACGCAATTGTTCAAGCTTTTCACTCAATTCAAGAGGTGAAGGGCTGAGGGTAACGTAGTGACGAATAAAGCCAGCTCGATACGCGTAGATACCGATATGGCGAAGATAATCATTAAGTGGCCAACTGCCTTCACGCGAATATGGAATAGGAGCGCGGCTAAAATAAATGGCTTGCCCTTTTTTATTGCAGACAACTTTCACCACATTGGGGTCCATAATACTTTCGTGCTCGGTAATTGGCGCACCTAACGTAGCCATTGGAGCCTGAGTATCACCTAATAAAAGATTCGCGACTTGATCGACAATCTGAGGAGGAATCAAAGGCTCATCACCCTGAATATTAACCACCACCTCGTCATCACTTAAATTTAATGTCGTCACCACCTCAGCCAAACGCTCGGTACCAGATTCGTGTGTTTTAGCGGTTAAACAAACCTTGCCACCAAAATCAAGCACACATTGCTCAATGCGCTCATCATCAGTCGCGACTACGACTGTCTGGGCTTGAGTCTTCAGCGCTTGTTCATAAACTCGCTGGATCATCGGTTTACCAGCAATATCTAATAGCGGTTTACCTGGTAGACGAGTCGATGCATATCGAGCTGGAATAACGATGGTATAACTCATTTCGGTAGCTCTTCGCTGGTTAAATCTCTTGCTTTATCTTCTAACAGAACAGGGATACCTTGGTCAATCGGATAAGCTAACCGGTCAGCTTTACAGATAAGTTCATCGTGCTCTTTATCGTAAACCAATTTCCCTTTGCATATTGGACACGCAACAATTTCTAATAAATTACTATCTAGTGGCATAAAAACTCTCCAACCGCTGCAATATAAACTGATAAAAATCATCTGGTAACTTTGCATTAACGCACAAATAATACCAATGTTCACCAGCTTTGTTTTGATACTTTAACGCATCTTTCTCTGTCATCAGCAATTGCTGATTCTGATACTGAGTGATCTGTGCATCACTCAATCGGCCATGATCTCCAACATCAATATATCCGTTTAGTGTAATGCCAAGATTTTGTAAGGTCTGGTAAAAACGCTCTGGATGACCTATTCCCGCAAAAGCAATGCCATCTTTAGGTGTTAATGATTGATCAACAATCTTGCCATCAGATACCCGTCGCCATTGTGTCGGGGTGAGACTCATCAAATCGCTTGAATAGTTTTTAAGGCAGCCACCATTACTAATAATCCGATCAACACTTTGCAAACGAGATAAAGGTTCTCTTAGCGGTCCGGCGGGTAAACAAAATCCATTGCCAAACTGGCGTGCCGCATCCACCACACAGATTTCAACATCACGCTCGAGCGGATAATGTTGCATGCCATCATCGGCAATAATCACATCACATTGTGGATATTGCTCGATTAAAAGACGGGCCGCTTGTGGCCTATTTGAACAGACGACTACCGGACACTGGCTTCGCAGCCTAATTAATAATGGTTCATCACCGGATAAAGCCGCGCTCGTTTGTGGTGTAACCTCTAATGCTCCTTCGGCATTGCCGCCATAGCCTCGGCTCACAACTCCCGGATGATAGCCTTTTGCCTTTAAAAACTCACATAGTGCCAACACAACTGGCGTTTTACCGTTGCCACCGACACTAATGTTTCCGACAATAATCACCGCAATAGGGCTACGATAACGCCGCTGTGGCTGTGATATAAAGCGACGGCGGCGCGCTTTAACAATTAGAGCGAATAAACAGCTTAGCGGCCATAAAATCCAAGTTAAAAGACTTCTTTTATACCAGATGTGCTCAAGCACTCTCACCACCAAATTGCATCTGATAAAGCTGGTAGTAAGCGCCTTGTTTAGCCATTAACTGATGATGATTACCACGTTCAATTAAATGACCATCATCAATCACAATGATCTCATCGGCATTTTCAATGGTGGATAAGCGGTGCGCAATAACAATCGCAGTACGATCTTGGCAAACTCGCTCAATCGCCTCTTGAATTTTACGCTCAGATGCAGTGTCCAAAGCTGAGGTTGCTTCATCGAGCACCAAAATAGGAGCATCTCTTAAAAGTGCTCTGGCAATCGCAACGCGTTGACGCTGACCACCAGAGAGCATTAATCCTCGTTCACCAATAATGGTATCTAAGCCATCCGGAAGACGCTCGGCAAATTCCATAACATTTGCCATTTCAGCAGCTTTAACAATCTGTTCTCGGCTAGCATTATCTTGCGCATATGCAATGTTTTCGGCAATCGTACCAGCAAACAGATGGACATTTTGAGACACCATCGAGAATTGATGGCGTAACGACGGCAATTTAAACTCATCAATAGAATGGCCGTCGATAGTGATGCTACCTTGCTGAATTTCATAAAAACGAGGTAACAAACTGGCAATGGTGGTTTTACCACTTCCTGAGCGGCCAACTAGAGCAACCGTTCGCCCGGCTGGAACATCAAAGCTAATATCGCGCAGCACTGGCTCATCTTTGGTTGGATAACTAAAGGTGACATGATCAAACACAATCTCACCCGTTACTCGATCTGGTGCGTATGTGCCGCCGTCAATTTCGGTTGGCTCATCCAAGACATTAAAAATACTGGTACACGCGGCCATACCGCGCTGGAAATTGGTATTTAATTGGGTAAGCTGCTTAATCGGCTGCAATAGCATCATCATCGATGTGACGATAACAGTGAAAGTCCCGGCTGAAAGCTCATGCATAATCTCAGGAAACGAAGCGATATATAACACCACGCCTAACCCCGAAACCGCCACGGCCTGAACGACTGGGTTCGCAATAGCAGATGTGGCCGACATTTTCATTTGTTGGCGACGAATCGTATTACTTACCTTTTTAAAGCGTTCGGTTTCTTTATCTTGGCCATTAAAAGCCAATACTTCTCGGTGGCCATTGAGCATCTGCTCTGAAACAGCTGTCACATTCCCCATGGCATCTTGCAAATTCTTACTAATGCGACGGAAACGACGACTTACAATTCGAATGGCAATTGCGACAATCGGACCAATAATCAAAAAGATCAGTGATAATTGCCAGCTGTTATAAAACATCATCGCTAGCAACCCAATCACTAAACCACCTTGCTTCACCATCGTGACGAGAGTCTTCGTTGAGGCATCAGCAATCTGATTGGTATCGTAAGTAATTTTAGAAAGCAGCGTGCCAATCGAATGTCGGTCAAAATATGCAATTGGCATGCTCATCAAATGAGCAAATATCTGTTGCTGCATTTTCATTACAACGTGGCTACCAACCCACGACATGCAATAAGAGGAAATAAAGTTAAAACTCCCCCTTAAAATGACAATACCGACCACAAAAAACGGCATGATTTTTAAAACGGAAGGATCTTTACCACTTAAACCTTCATCAATAAGAGGTTTAATTGAATAGATAAAGGTAACATCTACGCACGCATAGCCAATCATCCCAATGATTGCAGCAATAAGTCCGGCTTTTCGCTCGGAAACATAGGCTAATAGACGAGTGAAGTTGGACTTCTTGGGCAGTGTCGAATTCTCTTGAGCCATATACGTATCTATTTAAAAAAATGACGGTCATTCTAACGGTTTGGATACAGATCACCAACCGTTGTTCGTAATTAATAAGCGATTGTACCAAAAAGGAGCAACATTATTACGATAGCTGAGAATTTTCTCATGTGTATGAGTAAATAATATTGATATTTGCCCAAGTTCAGCCGTATTAAGCAGCATGGTATGCGATTTTTTATACCTAGATACAACAGCCGAATGCGGAAAATGATAGCTATTATGAAAACCACTACTAATCACGGCCCAGTGCGGTTGAATATCGTTCAGCCATTTTTGCGAAGATGAGCTGTTACTGCCATGGTGCGGCACGCTAATGCCATCCACCTTTTCATGAAAGGTTTTCAGCCACCACTGTTCAGCTGGCTTTTCGATATCTGCGGTAAGTAAAACGCGGTGGACCCCATCGCTGATTAATACCATACACGATAGATTATTCACTGATTGTAACGTTGTCGGAGGCTGAATATATTCAAGGATCAGTTGGTGCCAGTGCCTAACGCCTGTGCAATTATGTAACTTAAATCGCGGATCAGCGCCGAAAACCGAATCAGCTTTTGGGAAATGTTGATGTAACAGTGCATAACCACCAAAGTGGTCCATGTCTTTATGACTCACCACAATCTCATCAACATTAAGACGCCTTTCATTTAAAAAGGGAATAATGACCGCCTGAGCATATGAAAACCCGGTTGGATAGTAATTACCGGTATCATAAATAATCGCATCACTACCCTGTTCAATGACAACAGATAATCCCTGTCCAACATCCAAGAAGTCAACTCGCCAATCGGCCTTTGACCAAGGTAGACCAATTGCCAAAAAGCCACTGATAAGAGCGATAAGACCTATCCAAGGTTTACCGATAACCAAACTCAAGATAAACAGCACTCCGATAAGCAGCACAATAAACCAAATATGATGGGGGATCTCGAGCATCAATGGCACATGGTCACGCAGCAATGCCAGCGCGTTATCAACATAGCCAATAAGATGATTAGAAAGAGCAAAGCCAAACTGCGCAGCGCCAGTCAAGCCTATGAGAGCAGTTAGGCAGCTAATAAACAAACATGGCACGACAGCAAAAGAAAAATAAGGAATAAATAATAGGTTCAAAGGAACTGACCACAATGGCAAGTATCCAAATAAGAGAATTTGCAGCGGCAATAAAAGAATGAGTAACCCGATTTGTAGAAAAAGCATCCGCACAAGTTTGGTTTTGACTGGAAACCAAAGCAATATGATAAGAGCTAACATGGCAAAAAATGAAAGCCATAATCCTGCATTTAAAATCGAAAGAGGCCATAACGCAGTTAGGATAAACGCAGCGATAAGCCAAACCTCTATCCGAGTACAATTGAGATGTAAGGCTCGCAATCCCCACCAAATCAAGAGCATAGTCATTGCTCGCTGAGCCGATGCTGGCCAATTAGCAAGTTCACCGTATCCAAAAGCAAACAAAAGTGCGCAAGCTGGTGCCAGATAGCTTTTTATGCGGCTTTGGCCACAGGCTAAAAGAGAACCAATGAGATATCCCCAAAAACTCAAAATTCCAAGATGAAGCCCTGAGATTGCAAGCAAGTGGCCAATCCCAGAATTCATCCATAAATCGCGCTCTGTGGCACTGATATAACTGCGATCACCAACAACGAGCGCTTGGATAACACCTCGTTGAGACAAATCCTGCAAAAAAGGTTGTAACTTAGCCACGATATCTGCGTGAAATGAATGTCCAGAATGGATATAGGTAATTTTTCGAACGGTTCCCTGCGCGATTATCCGATGACTGACTAAATAGCGTTGATAATTAAACCCACCCTCATTTAAACTACTATGAGTTGGCTTAAGCTTTGCCTGAACATGAATTAAATCACCAGAGAAAAGTGGCAAAACAGCAGATTGTGGACCATTGAAGTACTGATTCAAGCGGATAAATTTACCATCTACGAGATGACCATCAGATCTATCTAGATGAGTGATCTGCAAAATAATTTTTCTTCGATATGGGTCATTCGATACTGCGCTAATTCTTCCTTCTATGGTATGGTTATAGGGACTTTTAGCGAGTTGTTGCACTGCATTTTGGTATGCGGCGGCTTGCCAACTAAAGTAACAGATAGCCAAGCATATTCCTGCGATAAAATAGCGTCTAAAATAAAACGCTATCGCCGCACCAGCGAGTAAAATGAATATGATCCAAAATGGTGGAATTTCCGGCCAAATGAGTGAGGAACTCAAAGCCAGTAACCAACCCCAAATAAACAGTTTCATGACTTTATTGATATATTTATTAGTATAATAACATGCCAAAAAGATTATTGCAGCGCATCATGCCTGACCCAGAGCAGTTAAAAACCAACAAGAATTTACGGTTTTTAGGTCGATGGTTACAAGATGGGAATCTCTGGCGACTCAATCGTCGTTCAGCAGCAGGAGCTTTTGCCGTTGGTTTGTTTATGGCATTTGTACCATTACCATCACAGATGATTATGGCCGCTGCCTTAGCAGTGCTATTTCGGGTAAATTTACCATTATCGGTTGCATTAGTTTGGGTCTCTAACCCACTGACAATGCCACCATTATTTTATTTTTGTTACCGTGTTGGGGCATATATCTTAAGAACGCCTGCGGAGGCTTTTCATTTCGAACTCACTTGGCAGTGGGTTATTGAAACGATGGCGCATATTGGCCCACCGTTCTTACTCGGGTGTCTTGTTTGCGGGGTTTTCTTCTCGTTTGTAGGATATTTAAGTATCAGCCAATTATGGCGTTATTCGACGATTCGTCGTTATCAAAATAGACGGCGGCGCTAAGCTGCCGCCTTTGCTTGTTAATGTGAGAGTTCATCAGCCGGGCGTATCAACCGCGCTCGGCTAGCTGGCCAAATTGTTGCGACAATTCCTATCAATGCGGCAGTAATACTGACGACCAGAACATTACCCAGTTGCAATTGGCTAGGTAAAAAGTCAATGAAATAAACATCTGGCGATAGCAATCGATGCCCTGTAATACGCTGCATCACATCAACTAAATCGGGTAGCCACCAACTTCCAAGAACGCCAAAGACGATTCCCCAAAAGCATCCAACAATTGCGTTATAAGCACCGTAGATCATAAAGCAACGAATAAGCAAGCCATCTTGAGCGCCCAACGTTTTAAGAATCGCTAGATCACGACGTTTATCAGCAACTGCTAAAATCAATGTCGAAACAATGTTAAAGCACGCAACAATCACAATCAGCAGCATAATGGCGTACATAATCGTTCGAACCATCTGAATGTCTTGATACAAATAGCCATAATTATGTGTCCAACTTTGCACATAAACGAGCTGTGGATATTGCAGACCAACGCGGCGCACAACATCGGAAGCTTGTAGCGGATGAGTCACTTTCAGCGCGACACCGCTGACCTCTTCAGCCGACCAACTTTTTATTTGCTGGGCTTGCTTTAAGCTCATAAATGCAAGTTGACCATCAATCTGACCGCCGACCGAAAAAGTCCCCAGAACCTTTAACCGCACTCGTTTAGGAGCTTTAAATTTACCGTTATCAGAGCGCTCTGCCAGCATCAATGTCAAATATTGGCCAGTTTTGACCTTGAGTTTAGCTGCCACTTGCGAGCCTAAAACAACGCCCGGTTGATTCTCGGTTAAACGTTGCCAAGCTAAAGATTGCACATAGGGCTTAATATTTGTCACTTTGAGCTGAGATTGGGGCGAGATCCCACGAATCGCAATTGCATCAACCTGACCGTTATAACTGATTAGCCCCGTTAAATTTACATACGGAGCTGCCGCGACTACGCCCTGCGTATTCTGGGCTATCTGGGTCAATTTATTGGCATTGCGCAGTGGTGGATGTACCGCTGGCAGCTCCCCTTGACTCACGACGGACAAAAATCGTTGATTCAACTCGCGCTCAAAGCCATTCATTACCGATAAACCAATAATGAGTACCGCAACACCCAATGCAATACCAATGGTTGAAGAGCGAGAGATAAACTTCACCAAACCTCGGCGTTGACCAAACCGGTGATAACGAAGCCCAATATAAAATGCTAAAAATGGTCGCATCAGGCAAGAGCCTCTGATTGTGCTGAAACTAATTGCCCATCGCTCATCTCAAGCTGGCGATTAAAACGGCTTGCCAGAGCGCGGTCATGCGTCACCACAACAAATGCAGTGCCATGTTCTTTGTTGAGCTCCAGCAATAAGTTATAAACTGAATCGGTTGTTTGGCTATCTAGGTTACCTGTTGGCTCATCGGCGAGGACCACGTCAGGGTTATTCACTAAAGCACGCGCGATAGCCGTGCGCTGGCGTTCACCACCGGACATTTCGCTTGGGCGACTATGCAATCGATGTGCAAGTCCAACACGCTTGAGGAGCTCTTGAGCTTTAGCCTGTGCGTGTTTGGTGCTTTGTCCTGCGATAAGCTGCGGCATCGCTACATTTTCAAGTGCACTAAATTCACCTAATAAATGATGAAACTGATACACAAAACCAAGGCGCTGATTTCGCACACTTGCCAATTTTCTAGAAGAAAGAGTGGTTAGTGATTGCCCTGCCAGGACAACATCTCCACTGGAGGGTTTATCTAATCCACCCAACAGATGAAGCAACGTACTTTTACCACTACCTGAGCTACCGACAATCGCCACGGACTCGCCAGAGCGAATCTGCAAATCAATTCCCTTGAGCACAGTCGTTTTCTGTTCACCATCCTGATAATACTTGGTGAGCTCACGGCAACTTAAAATTTGATCATTCATAACGCAATGCCTCTGCAGGTTGAATACGGCTGGCCTGCCAAGCAGGATATAGCGTAGCAAGTACACTTAAAATAATGGCTAAACAGGTAATTTCTATCACTTGTAACGGCTCAATGACAATAGGAACGCCGCCAACACCAAGAGCCATATTCAGCCCTAATAACTCTAATAATGGATTTAAATGATGAGTCAGTACAACGCCAGCACCCGCTCCGACAAACGCACCTAAACAACCACTCCAAGCACCTTGAATCATAAATATTCGCAATAGCAACCGCTTAGGCATACCCAACGTCTGCAAAATAGCGACATCAGATTGTTTATCACCGACCATCATCACCAATGCAGACAAAATATTAAATGCGGCCACAGCAATAACGAGGCAAAACAAAAAACTCATCATTGTCTTTTCCATTTTAACAGCAGAAAACAGCTGCCCGTAATAATGGCGCCAATCAAGTCCATGGGCCGGAAGATACTGGCTATATTTCTCAATATTAAGCGGGTCTGGAACAAATAAACGGGTCTGACTCACTTGCGAAAGCGGTTTACGTAACAATCGGGCAGCATCAGCATCATTAACCCAGATAAACTGATTATCAACTTCAGAGGCAAACTGAAAAACGCCCGCAACATGGAAGGTGCGCTGCGAAGGCATTTCACCAAATGGCGTATAGATTAAAGTATCGGTGGCAATAATTCGGACGTTTTCGCCAACGCTGACTCCCAATTGCTGAGCGATCTCTGAGCCAAGAATGACATTAAATTTGCCGCTTTTAAGACTAGCCAAGTGCCCTTGCAAAGTATGTCTCTCAAGCAAAACTCTATCAGGTTCTAATTTTGGATTGATACCTTGCATCTGCGCTGCATGTAACCCAGAAGTGCTTTGTAAAACAACTTTTGCGCTCACCAACGGGGCTTGAGGCAGCTGAGATAATGGCGCGGGAACTTTGCTGTGCGCAGGGATTTGCAAGTGCGGAACCACATTTAAAATTCGCTGCTCCAATTGATTTTGAAACCCGTTCATCACTGAGATAACCGTGATAAGAGCGGCAACGCCGAGGGTAATTCCGATAGTTGAAAAACCGCTGACAAAACTGGCAAATCGCTGTTTGCGACTGCCTTTTGAAAAACGCCACGCTATTTTAAATGCTAATTGCCAAGTACGTTGCACAAATATCAAGCCTTCGAATAAATTGCGCTTATCATACCGTGGCAAAACTTTTGCAACAAACCCAATACCCGCTTTTTTAAGAAATTTGCTATGATGTCGATTCAGGTTAACTTTTGGAGCTTTGGCTTAAATGAGTGATGAAACGTCTTTTTTTAGTGTAGCTTACCAACTCAATCTCAATGTTGAGCCATTGCCCGAGCAGACTGACCTGCCCGACCATGAGCAATTTCTCAATCAGATCCCTGAGTCGTTTAAATTAGCAAATGCGCAGCAAAATCAGCTCACCGATATTAGCTCAAGCCTACAATCATTAGGCGAAGCTGGTGGCGCGCTAAAACATTATTTAAAAGCACAGGCCGAAAAGCTTGATCGCGTGCTCACTTATGTTTTATCGCTGCAAGATGACCCTAACTTTCGCACGGATTCGACTCATTTTGGTGGTTCACAAATTCGCTTTAGCTGGAAAGATGAGTTAAAAGTTGGCCAACTCGTAAAAATGAAAATTTTCATCACCAGCGAAGCCTGCGCTATTTTTTGTTATGCACGAGTCGTTGACGTGATGAATCAGCAGCCATTCAATATTGCTTGTGAATATGCTTTAATTCGCGAGGAAGATAGAGAAGCACTTGTACGCGCCAGCTTGCATGTGCAATCCAAATTACTGCAAGAGCGAGCCAATGCCCGCCGTCAGCAAAACTAAACTTATTGCATCAATGCATTTCGATAGATAGGAAAATCTCAAAATAGTTATGACCGAGTTGTTTCCAAATTTTTCTCTGCCTGAAGGGCCAGGCGATCATAAACGAATTGGTCAGCTACCCGGCAGTAGTATCGCTCTAGCGGTTTATCAGTATATTCATGCCACACAGGCACCGATCATTATTTTAACTCCTGATACCCGCTCGGCAATTCGCTTAGAACATGAGCTAAATGGGTTAAATACAGGCCGCGATATTGCGATATTACCCGATTGGGAAACCCTGCCGTATGATCAGTTTTCGCCGCATCAGGAGATCATCTCGACTCGATTGCGTATTCTCTCGCAGATGTTTCTCAATCCGGGTTCACTGATTGTTATTACAACGGTTGCTACGTGGATGATGCGCTGTGCGCCCAAAAGCTATATTTTAGGTCGCTCTCTTTCGCTAAAAACGGCCCAGAGACTTAATATTGAAGCGTTTCGCGCCAATTTAGTTGAAGCTGGCTATCAACAAGTTGATCAGGTTATTGAGCATGGCGAATTTGCCATTCGCGGCAGCCTTTTAGATATTTTCCCAATGGGCTCAGATGTTCCCTATCGAATCGATTTTTTTGATGATGAAATAGACACCATTCGCAGCTTTGATCCAGATGATCAGCGAAGTCGTGAAACCATTGACCAAATTAACCTGCTACCCGCTCACGAGTTTCCAACCGACCCTAAAGCCATTGAGAACTTTCGCACCCGCTGGCGGGAGCGATTTGATGTTCCGCGCGAAAGCGAGTCAATCTATCAACAGGTTTCCAAAGGGATCTGGCCTGCGGGGATTGAATACTATCTGCCACTGTTTCATGAATCGACAGCAACGATTAGTGAGTTAATGCCCCAAGAGCTGTGCGTCATTACTATTGGCGACATTAACAGTGCGGCTCAGCAATTTTGGCAAAGTATCCATGAGCGATTTGAAAATCGCCGCCATGACCGACTCCGGCCACTGCTTGAACCCAACGAACTTTATCAAAATGTCGAACAATGCTTTGAAGCAATCAAGCAATTTGCTCGTTTATCAATGCAACAAGAACCTTGGACAGCAGCGCCTGGGCGAACCAATCTCGATTTAGAGCCACTGCCAGATATTGCATTTAACCATCAGCTGAGTGAAACCACTCAAAAGCTTCGGCAATTCATTGAGCAAAATGACCACACCATCTGTTTTGTCGTGGAATCAGCCGGACGCCGAGAAGCCTTATCAGCGCTATTAAAACCACTAAAACTGCCACTTAAAAGTATCACTAGTATTGAGCAAATCACCGAATCTAACCGCTTTTATCTTTTTATTGCGCCATTAGAACAAGGCTTTATGGCGCCTAGCCAAAAATTAGTTTTTATCGGTGAAAGTGACCTGCTCGGCAAGCAAGTTGTGCGAAATCGCTCGAGAAAATCGCACTCTTCTGTTAACCCTGATGCGATGATTCGTAACCTTGCTGAATTATCCATCGGTCAGCCGGTGGTACATTTAGAACACGGGGTTGGACGTTATCAAGGATTAAACACATTGGATGCAGGCGGTGTGACAACTGAGTTTTTAACACTGCTGTATGCTAACGATGCCAAGCTTTATGTTCCTGTTTCATCATTGCACTTAATTAGCCGTTACAGCGGTAGCTCAGAAGACAGCGCACCGCTAAATAAACTGGGTAGTGATGCCTGGCAGAAAGCTCGTAAAAAAGCCGCAGAGAAAGTCCGTGATGTGGCCGCAGAACTCCTTAATATTTACGCTAAACGCGCTGCCAAACCAGGTTATCCATTTAAACTCAATGACGATGACTACCAGCAGTTCTGCAGCGAATTTCCATTTGAAGAAACCGACGATCAAATCAATGCCATCAATGCAGTTGTCAGTGATATGAGCCGACCAGAGGCGATGGACCGGCTTGTTTGTGGCGATGTTGGCTTTGGTAAAACTGAGGTTGCAATGCGCGGGGCATTTGTCGCGGTGAGCGATAACAAACAGGTTGCAGTGTTAGTGCCAACCACTTTGTTGGCCCAGCAACACTATGATAACTTCTGTGACCGCTTTGCCAACTGGCCAGTGCGCATTGAGGTTTTATCTCGGTTTAAAACAGCCAAGCAACAAAGCGTTATTTTACAAGATCTCGCCGATGGCAAAGTCGATATCGTCATTGGCACGCACAAATTACTCTCAAGTAACATTAAATTTGCCGACCTTGGTTTATTGATTGTTGATGAAGAGCACCGCTTTGGCGTTCGTCACAAAGAAAAAATTAAAGCGATGCGCGCCGATGTAGATATTCTTACTCTGACCGCGACGCCAATCCCCCGAACACTGAATATGGCAATGAGTGGCATGCGAGATCTGTCGATTATCGCAACGCCACCGGCTCGGCGTCTGTCAGTTAAAACATTTGTGAGACGCCGCGATGAAGCGCTGATTAAAGAAGCCATTACTCGTGAAATCACCCGCGGTGGACAAGTCTATTTTCTGCATAATAATGTTGAAACCATTGAGCGCATTGCCCAAGAGCTGCAGCAAGCACTGCCTCAAGCTCGCGTCGGCATCGGTCACGGTCAGATGCGTGAACGACAACTCGAACAGGTCATGTCTGATTTTCACCATCAGCGTTTTAACGTGTTAGTTTGTACCACAATCATCGAAACTGGTATTGATATTCCAAATGCCAACACGATTATCATTGATAGAGCCGATAACTTTGGGCTGGCACAATTGCATCAGCTCCGTGGCCGTGTTGGCCGCTCACATCATCAAGCCTACGCATATTTGTTAACACCTCATCCTAAGGCAATGACTCGCGATGCTAAATTACGTCTTGATGCTATTTCCGAACTTGAAGATTTGGGCGCAGGCTTCACCCTTGCGACCCACGATTTAGAAATTCGTGGTGCTGGTGAACTGCTTGGCGAAGAGCAAAGCGGTCAGATTGAAGCAGTTGGCTTTACCCTCTACATGGAAATGCTTGAGCGCGCAGTTAATGCCTTAAAATCTGGTAAAGAACCGTCTCTTGATCTGTTAGAAAGTAATCAAGCTGATGTTGAGCTTAAAATTCCAGCATTACTGCCAGATAGCTACATTAGTGATGTTAACACCCGCCTCTCTATCTACAAACGGTTAGCTAACTGTGAAGATGAACTGGCAATGCGCGAGCTGCAAGTTGAGCTGATTGACCGATTCGGGTTACTGCCAGATGCGGCTAAAAATCTGTTTAGCGTACAACAACTCAAACAACAAGCCACACAGTTAGGGCTTAAACGCGTCGAAGCAGGCAATAAAACTGGCATTATCGAATTTAGTCAACAATCAAGTGTTGACCCAACGTATCTCGTATCTCTTTTGCAAAAAGCAGATAATCAGTACCACATGGACGGCCCAACTCGCTTAAAATTCAATGTGCAAAGTGTGGATCGCCGAGAAAAAATGGAGCAGATCAAACAACTTCTCGATGACTTCACTAATCACCAACTTCCGGAAGCCCGCTATGCTTAAACGAATCGTGTCTTTGGTCATTTTATCTCTATTAACAACCGCTGCTGCATTGCCGGCAAGCGCCCGACCATTTGATATCGAATTAATTATCTTTAAACGCAATAATCCACAGCCAAGCCCGGAATATTGGGATCAATCCCAACAGCAATTAAAAATTGCCCCCAAACATTGGTTGTTATCGCCGTTATTAAATTGCCAGGGCCCAAATTGTCTTAAAAACAGTTCGATTCCCAGCATTCCTAGCCTCATTAATGGTAGTGATTGGCCTAAATTGGCACCGGTGCAAGTGCAGGTACTACCGAGTTCGCAGTTTAAACTCAACGCTCAGTGGCAACGTCTGGCGAGTTCATCGCGTTACACCCCTATGTTGCATATGGCCTGGCGACAAAATATTCATTCGCCTAATCGCGCCGCCTATCTTGGGGTGATTGCGGGGAAACATTTGGACCCTAATTTGGTTAATCCCGTAGAGGGGCCGTTTTGGGAACTGCAAGGTGGTATCAAAATATCCCTGCAACATTACCTATATATCGACTCCAAACTGCTATTAACCGAGCCAAACCCAGCTGCTCGCCAAAGCAATCCAGCACCTGGTGTAAACAATCTTGATAATGGGATGGCTACAACAAATGCCGGACAAGTGCCTACACCACAGCCGGCACTACTGAGTTATAAATTCGATCAAAAAAGGCGGGTACGCTCTGGAGAGATCCATTATTTTGACCACCCTAAATTTGGCGTAATCATTCAGATCCGTAAAATTGCTAACCAAAATTAACCAACTCATGCGGTGGCTATGCCTATTTGGCTAGCCGCCGTTCAATTGCATATAAAGCTGCGATGGTAATTGCATCGGTTATTTCACCTCGCTCAACCATCGCAATTGCTTCGCTTAGAGCAAGTTTCTTAACGCTAATATCTTCGCTTTCTTCAAGCTCTTGTTCGCCAGCTTGCAACTGCGTTGCTAAAAATAGATACGCCGTTTCATCGGTCACTGAATTAGATAAATGCATCTTAAATAGCGGCTCGATGCTATTTGCGATTAATCCAGTCTCTTCGCGCAGCTCTCGTTTAGCTGCATCTTCAACTGCTTCGTTTTCAGGGCATCCGCCTTCGGGAATTTCCCATGAATAGCAATTGAGCGCATACCGGCTTTGCCCCACCAAATAAATTTGCTGGTCATCGGTTAATGCAACAACACCAACTGCCCGATTTTTAAAATGGACTATGCCATATTGAGCAGGATTACCCGCAGGATTTATTACGCTATGATCTTCAACGCGTAACCATGGGTTTTCAAAAACCACCTTTTTCGACTTGGTTTGCCAAGGCATTCTTTGCTCCTTTCGGCCTAAAATAGAACTCTATCATAACCAGAATAGGCGATATTAGATATCTATCTGGCCCTTAACAAAAAGGCCCGCTTAATAAGCGAGCCTTGATAAATTATAAAACGAACTGATTTGATTAATGCAGTTTGAGTTTTGGTCGTAACACTTGGTTTAAGCGTCCAACCAACATAATTAGCCCTGTTTTTAGATAACCAAACAGCGCAATCTGATGCATCCGGTACAAAGAAATATACATCACCCGAGCGATTCGACCTTCAACTTTCATCGAGCCCCGCATTAAGTTCCCCATCAGCGAACCAACAGTAGAATAATTACTCAATGAAACGAGTGAACCATAATCTTTATAAACATATTCTTTTGGCTGTTTGCCTTTAATACCCGCTAAGATATTTTCGTAAACGCACGATGCCATCTGATGCGCGGACTGAGCACGAGGCGGAACAGTTTTACCAGAATCATCAATTGGGCAACTTGCACAATCACCAATCGCATAAATAGCATCATCGCTAGTCGTCTGTAGCGTTTTACGCACAACTAACTGGTTGATACGGTTCGTTTCTAGGCCACCTAACTCTTTCATGAAATCAGGACATTTAATTCCCGCAGCCCATACCATTAAGTCTGCTCGAATGAGTTCACCATCTTTAGTGGTAAGACCTTCTTCAGAAGCTTCTGTCACCATTGTTGCGGTGCGAACATCAACGCCCATTTTACTGAGCTCGTTATGTGCAGCGCCAGAAATACGCTCAGGCAATGCAGGCAGAATACGAGGGCCAGCTTCGACAAGAGTCACGGCTAAGCATTCGTTTGAAACGTTTGGCACTCCATAGGCTTTTAACTGCTCAGCGGCATTATGCAGCTCGGCTGAAAGCTCAACCCCGGTTGCCCCACCACCAACAATCGCGATACGCACTTTTTCATCTGAACTTGGGTGCTCAGGATCAACCGCTTGTGAAGAAAACTGTAAAAATCGGTTTAATAAACGTTGGTGGAAAAGTTGAGCACGAGCAGGATTATCAAGGAAGATACAGTGATCTTTAACGCCTTTAGTTCCAAAATCATTTGAAACTGAACCAATCGCCATTACCAAAATGTCATAGCTAATAGTTCGTTCCGGAACCAACTCTTTGCCTTCTTCATGAATAGGCGCAAGATGAATTGTTTTATTTTCGCGGTCCAAGCCGCTCATTTCACCTTTTTGATAACTAAAGCCGCAATGAGCCGCATGTGAGCGATAACTTAAAGCATCAATGCCAGAATCCATTGAACCGGCTGCAACTTCATGTAACAACGGTTTCCAAAGATGGGTACGATCCCGGTCGACCAGAGTAATTTCGGCTTTGTTCTTACGCCCTAACTTACGACCTAATTTAGTGGCTAGCTCTAATCCACCAGCTCCACCACCGACTACCACAATCTTCAACATGGACACACGTCTCCAAATTTATACCAACTGAATTTCTATCTCTGATTGGAAACGACGCTATTTATTATTAAGCGTCAAATACGCTCAGATGATAATAATGGCCATGATTATAAAGAAAAACTGGTGACTTTCATCACATTTTTTTAGCAAATAGTCGTTTTTATGCAACAAAAAGTAAAAATCAACAAGATAGCCCATTTTACTAATAAAACTCTTATATTTCATCCTTAAAATGGGACACTATTTCATTTTTTAATACCACTAGACCAATTTCAGCACTCTATTTCGAGAAGATTTCGCACGCGATGATATCGCTCACTTTGGTCAAGATCATGCCAACTCGGAGCCGGTTTGTTAGCTTGAAGTGCCAATGCTTTATCATGACAATAACCTTGATCTAGGCCATCGAGCAACTGTTCACTGGCATTTCTATCGTTACAGGCTAGTAACAGATCGCACCCTGCACCCAGTGCTAATTGAGCTCGCTCTAAAACGCTCCCCGCTATGTGAGCCGCCTGCATGGATAAATCATCACTGAAAATAAGGCCTTTAAAGCCTAAATATTCTTTTAAAATGCTATTTATCCAATATTTAGAAAATCCTGCAGGCTTATCATCAACTTCACAATAGATAACATGAGCAGGCATGACAGCATCTAACTGGTTGCTTTTTATCAACTCTTGAAAGGGTTTTAGGTCACTTTTTTCAATGACAGAAAAAGCTCTGTTATCAATGGGCTGAGCAATATGAGAATCTGCTTGGACACTACCATGACCTGGAAAATGCTTCCCCACGCAGCGCATCGACCACTCACGCATACCTTCAATATAACTTTGCGCAAATTGAACAACGCCCGCGGCGTCACTGGCAAATGCGCGATTACCGATGACATTACTAATACCATTAATATCTAACACTGGGGCTAAGCTTAAATCGATATCAGAAGCACGCAGCTCTGCTGCCATCAACCAACCAATCTCACGACAGACATGTTGAGGAGCAAGTTGGTGAGCGTTAGCCAATGCTTCAAGTTCACCAGCGGCAGGTAAAGCGCTAAATTCGTTACGAAAACGCTGTACTCGCCCCCCCTCTTGATCCACAACAATCAGCAACGGCTCTTTTCGAGCCTCTCTAATCTGACGCACCAAATCGATAAGCTGGCGTCTTTCAACATAATTGCGCGTAAATAAAATAACGCCCGCGACCAGAGGGTGCGAAAGCATTTCTCGCTCAACAGAATCAACTTCAACGCCAGTTAAATCTAAAAATAATGGTCCCATCTTACCAACCAAATAATGAGCGTTTGGCGTCTTTGCGGATCTGTGTTTCATCAGCCCAAACTAATAACCCAGTTTTAAGATCCATCAGGCGCATCGTCATTTTGTAATAGACATCTTTAGTTGAGCTATTTGATTTAACAATGCTAGATAAGTTGCCATACAACATGTACTGGGCACCGACTTGATGACCAAAACGCACAGCTTTGTCAGGGTCAACCATGCCGCTCTGGTTTTGATAATTAAGCTGTTTACGAACCGCATTCACGCGAGTCATATCAACAAATTGGAACTTGCCAGACTGCAATAATTTTGTCGAAATTGAGTTAGTAATCGATTCAGTATCAATATGTTCACTGGTTTTATTTTTAATCCCTTCAACATAAATAACTGGGGTTTTACCCTGCGCCGAAAGTTTTTGCGTAAACCCAGAGGCAAGCAGTGAATCGGTCATGTTGTTCGCAATTTTTTGCAAATCAGTTGAACCAAAATTCACATTCACGGTTTCTACCGCTTGGGCATCGCCATAACTGACTTTTTCGGCGCACCCGGTTAAACCCAGCGCAGCAATTACTGCAGAGGTGACCAATAAAGATGTTTTCTTACTCATACGGACTCCTGTTAGTCAGCCTGACGGACGTAAAAGCGAAATGCGCTAGCATTGCTAGTTTTCGCGGTAGATTGCAACTGCTGTTGTTCTTGCCCATGCAAAACAGTTGAAAGCCAAGGTGTTTGCTCGACCTGTTGATGATTGGCATCATACCAATAAAAACGATATTGCAAATGCTGATCATAGTTGCTTTGCGAACTCAGTGTAATAAATGCCTGCTTGCGACCATCAGCAAGTGCTTTTATCCCCGCGTGCTCAAAGCGAACACTCCGGCCAAGTAGTGAATTATCATTTTTTTGCAATTGAGCTGGCATGTCCGTTGCCGCAATCACTGGTGTTCCAACACCCGCTGAATAAGTAGCACATCCACTTAATATCAATGCAGCTCCAATCGCTACAATTGTATTGCGACGCATAACGCCTCCTTAAAGAGTAAAAACCTGAGCTTTCCACACTTGGCCAATTGATGATGCAATCACGATGGTAATCGATTGCTTTTTAACTGGCACTGCAACTGTCTGCCCAAGAGGTGAAAATTTTAAATTAATTGTACCCGGCGCAAATGCACCTGCAGCAAAACGCACGGTTGCGGGTAAAGTTTCCCAACTGCGAGTATCAGCATGTTCACTGACTGCATTATAAAGGTTAGTCAGTAGCCCTAACCAACCATTTTGCCGATTCATCTGATCGGCTAACACACTTTTACTGCTTAAACGTAATAGCTGGCGAACAATCATCCCAGGGAGCTCATCTTTTAACGCTCTACCCGCTAAAGATTGTAACTGCGTGCTCACCTGTGCTTGCATGACTTGTCCTTGCGCATGAATCGTCACGTTCGCACTCGGCTTAATTGAGTCAGGAAGGACAGGAAATGCCACTGACCAATATTGAAACTGGTGATTAACCGGTACTGGCAAACGCACTGCAAATTCACGCCGATAAGGAATTAAATTCTGCTCTACAAACACCCACACCATTCCTTTGGTGTCATTCAAATCAAGTTTAGGATAACGAGCTTTTAAAGCACTCGCATCGGGCATTGCTTGTTGCTCAGCCAAATAACGGGTAAGTGAACCGATGGAGCGATTATCAGGTGCGACTTTAAGTGCTCGTTTTAAATCGATATAGGCATCGTTAGGTTGATTTGCAGCTAAATACAGTGCACTACTAAACAGGTAGGTATAGCTATTTTGATACTGACTGCTGCTTTGGCTAATCAACTCACTCATTGAAGGATACTGTGACATCACAGACTGCACTTGCGAACGATAACGCTCCTCATCAGCGCTTTGTTCATCAGAGTGATTATCTAACGCCTTTTGCTGGAGCTGTTCTGCTTTGCGAACTTCAACTAGCGCGCCCGTTAAATTGTTTTGATGCAGGTAATTGACGGCTTGATATTGGTGCAACATAACCTGCTCGAACACAGGAATTTGATAGCTTCTGGCACTATCATTGGTAAGCATAGCCGCTGTATTTTGTATGCCGTGCGAAAGCCGATACTGGGCCTGATTTGAGAGCCAATCTAAATAATCAGCGACAATCTTAAAATGTTGTTCACTGCCTTGATAATTACCCGCTAGCTGCTCAAGGCGCCCTAACTCTAGCTGTCTGAGGTAATAACTGGTGTTATGAGCAGAACCTGGGTCAACGTCATCAATGGCCTGCTTAATATCACCATCATTAACGCTATGTCGCATATCAGACATTTGCGAGCTATAAGTTTGAATGAGATCTCGCCCAGTTAATGACGAGCATCCCACCATCGCGAGCAAGCTAATTGAAACCGCAGCAACGCGACCAAAGGCGACTAATTTACCCATGTATTATCGACTCAATAAAGGGCCTAGCGGTTTGCCTCCGAGCAGATGCATATGTAGATGGAAAACTTCCTGTCCCCCAAACTCATTACAATTAATGACTAAACGATAGCCATCTTCAGCTATGCCTTTTTCGGTTGCAATCTGACGTGCAACATTGACCATATGACCAATGGTTTGCTCATCTTCAGCCGTCACATCATTCACCGTTGGAATTAATTTATTAGGGACAATTAAAACGTGAACCGGAGCTTGTGGAGAAATATCGGCAAAGGCAGTGACTAACTCGTCCTGAAAAAGTAACTCTGTGGGAATCTCTTTGCGGATAATTTTGCTAAAAATAGTTTCTTCAGTCATGCGTACCTCCAAGGTAAGCAAATGATAATTAACATATAGGTGAATTAGCTTAATCGAGCATGCCGCATAAATCTATGAGATTATGATGAATAACGGCAAGTCCCTTTACGATAATTTGACTTATTTGGATGTTTCGTACGCATTTGAACTAAAGATAACCAAAATAAGCAATAATCGTTTTATGATAACTCTTCAATTGCACCTTTGCCGACACCTTCATAGGCATGGACTCTAATGCTCTGATTTGGATGAGATAGCTTCACTTGCGAGGCAATATGATGAGCCAAGTTTTCAACCGTTGTATCGCAAGGCAACATATCGCATTCACTCATGGGCACAGCTAATTCGAAAAAGCCCTGAGGCGCATGATATGCAAAGCCATAATGGTTATCGAGCGCAGCTTGAGCGGCAAAACTTAAATCTGCGACATCCACACAGTCTTCCTGGCTTCCTAAATAAATATTGCGCCATTTCATCGCCCAGCTGGCACATAACTCATCATCCAACTCATCATCGACAAAAATTTCGATCATAGAGCGATGCCCATGCGCAATACGCTGGCAATTTCCCTGATGTTTTTTCAAACCATGACTGTAATGATAATAAGGCCCTTCAATCTGTTCATTACGCAACGAGATAGTCAAGTCATTAATATTATCAGGTAAATGTGGCCGAAGTGTTTCAATCAGATGATGAACCAACGCAGTCTCAGTAATCTCAAGGCAATCGACAAAACAAAATGCCTGTTTAGGACAGCACAAAAAAATATCACTTTGCCCAGAGCGAGAAAAACTTAGCTGAACGCGCTCATCATCTTGCTCATTAATCTGGCATTGTGGTGAGCGTTTCGGCACTAAAAGTTTATGATCGACATAGGCATCGATAATTTTTTTTATCGTTTTTTTAACAACGCCAAAATCCAGCAGCATATTCATCTGGTTCAATTCGCCGCTTAATTCGATGTCGACAATCCAGCTTTCGCCAACTAACCCCCTGTCAGGACAGAGAAAAGTGGAATCGATAACCGTTAAATCGTTAACAAAAAGTTTCATTCAAGTTGTTCTATTACTTTATGATTGATGTCTAGATCCGCTATTATACCTACACCACTGATTAATTGAACGGATCCTCCCCCATGCGACGATTATTAATTAAAAACGCAACACTGGTAAATGAAAACAACATCAGCGTCGGCGATGTACGAATTCAAGGCGAACGAATCGAAACCATCGCTAGCGAACTTTCTGCCCGACCTGGTGAACAGGTCTTAGACGCTGAAGGGCTGCATTTATTACCCGGTGTTATTGATGATCAAGTTCATTTTCGGGAACCAGGATTAATGCACAAAGGCAACATCCAGAGTGAATCACGCGCAGCAGTCGCTGGCGGGATCACCAGCTTTATGGAGATGCCGAACGTTAATCCACAAACCACGACACTTGATGAGCTCGAAGCGAAATACCAGCGAGCTGCTGGTCGTGCCTATGCTAACCATAGCTTTTATTTAGGTGCCACCAATGACAATTTAGATGTCATTAAAGCACTTGATCCAAATGCAGCCTGCGGCGTTAAAATTTTCATGGGCGCAAGTACTGGGAATATGCTCGTTGATGATGAACAAATTCTCGCCGGTATTTTTGCAAACTCACCGGTATTAATTGCAACCCACTGCGAAAACACGCCAATGATTCAAGCGTTGGAAAATGAATACCGCCACCGCTATGGCGATAATATTCCAATGGAATTGCATGCAGAAATCCGCAGCCGCGAAGCCTGTTATGATTCTTCTTCGCAAGCCATTGCTTTAGCTAAAAAACATAATGCTAGACTGCATGTTCTGCATTTAACAACCGCAGAAGAGTTACAACAGTTCCCACCGATTACCCATTTGCATGATTTAGCCTCAGCGACTGTTACCGCTGAAGCATGTGTGCACCATCTATGGTTTAACAAAGATGATTATGCAACCAAAGGCAGCTTGATTAAATGTAACCCGGCCATCAAACTTCGCTCAGACCAATTAGCGCTGCAGCAAGCGGTTAATGATGACCGAATTGCCATCATCGCCACCGACCATGCTCCGCACACCAAAGAAGAAAAAGACAACAGCTACTTTCAGGCGCCATCAGGTATGCCATTAGTCCAGCACATGTTGCCAGCTCTTCTTGAGCTTTATCATCAAGGTGTATTCAGTTTAGAGCGAATTGTTCGTAAGACATCTCATGCTGTTGCAGAGCGTTATCAGCTTAAAGACCGCGGCTATCTGCGCGAAGGATATTTCGCCGATTTAACATTGGTGAACTTAAATCAGCCAAATACGGTAGCCGCTGATAATATTATGTATCACTGTGGCTGGTCACCATTTGAAGGGCAAACATTCCAAAGTGCTATTCAGACGACTTTGGTCAATGGTGAAATCGTTTATCACCAAGGCGAAATTAAATGTGAAGCCCATGGGCAACGCCTCGGTTTCAACCGCCTTTAATCGATTGATTCATTGATGCCAAAAGCCCGCTTTAAACGCGGGCTTTGTTTTATCACGAGCTACTCGTTGGTCTCAGAGCCGCCTGTTGCTCTTCGAAGCTGTTCTTTTAAGTTTGGTGGCAAGCCAACAACAGTTAACGTATCTGTTTGAGGGTCGTAGGTTACCCGCTCACCAAGCAGCGCCTGATCAAAGCTAATGGTCATCCCTTTGCCTTGGCCAAAATACTTCGTGAGTTTTTTTAGCGAGCTTCTATCAGCTGGAAATTGTTCCTCAATGGGGAAATTTTGCGCAGCGTATGAATAAAAATCCCCAGCAGGGCCTTCATTACTAGGGAGGCGAGCTGAGAGTTCTTTAACTTGGATCTCTTCGCCATCTTTGAGTTGTTGGTCGCAATATGATTTAACCTGCGAGCGATACTCTGTTTTCTCCTGAGCATCGAGGTTTGCAACATCGCAAAACTCATCGACAGCACTCATCAGCATGGCATTTTGCTGCTTAACATCAAGTCCTTCTTCACAGCTTAAAAAATCAACGAAAAAATCAGCAACTTTTCGCCCAGCTCGACCACGAATAAACGACACATAGCGTTTCGACTCACTATTGCGCTGCATTTCAGTAATATCAATGCGAGCAGCTAATTGAATTGAAGATGTCTCTAAATAATGGCTTGCAGTGATTTCCATCTGTTCGTTCACAGCAGGAGCGGCTTTATCCTGCAATAACATGATTTGCAGGTAGTCACTACCGATGAACTCATAATAGGCTATCAATAAAATGCCCTGTTCGGTGAGTTCATAATGGTTAATTCTATCAACCAGCTCTTTGGCTAATTCCCCCGAAAAAGGAATAAATTCTTGCTCAAGAGATAAAAATTGCTGTAATTGCGCTGGCAAACGAGCCTCAGGGTCGGCAAAATATCCAAATCCTTTCGAGGGTTTACTATTATAAGTTAGATGTAGATTTTCAATTAACTCAAGCGCATTGTCGGTAACAGCTGGCTCCTGCGAACGTAAATTAAGGGACACTTCACCCTGTTCGTTTAAGCCAATAGAATGTAAAACTAAGTGTTTTAGCGATAAGCTCATAGTCGTTTTGTTAGTTTTTGTGCCTTGGGTACGGTATTATACGCATCTTTTCTTTTGGAATCAGACGAACAACATGGCTATCATTTCAAAATACCCATCTGAAAAAGTTGAACAAATGCTTCAAGAAATCATGACAATTTTAGATAATCATCAAGCACCCAATGATTTAGCATTGATGGTATTGGGTAATGCGGCAACGAATATTATAAATACACGAATCGCTGCAGATCAAAGACAAAAATTAGCCGAAAGTTTTGGTAAAGCTCTAAAAAGCTCAATTGAGTCGCCAAAACACTCGTAGTATGTAAGGAACAGCCAGCAATATGGTCCAAGGCGAGCTAAAATATCGCGACAAAGTGTCTCAGCTGATAAGCTGGGGCCACTGGTTTTGTTTAGGAAATATCGTCATTACGCTGCTGATAGCGATTCGCTATCTGTATATAGCCCATTGGCCTGATACTTTGCTAGGTCAGGCTTATATGTTTGTCAGTTGGCTAGGACAGTTTTCTTTTCTACCTTTCATGGTCTTTTTGCTCACGTTATTTCCGTTGAGCTTTTTGCTGCCCAGCAGCCGCACTCTTCGTTTTCTCGGGGCAATAATTGCCACAATGGGCGTTAGTGCTCTGGCAATCGATACTCAAGTTTTTTCACGTTTTTATGTGCATCTTAATCCGATGCTGTGGCAGTTACTCATTGATAAAGAGAATAACCGCCAGAGCACGGACGTGAATCTCATCTTTATTCTCGTACCACTCATTTTCTTTGTTGAGCTTTTATTGGCGCGGCTAAGCTGGGTGAGCCTGCGTAATTTAGAGCGCCGCAAACTCGGTAAACCCTTAGCGGTTGGCTTTTTTATCTGCTTCTTTCTAACCCATGTGGTTCACGTTTGGGCTGATGCAACAATTTATCGACCGATTACCGCGCAGAAAATTAACTACCCGCTGTTTTATCCAATGACAGCACGTAACCTGCTCAACTCTTATGGCTTAATTGACATTGACCGTATTCGTGAAAAATCACGCAAAGCGGGTTTACACGATGGTAACTCACTCAATTACCCAGAGCATTCACTGCAATACACTAAATTAAGCGCTCAGCCGTTTAATTTATTGGTCGTCGTTGTTGAAGGATTGCGTTTTGATGCGTTGAATGACAAAAGCATGCCAAACAGTTATCAGTTTGCCCAACAGTCATTGAATTTTACTAACCATTTCAGCGGCAGTAATAACCACCAACTCGGGTTATATTCACTCTTTTATGGTTTACCAACGACATATTGGCAAAGCATTGATGAAGCCCATTTGCAGCCAATCTTATTTAATGCGCTCAATAAACGCGATTATCAGCTTGGCGTATTTTCCAGTGCAGGCTTTAAAGACGAGCAGTTAAATCAAACTGTCTGGAAGGATATTCCAACAAAAGAGCTAACTCAAACGACCCAGTTAAGCGGCGCTAAAGCGGATGAACAAACCGTTGCAAGTTGGCAGCGATGGCAAAACGAACATAGCTCAGCCAAAGCCCCTTGGTTTAATTATATCGATTTAACTGGCGTTCTTGATTTAGATACGCAACATGCAGTCAAGCCAAAATCGGTTAAAGATAGAAATCAGTGGATGAAAGTTTATCGGCATGCGGCTATGGCTGCCGATGAAAAAATAGGTCAGATTATTACGACTCTGAGAAACAATAATGAGCTCGCGGATACGGTGGTCGTCATCACCTCTGATCATGGTCAACAGTTTGGTGATGGGCATCATCTAAATAGTTGGGGATATGGAAATAATCTCTCTCGCTATCAAAGTAAAGTCCCGCTAATCATCCATTGGCCGGGACGTGGCAGCGCAACCATTCAACATGATACAAGTCACTTAGACATTGTACCGACGCTCGCTCAATCGTTATTAGGCGTTCAGAATCCCACTGATGATTACTCAACCGGTACAAATCTATTTGCGCCCTCTCGGCCTTCCTGGATTTTAGTCGGAAGTGATGATGAACAAGCGATTTACCAAAAAGATAAAATCACTTTGTTTAATAATCACGGCGATTATCAAGTTCGCAATCGCGATTATCGCAAAATAGCGGCTCGCGCGGATATGCCAACCATTTTGCAAGTGCTTAATGAACTGCGACGCTTTTACCGCGATGACTCTTAAATGATGCTGCACAAAAGTTCAGCAAACAGCTTGATAAGACACAATAATCAGTTGCAAGAGCTAATAAAAAAAGTAATATAACTGCGTGCTCGGAACGTAGCGCAGCCTGGTAGCGCACCGTCATGGGGTGTCGGGGGTCGGAGGTTCAAATCCTCTCGTTCCGACCATTAAAAAGCCAACCTTAGGGTTGGTTTTTTAATATGTATCTATTCTTATTTTTTATCATTTTCTCCACACCTTGAGCTTTATTTGCCAAACTAAACCAGTAATGCTGTTCATCAGAAGGAATTGATATCGACTATGGATTTTGTAATTACAAAACTTACGACTAAATCAATTGATCAACTGGCCATTCTCAATAAGCAACTCATCGAAGATGAAGGAAATGCAAAAAATTTGTCTCATCATTATCTTTGTCAGCGGATGAAAGGCTGGCTAAAGAACAACCATTACTTTGGTTTTGGTATCGAAATTGATGGACAGGTAAAAGCCTACTTACTCGCCTGCTATGAAGATGATTTCGTCTATTTGCGTCAATTAGTCACAGACCGCGACTACCGCCGTCATGGCATGGCGAGTGCGTTAATTAAGCATCTTGAGAAATTTCTAGGGCCATCACAACAATTACGTCTCGATGTCTTAATGAGCAATAAAAATGCGATGTATTTTTATGCAAAATTAGGTTTTCAGCCTTTTTATATGGCAATGCTCAAACATACTGGTTAAACAAGCTTAGCCACCAAGAAAAACACCTCAATGAGGCGCGTTAACTAGATACGTCAAATATTAGTCTATACTTATTTGCACATAACTAATTTGGCGATCAACCTCATGTTTTTTAAAAGCAAATCAGCGAAAACCGAGAAAGTTGAAGCAAACGCTCAAGTCACGAAAACGATGACCGTTCATAGCTCATCATTATCCAGTGAGCAGCTTCAAACTTTAAACTTTGCAAAAGGTACATCTCTAGTTATTGCTTATATTTCGCCCAATCCTAATTTTGCCAGTACAGTTGATAAACTTCAGAGCCTGTTAAGTTTTGCCAAAACTGTATTATGCGTTATGACTGCCGGTGAATTAGGCGGCCGACAAACACCGTTTTATCACGCCACGGGGAATAATGACGACGGCATCGTTTTACATAGTTATAGTCAGGAAATTTTACCCAAAGTTAGCGCCCACAGTATCAAACTTCTGGAACCATCGGCCCCGCAAGTAACTGCCAAACGCGTAGAGTTCATTCAAAAACAACTTGCAGATGTTAAACCACCTTTTTCAATTGATAGCCATAACACCGTGGCCTTAACCTATTTTGATGGTTTAACTTCCAGTGAAAACTTTTTTACCCAAGCCCTTTATCAGATAAACACCCTTCCCTGTTATTTCATCGGCGGCAGTGCCGGTGGTAAATTAGATTTCACACAGGCATCCGTTGCCTTAAATGGCAAAGTATTAGCACAATCAGCAGTGCTTGTTTTTTGTAAAGTCGCGCCTGAATATCGCTATGGGATCTTAAAAACCCATAATTTTGAGCCATCTGGATTTTCATTAGATGTCGCTGAATTTGACCCTTTTAGTCGTACTTTGAAAGCCGTTCTATCGAAACAAAAAACACTCATCTCACCCGTAGAAGCGCTGTGTAGTTACTTTCATTGCAACAAAGAGAAATTAAACGATGCCTTGAATGGATTTTCCTTCGGTGTGTATATTGGTTCATCTATCTATATTCGCTCTATCGCGGCGATTAATGATGATGGCTCAATCACTTATTTTAGTGACTTAGAGTTTGGCGAGCAGTTATTGCTTGTCAAAGCGCATAACTTTGTTGAAACGACCCAAAGAGACTACGATGCATTTCTTCGCGATAAGCCAGCTAAACCAGTTGCAATGATTGCCAATGACTGCATATTACGCCGCCTCAATAATGATAATAATCTAAAAAATCTCCACTGCTTTGATGATATCTGCGCTTCGGGTTATTCATCTTTTGGCGAAATGCTTGGCGTCCACCAAAACCAGACGCTTACGGCTCTGGCATTTTTTAAAGTTGGCTCGCAAGAATCGTTTTATGATAACTATGCCAATAACTACGCTTTTTACTATGCCACTTTTAAAAACTACCACACGCAAACAGCTCTAATCAGTATGCAGCGAATCTATCAATTGCAAACGCAAGTGATTCAAACCATGCAAGAGTATCAGCCACAGCTGCGTTCATCGACCGAACACTTGCGACAAATCGCGACGTTAACCGCAGATTCAGCAACGCGTCAGCATAGTCTTAAACAAAGCTTTGACAGTTTTATGACTCAGATTAACCAACAGGAGGCACAGCGCGAATCTCTCGCTCAGAGTATGATTCAACTGAAAGAAAACTCTAATCAGATTATCGATATCATCCATTCAATTAGCGGAATTGCCGAACAAACCAATTTGTTGGCGCTGAACGCTGCTATTGAAGCCGCCCGAGCAGGTGAAGCGGGTCGCGGATTTGCCGTTGTCGCCGATGAAGTACGAGCGCTATCACAGCGGACCCAATCAAGCTTAGATGAAACGGCTCAAACGATTGATCGCGTTTCAAATTCGGTGAAAGATATCGATTCGCTGGTCAGTCAAATTAATCAGGTATTAGAGCAGATTACTCAGGATTCAGGAACACTCGGTAATGAGCTTACAGAGCTTGCGAATGAAAGCGATAACATGTCACAAAGTGCAGAGGTGGGACTTCAAGAAGCTGATGTAGTCGAAGAACAAATGGGAGAAGTCGAACGAGATGCGGCATTGATCAACCATTTATCAACACAATTACGGCATATTCCAACTAAATTGAGATAATCGTTTACATAGACTCGAACTTAATTTTCGCGTAAAATATTTAACAATCTGTAACTTTTTTCCGTTATTTTTAATCACTCATAATGGCTATATTCTTAAGTTACACTTATTTTTGTTACAGATATACCTCTGTAACTATTTATATTTCCTATATTTATAATATTTTATGCACCCAGAGAATAATTTACATCTTCAAGATATCATTGATAACCCGTTGATCGAACAAATGCGGGCTGAAAATAAAAAGATAGGCCATTTAGATCTGGATTATCAGCGTGTCTGGGTAAAACGTTGTGAACAAACCAAATCAAATTTATTTCATTGCTCAGTTTACGCCCTAACCCACATGAAAATACTCATGCCGGTTGCCAATAAGAGCGCGGAACAGAGCCTAGAATTTGAAGCATCAAAATTAAAATTGTTAGCAGAACTTGGGGTGAATGTCCCGAAAGTGATTGGTCACGATGAACAATTTTTATATCTTGCTGATACAGGCCGAGATCTTAGAAGTTACTTTAAAAAGACGCCTCTTGATAAAGAACAACGAACAGAAGTCATTTTAAAGGCACTTGAGCAATTAGCTAAAATTCATAATGCTGGAAATTATCACGCTGGCGCGCAGATAAAAAATTATACAATTGATGAATCCGGAATGGTCTCAGCGATTGATTTTGAAGATAGTTTTGATGATCAATGGCCGTTGATTGATATTCAATTTCGAGATCTGTTTTTATTTTTGTTCTCGTTAAGCTCATTAGGAGATCAAGGTATTTATGCAAAAGTACTTGAACGCTATTTAGAGCTCACAGGGAATATAGAAATACAACAACGCCTAACGCACACTGCTAAGCGACTAACACCGCTATTAAAATTGGTCGGTTTCTTTGCTAAGCACAACCACCTCAGCCATGACATTATGGGTGTTTATACGCTGTTATATTTTCTCTCAGGTCTTGGCTAATTAGCTAGATTGTCGATAAATATAGCTCTTGAACAAAATTCTGTAGATACAAAAAATCCGATATCCTAAGATATCGGATTTTTACGTTATACACGTTTACAATCAGCGCTAAGCGGCCGTGCCTGCACCAAGTAAGCGGTTAACACGCTGAACAAAATCAGCTGGATTCTCTAAGCTTCCTTTTTCTGCTAATTCAGCTTGCTGTAATAACAGTTGAGTCCACTCAGCAAATTGCTGTTCATCTTGTTGATCAGCAAGTTGTTTAACCAAGCTATGATCAGGGTTTAGCTCAAAGATATATTTCTGTTCAGGAACGCTTTGACCTGCGGCCTGCATCAGTTTGATCATCTGAGTACTCATATCGTTTTCACCAACCACAATACACGATGGTGTATCGGTTAAACGATAAGTCAAACGAACATCTTTTACTTTATCACCCAGGACTTCTTTTACTCGGTCAATAAAGGATGCGTATTCGCTTTCATCCTGTTCTTTACGTTTTTTCAGCTCTTCGTCATCTTCCAACTTACCTAGGTCTAAATCACCTTTAGTAACGGAAACAAACTCTTTGCCGTCAAACTCAGTTAAATGGTTCATCAACCATTCATCGATGCGCTCATGCATCAACAACACTTCGATGCCTTTCTTACGGAAGATCTCAAGGTGCGGACTGTGGGCTGCGGCTTCATAACTGTCGGCAGTAATATAGTAAATTTTATCCTGCCCTTCTTTCATGCGACTCACGTAATCTTCTAAAGAAACCGTTGGTTCTGAGCTATCAGTATGAGTCGAGGCAAAACGCAACAGCTTAGCGATACGTTCACGATTAGCAAAATCTTCCGCTGGGCCTTCTTTTAATACATTCCCGAATTCTTTATAGAATTTCTGGTAATCATCGCCTTCACGTTTAGCCAATTTTTCCAACATGCTCAACGCACGTTTTGTACATGCTTGACGCAAGTTAGCGGTGATTTTTGTGTCTTGCAAAATTTCACGCGAAACGTTCAGCGGCAAATCGTTTGAATCAAGAACACCTTTTACAAAACGCAGGTAATTTGGCATAAACTGTTCAGCATCATCCATAATGAACACACGCTGTACATAAAGTTTCAAGCCATGTTGATGATCACGGTTCCACATATCCCAAGGTGCTTTGGAAGGAATATAAAGCAAGCTAGTATACTGCTGTTTACCTTCAACCTTGTTATGGCTCCAAATTAATGGATCAGCGAAGTCATGTGAGATATGTTTATAAAACTCTTTATATTCATCATCAGTGACTTCTGATTTTGAACGAGTCCATAAGGCCTGAGCCCGGTTAATCGCTTCCCACTGCCCTTCAGTTGCAGGAATTTTCTCGCCATCTTCACCGTCTTTTTCCGGTTCACCTTCTTTATACATTTCAACCGGAATGCTGATGTGATCAGAATATTTCGTCACTAGAGAACGAAGTTTCCAATCATTGAGGAACTCTTGTTCATCATCACGAAGATGTAAAATAATTCGAGTACCGCGATCGGCTTTTTCAATATCGGTGATCTCAAACTCACCTTTACCTTCAGAAACCCAGCGAACGCCTTGTGATTTATCACCACCAGCAACTCGTGTTTCAACCGTTACTTTATCAGCGACAATAAATGCTGAGTAAAAGCCGACCCCAAACTGACCAATCAATTGAGAATCAGCAGCTTGATCGCCCGTTAAGTTTCCAAAAAACTCTTTGGTTCCAGATTTTGCGATGGTTCCGAGATTATCGATCACCTCTTCGCGAGTCATACCAATCCCATTATCATCAATGGTGATGGTATGAGCATCTTTATCGAAACTGATTCGAACTCGAAGATTCGCATCGTTTTCATACAATGCATTATTTTCTAATGCCTTGAAGCGAAGCTTATCAGCAGCATCCGCAGCATTAGAGACTAATTCCCGAAGAAAAATCTCTTTATTGGAATACAATGAATGAATCATTAAATGCAGCAGCTGTTCAGTGTGCGCATTAAACTTATGATTTTCGGTGTGTTGTTCTGCCATTATTTGCAAATCTCCACGCTATTTTGGCTTCTATCCAATTTGATGGGATATATTTGAGGTCACTAACGTTGGTTTTCAATGGCTAAGCCAGAATTTTTATAAAAGAGCGTGATAATCACAACAAATAAACTTGCTAATGGTCACAATTTAGCCAAATTTAGCCTATCTAGTCCACTCTTAAACTATACTGAAAGTGTAAGAAAGCTCCTTGCATAGAAACTCAAAACGTTACCTTTTTAAAGGTAACCGGGCCCGGAATGAGAACCCGGGCCCTTCTTTTTATCTTAAAATAATTTTTAAATTTAGAGGGCTCTTTGCCAAATCGTTTTATGCCCAAATCCCAAGCGATTATTGGTCATTTTGAGCATTTGTGCTTCTAATAACCAAATTGGTGCAGGTTTAGCTCTGGCAATCGGAAAGACCTTATAATAAAGCTTTCGTGCTCGCTTCTGTGCCTCATCCGCTAACAACACCGCGTTTGCCGTAAATTGTATTCCTTGCAAATGGGCAATGGTTTGCTCTTGTGTTGCCACGGTGCCACAAATTTGAGGTGAATCTTGCATAATCTGGCCATGGCGGGTTTTAAGAGAACTTAGAATCACAAAACCTTTATCAACATGGGACCAGACATAAAAACAATTAGCGGCCCACACGCCTTGTTCATCAACGCCGGCAACACTTAACACATGATGAGATGTGAGATAATCAATAAGAGGTTGAGCAATCGGTTCATCTGACAAATTACGACTCATAGGCATCTAGCTTCTTAATCAATGATAATAAAGAGGGACTCTCATTAGTTTTCCACTTAAATCGAGTCTTTGTTATCAGGACAAGTTTCACACCAATAACAAATCATCCTACTTTCTGAAATTACTTATAATTATATCATAGAGTTACCATAATCCCTCAAAGCTCTCCTTTTCCCCGAAGTCTATAGCTCATAAAATACCGCACCAATTAAAAGCCCAATTATTGTGCAATTGAACCAAAATAGATATAGATTTCTAGACGTCTAGATTGACAAACGTCTAAATAGAGATAGAATGTCGAAAAATTTTAGTGTGGTTAATATAAAAATGAGTCAAGAAAAGGACCTCAATCCAAAGCCAAGTGCGATTGCATTGCTTCCTATCGCAATATTTCTAATCTTATTTATAGGTGTCGGTGCTTATTTTCAGCACCTAGGTACAAAATACGCCTTTTATCAGCTGCCATCGCCAGTGGCAATTCTGCCAGCCTTAGCTCTAGCATTATTGCTAAGCAAACAGCGATTAAATAAAGCCATCGATCAGATGATTAGTGGCATGGGACACAACAATATCATTACGATGTGTCTTATCTATTTATTAGCGGGTGGATTCAGTGTCGTTGCCAAAGCAACCGGTGGTGTTGATGCGGTAGTTGGCATTGGTTTAAGCGTTATTCCAAGTTGGTTTTTAGTCCCTGGCTTATTTTTGGTTTCCGCTTTTATTGCAACCGCGATGGGAACTTCCATGGGCACCATCAGTGCAGTTGGCCCCATTGCAGTTGGGATCTCCCAAACCGCAGGGATCCCAGCGCCATTAATGGCTGGAGCCGTGATCAGTGGTGCTATGTTTGGCGATAACTTATCGATTATCTCTGATACAACGATTGCTGCGACTCGTACACAAAATTGTGAAATGAAAGATAAGTTTCGTGAAAACTTCTGGATTGCTTTACCTGCGGCAATCATCACTTTTGCAATTTTTTGGTATCTCAGTGGCAGTGCTCAAGCACCGACTCATGACTACAGTATTTGGCCAGCAATTCCTTATCTATTCATTCTATTTTTAGCCATTATCGGCGTGAATGTGTTTGTTGTTTTGGCACTCGGTATTTTAATCGCGGGATTATTTGGCATTATCGGGATGGATTACGCATGGCTCACCTTTGCAAAAGATATTTACAAAGGATTCACCAGCATGCAGGAAATCTTCATTTTATCGCTAATGATCGGCGGGCTCAGCGAGCTAATGCGTCGCCAAGGTGGCCTACATTACCTGCAAAAACTCGTGACCAAATTAGTCTCTATATTTGGAACGAGCAAAGGGACTGCACAACTGGGGATCGCCATTTTAGTGATGCTGACCAATATCTGTACAGCCAATAACACCATTGCTATTTTGATTGCTGGCAGTGTTGCGAAAGAAGTAGCTGATGAGCATGAAATTTCAGGCCGGCGCAGCGCATCTATTCTAGATATCTTTGCCTGTGTCGTTCAAGGGTTGATCCCGTATGGTGCTCAGGCTTTACTATTAGGCAGTTTATTTGGATTATCGCCATTAACCGTCTCATTAATGGCTATCTATCCAATGACATTAGGCGTTGTTTCACTCATTGCCCTGTTCCTTCGTCATCGCCAAAAACCAACCAGTCAGCAGGCATAATCAGCTGACCCGCATCAATCTAAAATAAAAAAATCCGATATCAATTTCTGATATCGGATTTTTTATGGTCAATATTAATTTTTAAACTAAAACTTATCGGCTTAGGCGAGCATTACTACCTTTGAGCATTGCCGCACGGATTTCCGGTTCAGTCACTAAGTTTAAGTCACCACTGATAGAGAGTTTCAATACACTAGCAGCGATAGCAAACTCAATTGTTTCTTGTGGGTCAAGTTTATTAACCAAACCATGAACGAGACCGGCCCCAAATGCATCACCAGCTGCAACACCTTCCATCACATTAATATTATGTACAGGCGTTTCATAGAAAGTATCGTTTTGATATAAAATTGCCATCCAGTCGCTTTGTTCAACTGAATTAATGTTACGCAGAACACTGGCAACAATTTTACAGTTTGGATATTGCTGAGTAATTGCTTTCATCCCTTCACAGAAATCTGCTTTCTGTTCAATCCCGTGCGATAAATCACCATCAAATGCTTTGATCCCGAGCACAGCTTCGAAATCTTCATCATTAGCGACGCAAACATCAACAAATGGCATCACCTGAGCCATAACTTCTTGCGCTTTTTCTGGCTTCCACATTTTGCCACGATAGTTCAAGTCACAGACAACGGTAATTTTATGCTCTTTACAGTAGCTCAACGCCTCTTTGAGCGCTGTTTCTAAATCGCTAGAAATCGCAGGAGTGATGCCAGAAAAATAGAAAACGCCCACATCAGCTAAAATTTCAGACCAGTTAAACTCAGAGCTTTCAGCAGTTGCGACTGAACTTCCAGCACGGTCATAAACGACGCTAGTTGAACGAGCCCCGTTGCCTTTTTCAAAAAAATACATGCCAAGGCGAGGACCGCCGCGTAAGATTTTGCTGGTATCAACGCCATATTTACGTAACGTTCCAATCGCTGCTTCTCCAAGAGGATTTTCAGGGAGTTTCGTTAAATAGGCAGCGTCATGGTGTAACTGCGCCAAAGAAACAGCAACATTGGCTTCTGCGCCACCATATGCAGCTTCAAAGCCACTGGTTTGGATAATACGTTCAAACCCAAGCGGTTTTAAACGCAACATCATTTCACCAAACGTTAATACTTTCATTGAATTATCCTTTTGCTTGTGAGATTGAGCCAGCAACAATCACTCATATAGATGAACAATTGTCACAACTCTCTACCCTGTCAACACTTTGCACCGGAACTTTATCTACAGAAGTTCCAGTGAACACAAAAATGGTCAATCTTCTAACGAATTGAATACAAAAGACTTTCGAAGAGAAGACAAAAAATGAAATCGGAGCACGTCTTTTGATCAAAGAAGCTGTAAACGCAGCCAAAACCAAATTGCTCAACAATCTACCGACGTTATTTTACCTGCTATTCAAGCAAATATATTGTTATGAAACAACTTTTCATATTAACTTTTATGCAAAGTAGAAAATTGAAATAAAAAGTTATCCACAGCTATAGGTAATTGACTCCACCGATTCACTCAGATACAGCGATAGGCTTTAAGGCGTAAAAGACAAAAGCTGGAATCATAAGATTGAATGAGTTAATTTCATTAAGCCGATTGGCTTATGCGGCACTTATTTATCACGGATACAGCGACGATTAAGGTATATCAATGGCAGCGCAGTTAACTGTTTTATATGTTGCAGAATCAACCCGAGGTCTTGCGTGGCAAAAACAAATACAACAAGATTCACCGAACATCCGGTTTTATGTCTGGCCCGAAGATACCGTTGATTTAGCTTCTGTCGATATACTCGTTATGTGGCGTATTCCGCAAGCTCTGCTAAGCCAGCTGACCAATTTAAAAGCCATCTTTACTGTTTCGGCTGGGATTGATCAACTGGATATAAAAACAATTCCAGAGCACATCGATATCATTCGAATGATTGATGATGATTTATCCGATCAATTGGCTGAATATTCAGTGATGTCAGTCTTAATGCTATACCGTCAAGCATTTGAGTATCTTGACCAACAAACGAAACATCAATGGCAAAAATTTAAATTGCCACCAGCTAATACCATCAATATTGGCCTTATGGGCCTTGGTCATCAGGGGCAAAAAATCATTCAAGCTCTTCGACCATTTGGATTTAATCTTCTGGGGTGGTCGCGCTCACAACACAAAATACACGGAGTTAGCTGCTACGATGCTCATCATCTCGAACAGTTTCTATCACAATTAAATATATTAATCTGTGTATTACCACTGACTAAGCAAACCGATGGTATTTTAAATCGACAATTATTGAATCAATTGCCTAAAGGCAGTTCAATTATTAATATCGGTCGAGGTAAACACTTAATCATTGACGATCTCATAGAATGTTTAGATTCCGGGCACATTCACCGAGCGATTATTGATGTGATGGCAAACGAGCCACTTGAAGTAGACAGTTGTTTGTGGGATCACCCGAAAATTTTTGTTACTCCCCATATTGCTGGAGACACAAGAGCTGAGTCAGGCTATCGAACTTTGTTAACGAGTATCACAACTTGGGTTGATGGTGGAGAGCCAAAAGGATTAGTGCCGCGAACCCGGGGTTATTAATGAATCTATCCCTGACTATTATAAAGATAGTTAAATCGGCCGCTGCGTCCCCAAATAGTAGACCAATGATTCACATCGCTACCATAACCGAAATAAATCATCCCATCAGTGCTGCATATGTCCTGAAAAGCTGATTTTTCTTGATTAATAAAAGCTGCAGCACTGGTTAATAGATCTGAATAAGCTTCACCACCTGTGAGCAACCAGATAAAATCGTCGCGCCACTCTTGCTTAGCAATGGCATCAATAGGTGAATAAATCATGTTCAATTGTTGAAACTGACCAATTTGTTCCGAGGTAACATTACAAGCAATGGCATATTTATCGTCAACTCCAACACCACCGCTATAGGATGATAGGTCAAAATCGAGACTCTCAGTTAATGGCTGAAAACCTAAAATCTTTTCTAAACGCTCCAAACTCAACTTCGAATCTAAATTTGAGCTCTGATAACGATATTCGATTCCGTCATAGTTATGCATGGTAGATAAAGTCTCTGTATTTATGATCCAGATATAAGCGGCTGTCCCCAACTAAAGCGGATATCTAAAATAGCTAACGCTTATCGAGTTGACTCATTGCTTTTATAAATCATGCGCTAACTTACAGCCTCTGGCAATAAACTTAATACTTCCCTAGCGAGAATTCTCATCACTGGGCATAACTTTGATTCTATTCTCAAGTTGAAGATCTGTTACTAAGTTAATAACAGTTGTTGAAGTAGCATCAGGTGTTTGGCGTCAAAAAGATATGAATCGAACTGGCTAAATCCGTGCAGAGCCGTTTCTATGCCCGCTGGATTTAAAGTCCCTTCGCTTTGCAGGTATTCTTCAATGATAAGCGCTTCATCGATACCAATAGCTTGCAAAATAAAGGCAATCACGACACCCGTTCTATCCTTCCCGGCACTGCAATGAATAAGCAGCGGCAGCCTATTTGTTTCACAAATACTCGAAATAACCTGATTAAGCCAATATCGAACCTTATGGTGAGTGCTTTGATAGTTTTCAACACTGTCAACGGCTGGAATATGCAACTGGGTAACAGTCGAAAACTCTTTATCAATCCCGGTACGCAAATTAATCATTGTTTTTATTTGAGGTAATTCAGATTCATCAAAAAGCGCATTCACTGTTCCGCCACGATACAAAACGCCCTCTTTTAGGATCTCTTCACCATAAAGAATATTAATGGTTTCACCAACATCGCGTAAATTTGGAATCATACGACAGCCATTACTAATCAAACATCAACTTACTCAATAGGCTTTAGTCTACAAAAACCAGGGATCAGCAGCAATATATCGATAGATCTGAATCGAGCATCTCAATAGCACTAGAAGTTCGATATTAGCTCAGGTAGCCTGTCATAAAACTGTTAACCAATGTGACTTAACAGCAAATAATAAAAACTGAGCGAAATTCGATAAGAATAAACCGGACCTATCAATGCAAATGCAGATTCAAGCCAACACATTCGAACTAACCAACATTCCTGAACCTCATATTTATGAGCAGTTACCTTGCCCGCAGCTTTCGCAAGAAACCATTGATGAACGTTTGCGCAAAATTCTAACATTAATGCATTCGCATCATCTTGATAAATTAGTTATCTATGCCGACAAGGAACACGGGAGTAACTTTGAGTATTTAAGCGGCTTTATCCCTCGCTTTGAAGAGGCATTACTCGTTATAAGCGATGATGGTACAGCGACTTACATCATGGGTAATGAAAACCTAAAATTAGTTCCTCATGCTCGACTTAAAGGCCAATGTTTGCATGCACCCGTTTTCTCTCTTCCCAATCAACCGATGGCACACGATGCACCACTAACTGATGTATTCAAAGCCGCAGGAATTGAGTCACATCATAACGTTGGTATGGTTGGTTGGAAGCTCTTCAGCACAGAAACCGTCGCGCAAGATGGCCAATTTGATGTTCCCTACTTCATCGTTTTTGCACTTAAATCACTCATTGCCTCAAGCCAACTTCACAATGCAACAGCTTTGTTTATCGCTCCAGGGATTGGTTCGAGAACCACTAATAATGCCAATGAAATTGCCCATTATGAATATGGGGCAAACCTTGCTTCAACCCAAGTTTTAAAGGCGATGAATGCAATTGAACTAGGCAAAACAGAGAAGATGGTAGCCAGTGTTCTCTCCGCTGACGGACAACCGAACAGCGTTGTTCAAATTGCCGCCACTGGGGAGCGATTTAATGATGCACAGCTCTATCCGCGTGATAAAGCGATTCAACTCGGCGATAAATTTTCGCTCACAACAGGTTACAAAGGCGGATTAACTAGCCGTGCAGCCTATGTTGTTCACAACGCTAGCGAGCTTGCCCCAAATATTCAAGATTACTGTGAAGTTGTTGTTAAGCCTTACTACAATGCAGTCATCCACTGGCTCGAAAACCTTCAGTTGGGCATCACAGGAAAAGAGCTTTATCTGCTAATTGATGCAGTTTTACCGCGCCAAAAATATCACTGGCACCTTAATCCTGGCCATTTTGTTGCTGATGAAGAGTGGCTTAGCTCTGCTATTAGTGCCGACTCAGAGGTAAAGCTTACCAGCGGCATGCTATTGCAGATTGATATCATTCCATCAGTTGCAGGTTATGCGGGGGCAAGCATTGAAGACACCGTGGCGCTAGCTGATGAGCAATTACGCCAAGCGCTTAGACAAGCCTATCCCGAGCTTTGGGCTCGAATATCAGCGCGGCGAGATTATCTATGCGACATTCTGCACATTCATTTACCCGAGTGTGTATTGCCTCTTTCAAATACCGTTGGATATCTGCGTCCCTATCTTTTGAATAAACAAATGGCACTAACTTTAAGCAATCGACCAGTGCAATAACGAAAACCATCCAATGAGTCCCAAAATCACTGGGGATGGTTGGTTTTACATTGAATATTAATTATCTAGATTGGAGTCATTCACAATGATTCAATATGCCTTAGTTGCAGATATTGGCGGAACCAATGCCCGCTTTGCACTTTGCGATAAACAAAATGGCGCAATTTCTCACATTGATGTTTTAGCTGGCGCTGACTTTGCGAGCTTTGCTGATGCTACACGACACTATCTTGGCAGCGTATCCTGCAAGATTAAACAAGCCTGCATCGCCATTGCCGCGCCAATTAAAGATGGCTACATCAATATGCCCAATACGCCTTGGCAATTTCATGTCGATGAGCTTAAACAAGAGCTCGCTTTGGATGCTCTGTTTGTTATTAACGACTTTGAAGCGATCTCATATGCTTTGCCAATGCTTGAGCCTTCAGATTTAGTTAAATTAGGTGGCGATAAACCACTAAAAGGTTCTCCAAATGTGATTTACGGACCAGGCACAGGGCTTGGAGTGGCTTACACAACCACCGTCAATGACCAATACATTGTCTTACCCAGCGAAACAGGTCATGCGAAAACAGGCCCTCTGCATAAAGACGAATTACCGGTCTTCACCCAGTTGTTCAAAATGATTGAAGATGTTGAAGGACAAACCCTAATTTCAGGCCAAGGAATCGTCAATATTTACCGCGCACTGATACTTAGCCGCAATCGCACACCTGTTTATGACCATCCAGCCAAAATTACTGAACTTGCACTTGCTGGCAGTTGCCAAGATTGCATTGATACTCTGGATTTTTTCTGCTGCTATCTGGGAAGATTTGGTGGGGATTTAGCGCTATCGCTTAATACTTGGGGCGGCGTTTACATAGCTGGCGGCATTGCTCCGAAAATTATCGAGTTCCTGAAACAATCACGGTTTCGCCAGGGCTTTGAAGATAAAGGTAAACAGAGCGACTTACTACGCCCTGTCCCTGTTTATGTCATTATGCATCATAACCCTGGTTTGCTAGGCGCAGGTTTTTATCTAAGAGAAATAGCAGTCCAATGCTGTGGCAATTAAGCTTTTGTGATTAGTTTTGATCTGAGGCGGATTAAGCAAGGCAAACGTTTTGCTACGTAGTCGTTATTGCCTGCAAAAACGTTTAGTGCTGGATAAATCCGCCTTAGTACCACCGACCATTTTACACCGCCGTTTATCGCTTAAATCATATAGCAGATTAAGCGTGATTGAGCATGGCATCAAAATAGTTGAACCATCGCTCTGTCTAATAGTTTCAACTTAACGATGGGCTTATCCCAAGTTCGTTCTGCTTACGCTTGCTCAAACTTGATGCCACAATTTTATAAGATTGAGATAAATAATATCTTAAATCATCGTCTAAAGGACCTGATGTTTCAATTTGTGCTATCCACTTTAGACCGCGACTTGCAAAATAAGGCGCTGGAATATATCCATCATATTCACGCAAAAATTCAAAATTAAGATCGCTGGTTTTAAATGTAAATGCAGGTTGGGCGTTTCTACTTTGCCAACCAATCGCAAAAACTTTACCAGCAACTTTCCAAACATCTGAGTTTCCCCACTGCACAACGTGGGTTGTCGCGGGGAATGTGCTGCAAAATAGATTGAATTGTTCACAGTCCATAAAACTCTCTACTCGTAGTATTGAACGCCAATTTGAATCGGTTCACGACCATTTTGCTGACGCCAGTCGTTAGTGTCACGCAGCGAATACGCACAACCGCAGTATTCTTGCTGGTAAAAACGCTCTCGCTTCGCAATTTCGACCATGCGATTTGCCCCACCTTTTTTACGCCAATTAAATGTCCAATAATGCAAGTTTGGATACGTTTTGGCAGCGCGCAACCCACAGTTGTTAATTTGCTCCATATTTTTCCAGCGAGAGATCCCCAAACAACTGGTGAATGTGTCAAAGCCATGCTCATGAGCATATAGCGCAGTGCGCTCAAAACGCATATCAAAGCATTCGGTGCAGCGAGCTCCGCGCTCTGGTTCCCACTCCAATCCTTTTACACGCTCAAACCAATCTCTCACATCATAGTCAGCATCAACAAATGGCACTCCTAGCTTTTCGGCAAACCGGATGTTCTCTTCTTTGCGGATCAAATATTCTTTTTTAGGATGAATATTAGGGTTGTAAAAAAAGATGGTAAATTTTATCCCGGCGTTGGCCATTCGTTCCATCACATCCCCTGAACATGGTGCACAGCAAGAATGTAACAATACGTGATTAGATGCGGTTGGTGTTTCAAGAACAATGGTATCTTTCGCCATTTCAGCCCCTTAAGCAAATCACCCCGTAGCCGCAATTTGCTCGATAAAAGAAATAGTTACGTATCCTAGATGTTAACAACTTGTTTTTCAAACATAGTTACCTCACTACAGGAACATCCTAAACCTTGTATCTTGACAGCATAAATAACTGGTTTTTAATTTATTTATAAACGTAAATTTTGGAACATTACGATAAATGACAGTTTTAATTTTTTAACAGCCTAATATATTTACCAAAACTTATTCTTTGAATAAATTTATTTGCTGATAAATAACTTTATTTAGCCAACCCAATATTGGCGATCTCGCGGATATTTGAAGTTTCGACATGGTAGTTCAACATTACTATTTTGGCTTCATGTTGATTTTATTCGGTATTATACAGATATTATATTGTTCTAATAATTTACAAATGATTCTATTCTTTTAAAGAAATATCTTACTCTTATAGCCTATTTAATGAAGTTTATTCCTTTTTGGCATTGACACTCTAGAGCCCAACCGCTTAAATGTGTGTCCCCGCAAACACAGAAAACCAAAGAATTATGATAACGCTTGAAAGTGTTAGCAAGCACTACAAACAAAATAAGCAAGTTTTAAGTGCAGTTAACAATGTCTCACTCTCCATCAATCAAGGTGAAATTTTTGGCCTGATGGGTTATTCCGGTGCCGGAAAATCAACCCTTTTAAGGCTCATTAATCTTTTAGAGCATCCCGATGAAGGTAAAGTATTTGTTGCCGATCAGGAGCTAACTCAATTGCCGATTGGTCAACTTCGTCAAGCTCGTCAAAAAATTGGTATGGTGTTTCAGCATTTTAATTTAATGGCTAATCGAACTGTCGCTGACAACATTGGATTTGCACTTAAGGTTGCTGGTACCCCAGCGGCTAAAATTGCGCAACGCGTAAAAGAATGTTTAGACATTGTCGGCCTATCGGATAGAGCCGATCACTATCCAGCGCAGCTTTCTGGTGGACAAAAACAACGCGTTGGGATAGCTCGGGCTTTAGCGCCCAACCCTAAAGTAATTTTGGCCGATGAGCCAACCTCAGCTCTTGATCCGCTCACCACAAGAAGTGTCTTAGACTGCCTGCAGAACATTAACCAGGAATTTGGTGTGACCGTTGTTATCGTCACTCATGAAATAGCCGTTTTAGAAAAACTTTGCCATCGTACGGCCCTGCTTAATCACGGCAAATTGGTTGAAACATTGCCAGTAGTTAATGGCAAGTTGCAACCAAGCTCAGAACTAGGAAAAAGCTTGATCCAGGAGGCTCTATAATGGCGATTGATGCAGTAATCACTTCATGGCTATCAGATATTTGGTCCATGCATGATGATATTCTTAAAGCAACCTGGCAGACCTGCGTGATGGTGGGGATCTCAACAGCCCTGGCAACTATTATTGGGACCATCATTGGCATGGCACTGTATGCATTAGGAAATCGCAGTTTGTACTATCACCCCAAATTGTATTTCCAATTGGATGCATTAGTCAGCCTGATGCGAGCATTCCCATTTGTTATTTTAATGATTGCTCTAAGTCCTTTAGCCTCAATTATTGCAGGTACCGGAATTGGGCCTGTCGCCGCCTCGGTGACCTTAACCATTGCTGGGATTTTCTTCTTTGCTCGTTTGGTTGAACAAAATTTAAAAGAGATCCCAACTGGGATGATTGAAGCTGCAACCGCGATGGGGGCGCACCCACTGCGTATTTTAGTAAGCGTGTTGCTCGTTGAAGCCCGGGCCAGTATGGTTTTAAGTATCACCGTACTGACCATCAGTATTTTGTCTTATAGCGCAGCTGCTGGCATGATCGGCGGTGGCGGTTTAGGCGACTTAGCCATTCGTTACGGTTATTACCGTTACGATACAGGCATGATTGTATTTATCGTGGGATTACTGATTTTAATGGTAATTGCACTACAAGCTATCGGCAATAAAATTGCTGCACATCTGGATAAACGTTAATAGGAAGTTGATATGATTCGCACCACTTTAGCTGCGGCATTGATTGCCGCGGTTTCATGTAATGTTGCACTGGCTAAAGACGCCCATAAAGACACAATTGTATTTGGTGCCACTGTTGGCGATCATGCTGATATGTTTAAGGCCGCGGTAAAGCCGACTCTTGAAAAAGAAGGTTACAAAGTTAAAGTTATTGAATTTACAGATTATATTCGCCCTAACCTAGCGTTAGCTCAGCATGATCTGGACGTTAATGAATTCCAACACAAACCGTACCTTGATCAATTTAAACAAGCTCACAATTTAAAACTGACCAATGTGCAACAGTCTCCGACCGCACCAATGGGACTGTATGCTGGTAGAAAATCATCACTAAAAGATATTGCTGATGGTGACTCTATCTCTTTGCCAAACGATCCATCTAATGAAGCTCGCGCTTTATTGCTCGCCCAAGATTTGGGTTTGATTAAAATGGATAAAAAGGTCAACCCACTGACGGTATCGCCAAAAAATATTGCAGAAAATCCGCATCACATTAAATTTGTCGAGCTAGAAGCCGCTCAGCTGCCTCGCTCTCGTCAGGATGTTGATTTTGCATTGGTGCCAGGAAACTATGCAACATCTTCAGGTATGGCTCTGACCAGTGCTATTAATTTAGAGCACAACCGCCGCTATATTAACTGGGTTGTTGTGCGTACTAGCGATGTCAACAAGCCTTGGGTAAAAGATGTCGAAGCCGCTTACAATGCACCAATTTTCAAAAAATGGGTTCATCAGCATTTTAAAGGCTATCTGCTGCCTGATTCATGGTCTAAATAACCATTGCTATTATGCCCTGCGCTCTGTGGGGCATAATTTTAACTATCTCCAGCATCTTCTTAAATAAATACTCTATTCACTGTTTTAGATAAGCCAGCTTAATTTATAACCTGAGCATTAATCATTCAAACTCTTTATAGAGAATAACAACGTAGTGTGGAACACACATAATCCCATTATCCAACTTTTTTAAATTAGCTATCACAATTTTTGGCAACTGAGTCAACAGTATATCTACATCAAATGGCTTATTAGTATAAATAACGCCACTGGGCGATTTATAATTTTCTTCACCGACAGCCAATATCGAAACATCCTGCTTAGCTAAGAGCACTAACAGCGCTTCAATATCACTGCAAATCCATGTCTGCCACTGCTCTTTGGAAAGCCATCGATAAATAGAGCTGGAATACATGGCCATAAGAAAACAAACTCCAAATAAATAAAATCACATTATCAAAGCGATTATGCTTTGATAACGCATCTAACTGCGGCTCTAGATACGATTCGACAATATACTTATTCTTGCAATATAGATTTAAGGCGGTTAATTAACCGACGAATCTTGCCATCTATCATCGCTTTAGCAAATAAACCTTGATGATATTTCTGATGAACTAACATATCACGAAAAACATACCCTATTTGAGCAAGTGAGAGAGTTTCAATTTTGCCATCATCAAAAACCGACGACATATCAACTGGTTGAATATTAGCGTTAAACCTAAAGGCAGTGTCAAGTAAATCGATTAAATCCACTAAAGCCGGGATATAACCATCCCACATAACAGCATCACCACTTTCATATAATTCCATACTATTGTGAGCACTAGCACTAAATGATAGCTCATAAGTGGTTACAATTTTTTTTAAAATATCACATTCGAACTTATCGTCAGACAAAAGTATCATCCTTAAATTTATTTTTTTCAAACAGTGAATGGCGCAATTAAGAACATAGATTTAACTATATTGAGCCATAACCAATAGCACAGATTCACTCATGCTCAGATGTAATATTAATCATAATAATATTTTAAATAATCTAAAGTAATCCAAGCTAAATTAAAATATAGGGATATGCTTTATAAACTACGCTCCTGTAGCCCATGAAAAATATACATAATCATATTCTGTTTGGTACATCAGCTCCACTGCGTTCCACTCAAGCTCAAACCCTACCCCTGAGATAATTTCGTCAATTCCAAAATCAGCTAACGAGCTCGAATCATCAGCTCTGTGAGCATTTACAAAAACGCCCCATTGCTCTTGATTGGCTTGGATTTTTTCCGCCATTTTAGAATCAGTTAATAGTGCTTGAAACCCTTTAATGATCCCATCAATCTGAATATGAATATCTTTACTGGATATTTCTTTATATGAATATGCCTTAACCTCGGGCAATAGCCAAAGATTATAAATTTGCTCTGCGTTATCCAGCGTAGTTTCTGTTAATGGCCACTGCTCATAAAAATGCAGCTGATAGTTCAATAGCAACACAAACGCTTGAAATGAGTCTGTCACTCGTTTTTTTGGCAAAACAAAAAGATTTGCATTACACATCCCTTCATCACACGTTCTGTACTCAATACATCTTGGAACAATCTCGGCGCAAAGAGCAATATAACGCTTGACTAAATCAGGGTTAGATTGAAATTCAGTCAATAGGTTTTTTAATTCCAACTATCTGATTCCTTTATCATAAATAGCTTTTCAATTGGCTAATAAGCGGAAAAGATCAATTAGATTGCTACTGATTTAGCTTCCTTGTTTCATACTCTATACGAAATTTTATGACTGCAGCAAACAGCTCTGGGAGCTCAGCGCTCACAGCATCCCCCCACTGACTCTTTAACTCAGTAGGTTTCAAATTATAAGTTAATGGCACTTGTGACTGAAGTTGACTCACCATGGCATTTAGGCCAACAAGTTCCCAACTTAATCGTTCATGGATGCTAGATTTAACATGATATGTGCAGATGGTTTTCTCAATCCATCTGATTAAGTCTATTCCTTGCTCAATTAGACTATCCATCACGTACCTTTGCTCCGAAATTAGCATCAGTATCGGACCATATCATGAAGTTTTAGCACATCGCTATCGGCAGTTACCCCTAAAAAAAGTGCGACAAAAACATACAATTTAAGAATCATGTTCGCTATGTTCCAACGATGACATCACATCAACTTTAGATTCTGGGTCTTTTGTTTAAGAAGAGCCTGTCAGATATAAAAAAGGCTACTCGATGAGTAGCCTTCTATAAGATATTTTTACTAACTTTGGCGCACATAATCAGGTTTACTGAGACCGTATGGCGATAGTACAAATTGCCAAACGTTAATATCACGGCAACGAAAAGCACCAGCGCAACACAATAAATAATAACGCCACATACGACGGAAACGTTCACCATATGTATCAGCTATTTCAGACCAGTGCTCTTCAAAGTTAACGCACCAAGCGCACAAAGTCTTGTCATAATCCTCGCCGATATTATGAACATCTTCCATGTTAAATTTGCCTTCCATACCTTGAGATAACTGAACCATAGACGGGCAAACACCATTAGGGAAAATATATTTGTCAATCCATGGGTCAGTTTTATCAGTTGAAACTTTTGTTCCAATAGTATGTAGTAAAAACAAACCATCTGATTTTAGAAAACGCTGCGCACAATCAAAATATTCCGCATAGTTGCTTGGGCCAACATGCTCAATCATGCCAACGGAAACAACTCGATCATATTTTTCTTTTGGATGAAACTCACGATAATCTTCGAGGATGAATTTTACAGGTAATCCACTTTCAGCGGCTCTTTGAGCACCAAGGTCTGTTTGTTCTGATGCCAGAGTCAATCCGTCGCAAATAACCCCGTATTTTTCAGCAGCGTACAACATAAAGCTGCCCCAGCCGCACCCAATATCCAAAACTCGCATACCAGGTTGCAAGCCCATTTTGCGACAGATGAGATCTAATTTAGCTTCTTGCGCCTCATCCAAGTTCGAGGCTTTTTTCCAATATGCACAGGTATATGTCAGTCGTTTATCAAGCATTCGAACGAACAGGTCATTACCGGTATTATAGTGACTAGAAACATCTTCTTTCGCACGAGAAATACTTTGAGGGTTCACGAAGTGTTTTAGTTTAGCGCTGGCCACTTTAAGGCCCAGTTTCACTTTGGCTTTTGCGTCAAGCTCTGCTTCTAAATCATGGGAAAGAATTCGGTAGATCATTTCATCGATCTGTTCGCAATCCCATAGCCCATCCATATACGCTTCACCGAAACCTAGAGAACCTTCAGCAAGCACTCGTTGATACAGTGAATTGTCATGGACTTGGATATCCCAAGGCCGAGGGCCATTGATTTGAATATCCGCTTTACTTAGCAGTGATGTAAAAAATTCCTCTATCGAACTTTGCTTTGTTGGTGTTGACACGACCATCCTATTTACTCCTAGTCTATATTTTTTATATGCACACTAACTGCGATACAAAACCCCTCTTTGGAGATATTTTTAGCTGGTTTACCGAGTTGAATAAGCTGATGTATTTTTCGAAAAAACACGAACATTTTCGTTATTGAGCTAGCTCGAACGAGCGAATTTCAGTATCTCAGAATGCTGAATTAGCAACGAATTTATCATCACGATATAACCTCATATGATATGAGTTACTGAGAAATTCACGCAAAATAGCCAGAAGAAAAAATATGCTACAACATGTACTTTCGCTTCTGAGTTACAAAAAAACGTAATGTGTGCAAACAGAAAATACAAAAGCTAATTTAGCCACTATATAGGGCTCCACAAGGGAGTCGATAAGCGCTATTTGAACGTCAATGAATATACTTGACAAAATGAACTTCTTTGCTGATTAATTAAATAATTTAACTCATTAGTAACAATTCATTGAAGTTATTGTACCTGTTATTTACATTTATTCCTAGAGTTACTGCAGCTTTAAGTAGAACACAAGAGAAGCGACAGTCCAGCAGATGCTAGGTAAAATTGTAAATGTTTGTTAACTCATCTCTCGCTATTTTTGAGATGAACAACTCTTAGATAAACCTTAATTTCCAATATTAGCCTTGATTCCGCTCCTAAATGGCATCTTTTAAACGGCTCTAAGCCACAAAAGAACAATCACCTAGAAGTAACCACCTAAGGATAAATCGTCTAAAAAACCTAAGAGCAATGATATCAAGTTCAACTTATCCAGCCATTGAACCTAAACCTAATCATCGCTTTTGGCAAAAATACCTAAAAACCCAATGATGATAGCGCGCTTGGACGCAATTTAGAAGTGGTTGGTACATACATTTAATGTTTACGCTTTACTTTCACTGTGTCCAACTTGCGATAAACCGTGAAATGCTCAAAAATCAATCAAGGAATACTCGATGCCACAGCAACCTGCATTGCTTAGTGAGTTAAGCAAGGTGTCCCTAGCACTTCTCATCCAGAGCTTGACTCATAAGATCATAAGCATGTTCTAAACTGCCTTTGGCTTTGCAGTTATAATAGCTATTGGATTCAAGCATCATTCGTAAAATAGAGTACAGCTTAGCTCGATGTGATGGAACCACGCTGCCCTTGCTTTTCATCTGACAAAGCAATTTTTCAGTATCTTTAACCGACTGCTCTAACCCTTCAGACACCAATACATCAACAGCTTCACAAAGCAGTCCAACTATTTCTCCCCATTGCGATTGCTTCATAACCAATTTCCCCACTTCGAATTTTTAATACGCAAACAGCAGCAAGTAAGCTAATTACGGAGCATTTACTGGTTAACACTCTCATTGCAATAATCGGGACGAAAAGTGACGGCATAGCCAACTAACAACGCACCGATAACAGCATCTGATTTTGCCAAATCATTCACCAACCAAACGTGGTCTTTTACACTAAAAGAACCATCGAAAACACCAAGGTGAAGCTCGGCAAACCCTCGTCGATTCAAAGAAATCGAGATCACTTTAGGCTGAGCATTTAAGGCATAGTCAAGATGATAATGTTGCCCATTCAGTGTGAGGTTATATGGATCATTAAAAGTAGCTAAGAGCCCTTGAGCTTCAATATGTGCAGCAAATTTATGAGGTTCAACGATGGTCAAATCGCCATGATGGCCATCGCAGCGCTGCTCGTAATGAAGTCGAGCACTATCACCGGCGTTATCGGTGAGATCTATGGTCACACTTTGATGTCGCGATTTAAGTAAAACGTCATCTAGTAAATTAAATGGTGCTTTAGTGTCAACGCTCACCTGATAGGGACCAAAACGAAGGTGGCGTCCTGGCATCCAGCCTTGTCTGCCAGATAAGAGATAGTGATTACTGCGAGCCTGCCATGAAGGTGGAGGATCAGCAGGTATTGCCGTACATCCAACCAGAGCCAACAGGCTCAGCGAGATAATTGCTGTTCTCATTTTATTTCTCTCTAAGTTAGACGATTACGACCAATGATAATCGCTAAGCATATGCATAGCGATTATCATTGGCTTCAAAGCCCATTTCGAAAACAAAATCACACTTATATTTTTTAGCCAACCCACTAAATTCTATAGAGTTAAAGAAAAAAGTACGGTTGTATTCATGAAACCATTGGTCATCATCTTTTTTTAATTTATCAGATGTTAACCACAACAATCCTTAAAATTCGATACTTGCTTCCCCTTGCAAGACGACAGATTTAAAACCAGCTGAGCTGCAAAATTTATTTGAATTTATATCAAAAATTACTGATGCACTCGAATATAGTAAGACCTTTCTCATCAGGTTCTAGCAGCTGTATATTGCTCCAATTAACTGATACTGCGTATTATTCGCTCTGTTTAAGAGCACTTTTAATAAGCGCAATGACTTGATCATATCTGCGAGGCAACGGTAAATGACGTTTAGTCACTAGATAGACGGGCTCTTTTACATGTGATGGTACATCTAAGATTTGGAGTTTATTGCTCTGAGCAAAGAGATCAACACAGCACTTTGGAACAACAGTAAACCCGATCCCCTTTGCTATCGGCTCTAAGATTTGATGTACTTGATTGATATAACTTTGTGCTGGAATCTCATCCAAGTCTAACTTACTCAATTGTGCATCTGCTGATTGCATAACATATGTCTGAAAATAGTGCTCTAAATCAGGATGGCAAATCACACCAAGTTCAGTTAACAAAATATCCAAAGGTTTATCTAAACTAACCGTAATAGGTAATACAAACACCAACGATTCTTTGCCGATAATCCGACTATCAAAATACTTAGGGTTAGGCTCTTTAGTGGCAAAACCAATATCCAACATTCCAATTGAAATTTGCTCAAATATTCGCTGATTGGGTGAAGCTTCAATCTCTATCGATAGATCAGGAAAACGAGCTTGCAGTGAAAGGAGCTTCGGATAAATCAACCATGCTAATGTACCAGAGCACCCAATAGAACATTTTCCAATATATGGTTCATCATGCCCAAGCTCTTTTAGCAACGCCAATTCATCCTTCATCAATTTACATGCATATTGATAGACTTTTTGTCCATAGGAAGTCAGTTCGAATGATTTATTGAAACGTTTAACTAGCGGATAACCACACGCATCTTCCAGCTTATGTATGTGCTGACTCACGCCAGGTTGAGTCATGTTTAATGCCTCAGCAGTGCGAGTAAAGTGCCCAACTTCTACGAGTGTTTTAAATGTTGTTAGCCAAACTGGATTAAGCATTTTAATAACAAAAAATTATCATATTTAGAATATTTAATAATTTTCTATTTATAAATGCAACTCTTAAAATGAGACCATTATTCATTTCGACGGAGAAACATCTAGATGCCTAACAATAATTATCCAAGAACCTTTTCGCATATCGGTATTTCGGTACCAGATTTAGATAAAGCAATAAAATTCTATACGGATGTTTTAGGTTGGTATTTGATTATGGAACCAACAACCATCCAAGAAGACGATACGCCAATTGGTGAAATGTGCACAGATGTATTTGGTCAAGGCTGGTCAAGCTTTAAAATTGCCCACCTGTCCACCGGAGACAGAATTGGTGTTGAAATGTTCCAGTTTGAAAACGCACAAAATCCAGAAAATAATTTCGAATACTGGAAAACCGGCGTTTTCCACTTCTGTGTTCAAGATCCTAACGTAGAAGAGTTAGCTGAGAAGATAGTCGCAGCTGGTGGCAAAAAACGGATGCAAGCACCTCGTTTTTACTATCCGGGAGAAAAGCCATATCGCATGATTTATATGGAAGACCCATTTGGCAACATCCTTGAGCTTTATAGCCATAGCTACGAATTAACTTATTCAAGTGGTGCCTATAATTGATGCCAACACATAAAATAAAAGCGGTTATCTATGACCCTAATGATAACCGCTTTATGCTCAAAACTATTGCTAAGCCAGGGCTAGAAACCCCGTTTGATGTGATGGTAGAAGTCAGTGCTGTAGGTCTCAATCCAGTTGATGCCAAGATCAACCATTGGGTTAGTATGGTTGAGCCCACAAATCGTGACATAGTTGGCGGACTCGATGTTTCTGGAACTATTGTTGCTAAAGGTAGCCAAGTCTACAACTGGAACATTGGTGACCATGTTCTTTATCACGGAGATATGCGCCGCCGACAAGGTGGCTTTGCCCCATTGTGTGTTCATGATTCAAGAACATTAACAAAACATCCCAATATTTCAGCAGTACAAGCCGCTGCCTCGCCATGTGCTGGCTGGACGGCATTTCGCGCTCTAAATGATAAGCTACTGTGCTCTATTAAAGAAAGTATCCTCATTTACGGAGCTAGTGGTGGTGTGGGAAGCTATGCGTTACAACTATGCCGCTATTTTAATTTCAAGACGATCATCGCAGTTTGTTCAGAGCAAAACTTTGAATACGCATATTCACTCGGGGCAACACATTGTGTTGATTATCAAGACCCACAAATTAGAGCAAAAATATCGTTTATTACAAACGCTCAAGGTTTAGATTGCATTATAGATTGTGTCGGAGGCCCAGCACAAAAGCTGACATCAACAATGCTCGGGTTTGATGGCCAATTGGTTGAGTTAGTCAGTACCATTGATTCATCGCAACACCAAAACATGTTTGAGCGAGGACTTAGTTTAAGTCAACTAAGCCTTGGATCTGGTCATGTTTATGGAGAAAAAGGTAAACACTCCATCACTCAAGCTGGTACTAAGATGAATATGTTGCTTGAAAAGCAGATTATTTGCCCTCCTCACATTACGACCATCACAATCAACGACATTCCCGAACAATTAGAGCAAATGAGACAAGGGCATTCCAAAGGAAAATATGTCGCGATAGCAAAACATTAGTCTTCATTGTTATCGCGTACCATGATGGCAAGAGCATCGCAGTATAGCCACACCGTAAATAATGCACTTGTATAAATAAATGACAGAGACCACGACGTTACGCATTTTATGCATTGAGTATAAAAATTTAATGTATTGATAAAAATTCACTCGATATTTAAATAGAGGATTTATGAGCACTTTATTTAGTCCATTTAAACTAAAAGATATTACTTTACGAAATCGAATAGCCATTCCCCCAATGTGCCAATACAGCGCAGATAATGGCTTTATCAATGATTGGCATATTGCACATTACACAAACTTAGCTCGCGGAGGTGCGGGGTTAGTTATAGTGGAAGCAACAGCTGTTTCCCCTGAAGGCCGTATTACTCCTGCTTGCACTGGACTGTGGAGCGATGAGCAAATCGAAGGAATGAGCCAGATTGCTAAAGGTATCAAAACAGCAGGCGCGGTGCCCGGCATTCAAATTGGCCACGCAGGCCCCAAAGCCAGTGCCAACAAACCTTGGGAAGGCGACGACCACATCCCTAATGACGCCCCTGGCGGCTGGCAAACCATCGCGCCTTCGGCGGTAGCATTTGGCGGTAACCTGCCCAAGGTCCCTACCGAAATGACCCTCGACGACATTGAGCGGGTCAAACAAAACTTTGTTGATACCGCCAAGCGCGCCTTAGAAGCAGGCTTTGAATGGCTGGAGTTGCATTTTGCTCATGGTTATCTGGCCCAGAGCTTTTTCTCTCGCCATGCCAACCAACGTACTGACCAGTACGGCGGCAGCAGTGAAAACCGTGGCCGTTTCTTACTAGAAACCTTGCAAGCGGTGCGTGAAGTCTGGCCAGAAAACTTGCCACTAACGGCTCGTTTTGGAGTCATCGAGTTTGATGGTCAAGACGAAGAGACATTGGAAGAATCCATTGAGCTAGTTAAAAAATTCAAAGCTAATGGCCTCGATATGCTCAACGTTTCTATGGGATTCTCTACTATCACCGCCAAAATCCCTTGGGCGCCAGCCTTTATGGTCCCTATTACCGGGCGTGTTGGTAAGGAAACTGGCCTACCGGTTGCCACCGCTTGGGGCCTAGATGACTCACACACTGTAGCCAAGGTCATTGATGAAGGACAAATGGATTTAGTTATGATTGGCCGAGCCCACCTGGCCAACCCCCATTACCCGTTGCAAATCGCCTTAGATTTAGGGCTGGAAAAACCCGCCTCGGTGCTACCAACCCAATACAGCTATTGGCTGTCTCGGTACGCTGGCCCAGGTAAAGGTTCTGCGCAGTAAATGTCAAAGGGAGCGTTATTGCTCCCTTTTTATGTAACTGAGGTGTTACTCAGCTTATTTTAACGCTGTTTGCTTTATCCCTAGTGAGGTTACTTTGATGTCTCTTAAGCAAATAATGATGGCAGCCGCTGGCGTGGTGCTAGCCATGAGCGCCCAGGCGCAAACGCTAGAGAAAGCCGCTTACAGCCCTGATTTGCAAGGATTTAGTTACCCTTGGCCCGTAAAGGAGTTTAACTTTGAGTCGCAAAAAAATGCGCTGCATATGGCCTATATGGACGAGGCTCCGGTAGGGCAGGCCAATAATTTAACAGTGGTGTTGCTGCACGGCAAAAACTTCTGTGGTGCCACCTGGGAAGGAACAGCCAAGGTGCTGAGCAAAGCCGGTTACCGGGTGGTTATTCCCGATCAAATCGGCTTTTGTAAGTCCAGCAAGCCCAAAGCCTACCAATACACCTTTCAGCAACTAGCCCAAAATACCAAGCAACTGCTTGAAAGCCTTGGCATTCACAAGGCTATTATCATGGGCCATTCCACCGGCGGCATGTTGGCCATTCGTTACGCCTTGATGTATCCCAAGGCCACCCAACAGTTGGTGCTGGTTGACCCCATTGGCCTGGAAGACTGGAAACGCAAAGGCGTGCCTTTTATGGGCGTAGATGGCTGGTACAAGCATGAGCTGAAGAAAACCGACACCGGCATCCGCAATTATGAACGCAACACCTACTACTCCGGGCAGTGGAAACCTGAATACGAAAAATGGGTGCAAATGCTCGCTGGCATGTACCGTGGCCCAGGCAAAGACATTGTGGCTTGGAACTCGGCGCTGCTTTATAACATGATTTACACCCAGCCGGTGTATTACGAACTGCAAGATATTACCGAACCAACTCTGCTGATGGTGGGCGCCAAAGACAATACCGCCATTGGTAAAGCCTTTGCCAAACCCGCCGACCGCGCCAAGCTCGGCCACTACCCGGTACTGGCAAAAGCAGCTGCCAAACGTATTCCCCATGTGGATTTGGTTATTTTCCCTGACGCAGGGCATGCCCCGCAGATGCAAGAGCCACAGAAGTTCCACAAGGTGCTGCTGTCCAAGCTCATCCAGAAATAACCGTGAGAAACCTCGCCATGCCGCACACAAGCGGCATGGCTTTAATGACAACTCTGTTAGCTCGTTTAAGGGAGTAAGACATGCGTAATTTATTAAAAGTAGTGGTTGCAGCTGTTGCTGTGTTTTTAGTCAGTCAAAGTGCATTCGCGGCCGATAAAGTGCTGATGGTCGTCAGTAGTCACCAGAAACTGGGCACGACCAATGAAGCGACTGGTTTTTGGCTCTCTGAGCTAACCCACCCTTATTTCGTCGTGAAAAAAGCCGGGCTCGATATCACCATTGCCAGCATCAAAGGCGGCGAAGCCCCAATTGACCCGCGCAGTTTGGCGAACATGGATAAAGACACCAAGGCCTTTTTAGGCAACCCCAACACTCGAAAGCTGATTGACCGCACCCCTGCCCTTGCCAGCCTTAAGGTTGGGCAATTTAAAGCCATTGTTTTTGTCGGTGGCCATGGTGCTATGTGGGATTTCCCTTCCAATAAAGCCGCTAACCGCTTAGCGGTTGGCATCTATCAGCGCGGCGGCATTGTCGCGGCGGTTTGCCATGGCCCTGCGGCGTTGACCACATTAACGTTGCCTAATGGTAAAAAGTTAATTGCTGGCAAAAAAGTCACCGGCTTTAGTAACGCCGAAGAGTCAGCTATGAAACTGACTAACGTTGTGCCCTTTTCATTGGAAGACAAACTCAAAGCGGCTGGTGCCACTTATGAAAGCGGCCCAATGTGGAAATCAGAAGTGGTAGTTGATGGCCGGGTGATCACAGGCCAAAACCCATCGTCAGCCCATGATCTTGGCGTCGCCGTGGCAAAGGCATTGGGTCACTAACCCATGCCATTAAGAACCGTTAGCAGATAAATACTCCATGGCAACGGTTCTTTCTCACTAAAGCCCCGCAAAGGGGCTTTAGTCTTTGAGCCCCCGGCATGGCAACAAATGCCTGTTAACGTCTCACCATATCGGTTTCAGCTAAGAGGTACCAACGATGAGAAGCATCCTTCTGCCGCCTTTTATAGTGGCCTCTGGCGCGATGATGTTGCTGAACGCCAACCTAGCTAAGGCTGCACCAACGGCCAGCCATAACACGCTACTTAAAGCTATCGTGCTCAACATGGGTAAAGACGGGGCAACCGTTACCGATGCCCGCTATAACAACCTTTTTGAAAGTCATAACGCCACGAGCGGCGTGGCCGCGGCGATTCGCAGTGGCCAGTTTTTCATTAATGGCTTGCCAATACCCGCCACGGCAGCGGCGTTCAAAAAAAGCAGCCCCGCTGGCTATCTTGTGAACCAGGTTCCCTGGCTGCGCTATGATGCCAGCAAACACCAGTGGCAGGGCGGTTACAAGGCAGAACAGCCGGCAACGTCTTATGCGGCGGCAGCGCTGGCAACCGCCGACGGCATTGTTGCCGGGTTGGAAGTCAGGCTCTATGACACCAATGATGACGGTTATACCGATCGTATTGATGCCGACTACAAAGAAGGCGTACTGGTAAACCGCATTAAGCACAACAGTGACAACACCTACAGCGTATATCGGCAAGTCTTTGATACCAAAAACAAAACTGCCGCCGAAGGCCGCCTTTACGACGGCAAGCATTTTACCTTAACGTCGGGCGAAAAAATAAAGGCCGCCAATTTTGACCGCCGCATTGCTTCACAGGATGTTGCGCTGTTTTGGTACGGTCCCCAAGGTTGGGTAATGCAAAGAGCCAAACAGGTTCAAGGTCCCTTCCTGGGGAGAGCTGACCATAAAAACTACACCATTGGCACTGTTACCTATCAGGATGCGATGCGCTTTTCACGGGACAATATCCCCGTATCCAACCGGCCCGGCGAGTTTGCCAACGCAGAGAATTACTTTGGATTGGATAAAGACACTGCCCATAAGGTCAACCTTTGGCTGGTACCCACTACCAGCGCGCAAACCCAGGGTGGCCCCATTGCCATTACCCGGGGCATGAGTGCAAAAGTCTTCCTCAGCAAAGCGATTAGCGTTGCCCAAGCCAGGCTAAACAGTGTGGTGGTAAGTCAAGACGGCCACGATGTTCCTGCGCAGCAACACTGGGTAAACCAAGCCGCTTATAGCCAGCTAAGTAACGCCATAAAGAGCGCTAAAGCCGCCTTACATGCGCGCCAAAGCTCGGACTCCCAGCTCGATTACCAACTCTATCTGCTGTATTTGAACCTTGATGGCAGCAGCAATGATATTGGGGCCAAATTCGGCGGTTTCAGTTACACAGGCTTTGAACATCAAATAAAACCCGGACTGCAAGGCAACAGCCATTAACACAAAGCGTAAATGGTGGCGCCCCCCATCAGGGAAAGCGCCACCATCGCTCACGCGCCGTTAGGCTTGGCCAGTCACCGGCCCACCCAGTGCAATGCCGTCGAATTGGTCAGGTAAAGCAACCGCATAAATCACAAATGGCTTGTCTTTAGGCCCTGATGCCAATGGCTTTTTCACCGGAATATAAAGCTTGCGGTCTTGGCTGATAAAGGTGCCGTCGGGGCGTATCAATGCAGGGCTGGAGGCGATCACCGCCGTTTTTCCTGACGGTGCCAGCAAGGTGATATGGCCAGTAACCGTTTCCGAAAAATACATATTGCCCAACGAATCCATACAGCAGCCACCGGCAAAGTTATTGTCGTAGACATGCTGAACCCGCGACGCCAGTTGCTCGTCAGACAGCGAAGTGTCTTTTAGCAGCTTGGTTTCAACACGATACAGCGGCCCTGTCGGTGAGGCCCAATACAACCACTTGCCGTCGGCAGTAATTTCAATGAGGTCGCTATTAGGTGGCGTAAAGGCTTTTTTGCCTTTGATATGTGCCAAAATGGCGGGGATTTTGGTTGGGGACGATTTAACAACAGAACGCCCGGAAAGACGCCTTATCGTTTTTCCAGTCTGAAAATCGTGAACGATAATGCCGCCAAGCCCTGAGTCTGAAATGTACAAACTGCTGCCATGGAAACGCAGATCGTTCATCTTGGCTCCTGGGGGCAGAATATCGTCATTAAATCGCAATATATTCAGTATCTTGCCGCTATCGGCATCTAACTGCACTAACTTTTGAGCGCCGGGTTGCGGGGTGGCGTACTGGGCAGGAAAAAGGCCTGGGCTAAGTGAACCTTGGTCAACGCACCAGACAGTGTCATCAGCAAAAATATGCACCGAGTTCAAATACACAAAGGCATTACGCCCATCCTTTTCCGGTGCCCATTCATTCCAGCTGTTATTGGGAAAAGGCACTAAAGACCCGTCTTGTTCACGGCGGGCAAGAGAGGGAGTGGCTTTGTCTGGCGAATAGCGGGGAAGGCCGAGAAACAGCGTGTTGTTGCTGGTAAGGGCAACCTGATTCGCCAGCCAGGGAGAATAAATAGCAGCCTTAAGAGGTAAATATTTCTCAGTGTTAGCTGCAAACAAACCTCTAGAGAAAAGATATGACAGGCCAACAGCTGCCCCTCCTAATATTATATTTCGGCGACGTTGGTCCAAGGTTATCTCCTTAAGAAAATATATAGATAAAATCATGTAAAATGCTAATCAATGAGAAGCATCATGAAATGCGTTTACATATAATGCACAAAAGAAAATTATGATACTAATTCATTTATGCGTATCAACTGTACATAGAGTGAATGTATCGCAGCCGTAAGTATATAAAATACATATGCTGCCAATTAATCACTCTTGGATAAAAAGAATCTTCAGTCAAGGATAAGATCTTTTCAATTTTCGCTGATAAACTTAAAACCATCATAAAACCTGTCTACCCCGTGAACTCAATCGTTTACCCCTAATACATACAGAATTTAAAACTAGTGCGTGTTGATCTTTGTGATTTAAAAAGTAAGTTGCACATGATACGCTATAATAGTTTCGCCAAAAAATCACAATAATAATGCCTTAATGCCAAAACTTATGTTAACAGATAATAGCTGGAAATTACTATCAAGAATAATTTATTTATAATAAATCTGAATACCAAATGAATTGCTCTGGCATTTTCTTTTATGTGGCTATCTATGAGGGTTGATTGATATATATAGCAAAGATCAATCCGCTCGAGAGACATACCAAGAACAGCGAATTTGTTCACCACCTTGATGATGAACAAAATCAGTATAACTTCTTATGATATCAGAGCATCTCTTATTGCTTCACCAACACCCGCAGCCGACTGCGGGTTTTGGCCAGTAATTAAAGAGCCATCAACAACAACATTACTCGCCCAATCATCTGCCGATTGAACTAATGCACCTCTCTCTTTAAGCGCACTTTCTAATAAAAATGGAACCGCATCCACCATGCTCACGGCGCTCTCTTCGGAATCAGTGAATGCTGCTACTTTTTTGCCTGCAACTAAATATGAACCATCACTTAGTGTTACATTGACTAATGCCGAGGGACCATGACAGACAGCAGCGATGATTTGTCCCTGCTCATACATTTTACGAGTAATAGCTAAAACCGCTGGGCTATTAGGGAAATCCCACATAGTGCCATGACCACCGACATACATAACCGCGCTATAGTTATTTGAGTCAACATCAGATAATTTGGCACATCCCTTTAGTTTTTCTTGAAACGATTGATCATTCCAATAGTGAGCATTAATGGGATCTGCTAAATCCACACCATAAACTGGAGGAATGCCACCTTTGATTGAAGCAAACTCAATCGTAAGATTAGCCTTTTCCAATACATGTAGAGGATGGGTTAATTCCGGTAAGTAAAATCCAGAGTCTTCATACCCTGGTCCTATGTCTTTATGACTAGTTAATACAAAGAGAATCGACTTGATAGAGTCAGATAATGTATACATGAAGAACCTCAGTAAACTTAAATGTAAAAATACCCATTTTTAACCTAATTTAAGGTGGGTTAAGTATAGAAATCAATTACTATGCAAATAAAAATATGGGATATAAGTTAAAATATCATCTTAAATAATTAAAATAACAACACAGGTGATTGTCGCTTTTCCAATTAAACCATGCTTATTCCAAATCACTATTTGTATATTCTTTTAATGATTCGGAAAAATAAATTAACCACCTATACTAAATAATAACAACAACCAATGAAACAGTTATTCTTTTATTGGGTATATAAATAAAATTTATATCAGGAACAATGAACCCAGTTAACCTAAAAAATTTTTACTCAAAAATTTCCACATAGAAAATGTGTGACATCAAATATCAGATATAAATATAAATTATAGCTAATATATTTTTTTATGATTGGATTTATAACTAGAAAAAATCGATTATGTTTCTTTTCTAAAACAACTTACTTTTACGATTAAACATAGGAATTTTATTATGAGTGATATTATTTGGCCTGAAGGTTTTGTACCAGGATTTACGGATAACTTTTGTTCAAACGAAGTCATTATTGCAGGTCTTTCAACAAAAGATATCTGGCCTCTACTCAATACACCGGCATTATGGCCAACTTACTATGAAAACTCTGCAAACCCTCATTTCTACGATGATAAAGGCCCAGAATTAGAAAATAATGTTCGATTCTATTTTGAAACATTTGGTTTTCCTGTTGAATCGCAATGTGTTGAACATGTAGCGCCGATTGAAGGTCAACCAGCTCGGTTAGCCTGGCATGGATGGGCAGGCGAAGGTGAAACTCGTTTAGATGTTCATCATGCATGGTTGATTGAAGATTTAGCTGGTGGTCGAGTTCGCATCCTGACTCAGGAAGCCCAAAATGGCAATCCAGCCAAAAAGCTAGCAGCAACTACGCCAAACCCGATGATTAATGGCCACCAGCAATGGTTAGATGGCTTGGTCAAGGCTGCCCGTAAAGCAAAATAAAGTCTGTTTATATTGCTAATATTTAGAAAGCCGTTCGCAGAATCACTGAAAACGGCTTTTTGCTCTATATTAAAAATAACTTTATAAAACAATAAACTCTAATTATGGCAACGATTAAAACCTTGATCTTAATCTTCTTCGCGTATTCAATATTCTTATGGAGGAGAAAAATGTTTCCAGAGCTGCTGAAAAACTAGCTGTCAGCCAACCTGCTGTCAGTAGCATGATGGCACGCTTAAGACAAAGTCTAAACGATCAGCTATTCATTCGCAGTCAACATGGCATTGTCCCAACCATTCGTGCCCAAGAACTGTCTGATCCCATAAAAAAGCTACTTAGAGAACTGGATACCGTTTTACAACCCACACAATTTGTCCCACAGATAGCTGAACTAACACTTTCTATCGCTGCAACTGATTATTCACTTAGAGCCATCGTCGAGCCCTTTTTGCTCACCCTAAGACAGCAAGCCCCTAACATCAAAGTTTCTATTCGTTGGATTAATGAACACGACCTTTTTGAACAGATGGAAAGAGGCATCATTGATCTTGCGCTAACGACACCTGAAGCTTCTCCTGGTGATTTAAGAGCAAAAACGCTATTTAGTGAGACTTATGTTTGTGTTCTTAGAAACGCTCACCCATTACTTAAAAATGATTCTTTAACAATTGAACAGTTCTGCAGTATCGACCATGCGATAGTGTCTTATGTAGGGGGCGCATTTGAAGGGACAACGGATCAAGTCTTGCGTTCAATGGGCAAACAACGTCGAGTCGTTTTATCTGTGCCAAGCTTTTTGTCACTTGTCGATATTTTAAAAACTAGTGACCTCTGCGCCGTCGTGCCAAAACGACTGATTAAAAATGTACAAGGACTCACCACCGTGAAACTGCCATTTGACGTTCCTGGATTCACAAAAATTATGACTTGGCATGAAAGAACACACCATAGCGATGCACATCGATGGATTAGAGAATCGATTATTAAATTGTGCAATGAGCTTTGAAGCAACTAGATATAAGATCAACGATACCACTCACAACTATATAGATTGAGCCATATAGCATAAAAACAGTCACAGTTCGGCTTAATCCCCCTGTTTTATCAGATTAATTAAAAAGCTCTGAGTCATAATATCAGCTACTATCATCTATATAATTAATATCTCGCTTCAAGGTAAAACAGCCTGTGTACCAACGCCCGGTGATATTTCATCTCAATCTCCCATAAGCTCGCTCATGGATACGAAATTTATCCCCAATAGCGAGCTTATCGCTACATTTCTAATCTGAAACTGGAGTTTTTTATGAAAGAATTACATCTTTTATCATCGGTGGGTGTCGGTGGTTATAACTCTCCCGAAGATGTGTTAAATGTACAAAAAGCACTCAACCAAATAATTGATAAAATTGGTTTATCCTCACCATTACCAGAAGATGGTTTAATCGGCGATAACCTGCCGAACTCTATAACTTGTCAGGCAATCGGCGCTTTTCAAACATCCATACTTAACTACCACCGTCCCGATTTTCGAATTGATCCTAACGGTAAGAGCCATTTAATGATAAATACACTGCTCAATGAAGGCGAGAAGCAGCAAGCTTCTTACTATTTTCCTGAGGTAGAACCGCTAAGAGGACTAACAGATGCAGACTATCAGATGGCAGCTCAAGCTCTAAACTGTAATGTTGCTGCTATCCAAGCTGTTTCAGAGGTTGAGTCATCTGGGAATGGCTATTTTGCTTCGGGTCGTCCGGTTATATTGTTTGAAGCACATCAGTTCTCAAGATTAACCAATCATCAATTTGACGAAACACATCCTGACATCTCATCTCGTACTTGGAACCGAGCTCTGTATTTGAAAGCAGAAAAAGAGTATGAGCGCTTAGAAAAAGCACTGCAACTCGATAGAAGCGCTGCGCTAAAATCTGCCTCTTATGGACGCTATCAGATCATGGGGTTTAACTATAAAACGGCTGGATACAACGATGTAGAGACGTTTGTCCACGATATGTTTGTTGCTGAACGTAACCACCTAATGGCTTTTGTACATTTTATTAAAGCCAATAAACAACTGTCTAATTCTATCCAGCAACAGGACTGGGCACTATTTGCTAAAAATTATAATGGCCCGAGTTACGCCATCAACCATTACGATGAAAAACTTCAAAACAGCTACCAAAAACATCTGGCTTAAATTTCACAGGACTTCTCTATGTAGGTTTGTATCTTCTTCACTAAGAGGAAAATAACGATACAAACCTATTCATATTCACCATCGAATTAAAGCGAGATCCGATTACTTATCAGAGAGTACGAACCACCCTATTCAAAGGTTTTTTCATCCGATAACAACGCATAAACAAAGATAATTAACAGTGAACAGCCTCCGACCACAAACACAAAAGTCATGCCTTCTGGACCAAACACATCAAACATCCTGCCTATCACCAATAATCCTATCATTCCACCAAGCGAGTCCATTAAGCTATAGCTCATGTTGGCAGTCATTTGGTCCTGAGGACAAAATCGCTCGCCGATCGTTGTCAATCCGATCGCGTAAATTCCTCCCATGGAGCCACCCCAGATGAATAAAAAGATGAGGGCAACCCAATACTGAGCATCTACCGCAAGCGACAGATAGACCGCACAAACCACCGAACAAAACACCCCAGCTAACGCTATTGTTGAACGTTGAACAAAAGATGCACAGGTACTTAGGAGCATTCCCAAACTAACACTACCAAACATAAACATCGTCAAAAGTAATTGCGCTTGAGGTTCCGTGAGCCCCTGATCCATTCCGTAGAGTGTCAAAAATGAAGGAAGGCCAAAAAATCCGATCCCACCAATAAAAGCCGAGATCAACACAACTTTGGCATGGCGCAAAGCAAATCGAAACCGCACCGCACCTACCTGATTTCCCGAATTTCCCGCTCGAGGACAGCCAACGATAATCAGCAACGGCACGAGGGTCAGAGCAGCATTTAGCTCAAATGTCGCTCCTATTTGAAATATCGATAATTGCAAAACGATTGGCCCAAGTGCCACGCCACACGATAATGCCGATGAAAACAGTCCCATGAACAGCCCTTTCCACTTTCCCTGGGCAAGTATATTCAGCCAAGTTTGCGTCATTACGAGGATCATGCCGTTAGCCAAACCGTAACTAAAAATACCAAGTATCCACAAACCGTATACGCGACTGTGAGATAACAGCAACAAGCTGCCAATACGCACTAAAGTCAGTACGATATAAGAGCTCAATAAACCACATTTAGCAATGTAATGTGAAAGCGGACGATATAATAAAAACACGCCGAGAATTTCAAATGCCATAGCGACACCAATTTCGGTGTTTCCGTACCCTTGATGCACCATAGCAATTGGAATTGTCACATAGTTAATTCCTGAGCTTAGTTGTGTCGTCAATGTCGCTAGGATCAATAATAAGGGGGCAATAGATGTCATGCTGCATCTTCCTTATGAACTTTCCAGCGCAGCTCAATATAGTCTTTATGGCCAAAAATTAGTTCGACACCGGCATTATGTATACTGTTAAAGGATGTTCTAAGTTGTATTGCTGTACATCGCCAATCAGGATTAACGCTTAGCACGCCTTCAGTTTGCGTTGGACTGGTGAGCCAGAGAATATCCGGGTGACAGCGGGATTGCTCATCCAGATAAAAATAGGTCGTTAATAACCAGTCGTTTAATAACTCTTCGCTCACCTTAGTGTTTGCCGCTAAAGGAGTGGCTTGATAATGGGCAATCAAGCTATGAATACGAGCAAAATTGGCTAAAATCAGTTCGCCGTCAAATTGCGCAACAATCACCTGTGGCGCACTAAACTGATGTACCAATGCTCCGTATCGCTTTAGTTCTCGATTAAGGTGCTTAAACCAAACATCGAGCTGATATGAGCGCACTTTAGTCGGCCGTGAGACGAAACTTTGGCCATATTCGTACCAAGCAACACATTGTTTTTCGCGATGGTAACTGTCCACTCGCCTATAAAAATAGCTATTTAATTTACAGAGGGTTTGAATTACTTGAGCACATCGATTTAACCGCTGCTGATAGAGCTGTTTCTCCGCATAGGAGCGATTAACATAGTGAGAGTCTGAACTTCGAAGCCACCACACCACCAACCCAACAATCAGCCCAAGAAATAGAATAATGATTTTAGCTTTACCAAATACATCTCGAATGTTTTGTAAGCGCTGATAATAATGTTTGAGTTCCAGATCCATTGCCAGAACACCGACAAACTGCCCCTTTTGGTTATAAAACGGAGCATAGGCACTGATAAAACTCCCCCATCGATCACGATAAGCCTTTGGCGATATCCCATCAGACTGATGCTTAAGTGCCTCAATCAGTTCATTTGGGGCATCCTTATAGACTTTCATTAAACGCGGCGGAATATCCGGCTTGCCATCACCATCGTTATCATTTTGTGGGCTTGGGTTAACCACAAACTTCACCACATTGTCCTGCAAAATACAGGTATAGATGTAACGAACATCGGTAGATGCTTCTCGAATCACCTCAAGTTGATGGGCCATCGTCGCATAGATAGGGGAATTCGGTGGCGTATCAGCGGTAATTTGCTGATGTAAGGAACCATCAATAGTGGTAGCAGCAGCCTGGACTGTAGATTGCAGACCTATCTTAATTTGCGCATCCAGCGTTGCAATCGACTTTGAGTAAATAAGATAGGTACTGATGCCCAGCAGTAAAATAAACACGGAAGCACTCAACGTGGCTTCTATCATGACTCGAATCGGTGTGATTTGTTTCATAGCTGATTATTCACCCCTACCAATATGGCAATGGTGATAAGCGAAACTATCGGGAAAAGGACTCGGCAACGCGGAATAATATGACGAGTTCTCGGCCCTGTTTCCCCAATGATCCGCAAACAGACAAATATCACAATAGCCGTAAAAATACTGACATATCCCATGATGATCATTCGTCCAATAAAGGTCGTATACGGTAAATGAGGTAACAAGCTGCCGGTATAAAATGTGTAAGCAACGACCGTTAACATCATCGTAAAGGAGGTCATTAATCGAGAACCAAATTCATCAATCCAAAATACTGACCAACTCGCAACAAGGATTAGCGATAGCGGTAATATAAATTGCCACAAATAATAATTAGGGCTTCGTTTGGCGGCGATACTAATGGTTAAACGCGAAAAATCTGCATCTTGGTGATTATCTGAAAGGTGGGGATATTTATGGGTACTGACCTGCACTTTTGGACATCCAGTAATACGCCATTCACTTAGTTCATGGCTACTATGAGCACAGTTTTGTTGGTTATCAGGAGAACCAATAAAAGCAGAGCTTTCATCGGTAAATACCAGTTGTTTTTCTTCTAATGAAAATGGCTCCATAATGATTACAAAGTTCTGGCTATCAAATGGAAATCGCCTGAAATTCATATCGGTCTGAAACGTGCCAAGAAAGCGTTCGTTATAGGTCATCATGCGTTGATTACCAACGATTAACTGCTTGTTGCCTACCTCCCGTTTTCCCAAAATATTGATAAACTCCAATGTCGGAATTCGGATTCCTGAACCCACGAGCTGGTCCACTCGGGAATTCTCATAGACAGCTGGCGGGGGTAACGAAGATGCAGAACTCAATGGCTCTTGCCATTTAACAACCAAATAGCCATCCACTTTGTACGTTTGATCCACCGTATTAACGCCATAAATCTTGTTGATTTCAACGGTCACATTCAACCGATACGGCTCGGCATTGACCACCTGGATCAAAGCGCAGAAGCCCAGCAGTAGAAAAAGTATTACCCGATTCATCAGTATGGCCTCCCCCACGAGATAACCCTCTGAGCGCGAGGAACTATAACTAATTGCGGTTGCGTTTCACGATGGTCCATCGCATCCGACAACACAGCAATGAGCTCATCTAGCATTGCGTAGGTGACGTGACTTAACACCACGACATGGCTCAAATAGACGGATTTACCATCAATAAACTCTTTTTCCTGAGCCAGCGAAAAACGCTCTCGGATAGCCTCATCTGGACAATAAAAACGAACAATATTGGCCCCCCTCTGACGAGGCATCACGATAAATTCAGCACTTTTTTTTGCTAGTTCATTCAATTTTGTCTCTAAATACTGAGTCTTAGCTTCATTGTCAGTAGCGATAGCCTTCAACCCAACCGTTCCAAGTTGAACCAAACGTTCCCAAAGATATAAGGCGTAAATGCCCTGCCTAGAGCCTGCAACCGTTGAATCTCTGCCGGCCACATAATCAGGCCTTACACAAGAGCCTGCTTTATAACGCTCTTGCATCAAGTAAGCACCGCAAGTCCATGGAGCCCCAAGCCATTTATATGGACTCAAACAAAGAGACATCACCTCTGGATGGCGAAACTCATAGGGGTCATTGGTGTAAATAAAGGGGTCATCTTGATTTAAATAAGCAGAGAAATTTGCGCCAAGCGCACCGTCAACATGAATCCAATAACGCCTGTGATCGCTTTCATTTATCCCAAGGATTGGTTTTATCTGCTCGATAATCCGATAAACTGGATCGCTACCGCCACTGAATGTTGTGCCATGGTTGAATATCAAGATGATGGGAATGTCCCGCTGGGCAAAAAAGCACACCAAATCGTAAAGCGCAGTTTCATCAACACTCCCATAGCAATCCACTGCGATGGGCATACTCCAATCACCATCATTAATCGGACATTTACCCAATTGCGGACCAATATCATTAAAGGCATGCAAGTTAAGTATCTGGCAACATTTGTAAATCGAGTAGTGAGTTGCTGCAGAACAAATCACCACAGGCTCTTTATTGGTCTGGGTAATAGCCGAGTAATTTTGACCGGCCCTACCTAACAAAAAATCCCGCGCATTCCATAAAGCGAATAAGTTACCTTCTGTTGAGCCCATCGCCGTAATGTAACCCCAATACTGGCGCTGACTCTCGTCATTACAAAATCCACATAATCGGGCGTAGTAGTGAATAACGGCTCGTTCAAATTCCTTTGTATTAATTTGATAAGAGCCCTGCTCAAAACTATCACCAAGATTTAACAAGTTAAGTGTTAAAAAATAAAAAAGGCTTTCTGGAAAATAGACTTGTTGATTAGTTTGATAACCAAGAAAGTTATCTTTTACTTTCGCCATTTTGGCCGCAAAGTCTGCCAGAATTTCATCGATTTCATTTGGTTTTTTCTGCATACCAGAAATATACAACCTATCATCATATTCCATTTATTCCCCCTTATAAAACCACCTAAAAACAAAACTAAATAGGAAACTTTTAAATTCAGAATAAATTAACGAAATAGATACCGGTTATTAATAAATACATTAGCTTTTTCATTCACTGCTGTGGGTAGCTCTTTCATATACTCAGATAAAGACTTACCAAAAAATCCGAAGTAATCAAAATTAAAATATTTATAGGATGATGTTTTTGTTTTTTCCATCAACAATTTAGATATTGCACTATCATCGTTTATATTATCGATAATCAGCAACTCTCTATTTCTTAATTGGGTATAGATATGTTCAATACTCGCCTCGTCTGCTCCCAAAACAAGGCAATATAAAAGACTAATTGGTGATGCTTTTTGGATATTAAGATCGTTCATGAACAGATCGGGTTCAAGATCATCATAGAGTTCTGTTAATTCATCGCTTTGGGATACCATAGCAGAATGTCGGAAACCGCCGATTAACAGATGTGCATCAACTATCTTACTCTGATTGTCTTCTTTAATTTTATCAACAAAGTCAAACCATCGACTATCAAAACGAAATGCGTTTCGAACTTCAAATCGAGCGCTATAAATATAAACTTGGAATTGCTCCACCTGGCTAAACAGTGAATGACGAAGGCAGAGCAAAAGATCATCTAATTTCATATCTGGCGACACGCCAAACATATCGTTGGTATCTTCACTGTCTATTTGACGACCAGATACGGGATCTGCGGCAATAATCCGCAGCGATTTAACAACGCGCCAACTAGATTCTTCACTTTGTGGACATTCTTTGTCACTAACGTTAGCAGATTTAATGTCGAAAGTGACCTGTTCATTTAAGCTGGCAAGAAACGTTACTAACCCAACAGCGGCTCCCCGACTATGGCCACCGATGACTAAATCTACTTGTTCTTTGCTCGTTGCCAGTCGCTCAAGGTCACTCACTAACGTATCAATTAGAGTATCTATCCCAACAATGGTTGTTTCTTCTGTATAACCAAACACCAAGTTTCGGGTTGAATTCACCCAAGATTTCAGCCCCCAAGTTTCACTCTCCTTGAGTGTATTTTCACGATGCGTCATCGTTTTGGTTCCAACACCATCAATAATATAAGATTTATCAAACTCTGAATTTGTATATAGAAACTCCATATCTTTTGTTTGCGTACCTGTACCGCAAAACCAAACTAATAATTTCTTCATTGCAAAACTCCGATTTTTAATATTTATTAAATTTTCAAACAGAAACAAAAAATTAATAATCAGGAAGTAATTCACTATAAAAATAACCCAACAAGTTTGAACACATTCTTATTGGGTTATTTTTATAGTTAACGTCACTAACCAGTGACAAATCCCATCACACCTAACATGTCAACATATCTGGAAATCTACTAACCTGTATTTTTTTACTAACTTGCTTAATATAATTATTTCTCTTTTTTATATTAGATATTTGCCGAATGCTTAAGCAGAATTCTTTTGCAACTTCTTGACGTGTTTTACCAGAAAGCAATGCTTCTATAATCAAATAATTTCGAAGTTGCAAATCAATTTTTTGAGTTGTAGGGACAGACAGGTATGTTCCCCCATACATAAGACTTAGCTGATGCAAGCTTGTATAAGAAATAAAATCAATCAGTTTACTTCGCTCTGGATGCTGTGGAATATATAATTCTTGGCCACCGTACCTCTTAAGTAGTAAATAGCTATCGTATGAGCCAATTAAATTAAATAACTCCTGTACTTGACGAGGCAATGTAGCACATTCAATGTTTTCTATCATATCTCTTCACTCCTTTGTAGGTTCATTTAACTTTATACAGAGAGTGAAATTTATTGCATAGTGAAGAATTACCCGTTAAATTATAATTTTATTATTATGAGATTGTAAGCAATTCTTCATATTTATTTACTATACAATTATCAAAAATAACATAGTAATATGTTTATATATTATCGAAGAGATAAAAATTTTTAAATACTTAAGAGTAATGATTACTAAAACTTTCATATTAACTAATTATCAGCATAAAAAGAAAGCCACTATAAAATGGCTTTCTTAAACGGTTAGTTAGCAAAGTTGGGATATAAAAGATCTTCCATATCTGAATTCAATGCTAATGCAGCGAATGCACCTATCGAAATACTATTGGCAACATACGCTGTTCTTAAAACAGGATGAGATTGCATCGGTAGCTTCATAAGAAACTCCTCGGTGAATAAAGGTGATAAAAACGGCAATAGTGGCCAGCTATTGCCGTTTTTTTGGTTAAAGCATACCTAAAACAGTTGGAGCAACGGTTTTAGCAATATTGCCAGCAGTTTTTAGCAGTGAGCCCCAGTTAAAACATGCTTCAGCACCTGCACCAGCAGCGTTAGAAAGATAAACGGTACGTTCAACTGGGCTTGATTGCATTGGTAATTTCATAAAAATATCCTCTTTTAACGATTTAAGTTAGTCAGCATCAGGGCAATCCTGTATCGGCTGCTGACGAGCCGTCTTGGACTTTTATGCATCAATAAAGTCCACAAAATCGGTATTTAAAGACTTGCAACACTGATTGGAGCCTGCCATTTATCAATGCGGCCAACGATAATTGGTGTAATAGCGCTGATATCAACCGTAATGGCATAGGTCGTCGAAGCTTGAGTCGTGTTGCCAGGGTTGAAGAAAGTCAGCTGAACCTCTCTCATTTGAGAATTCTGGCGTTGAATTTTGGATGGTTTCACCTGGTAATTGGTGAATTGCATATTTTTCGTTGCCGCATCACGCACAATGTCACTTACAGCGATAATATTGTAAATAGCGTAATTCAACGCCCGTTCTTCTGGGGCTTGTCCACGGTTAATGGTATTGATATACAAGCGGTTAAGCAGGTCAGTAAGCGTCTGTCGGTATTCGGCATCATCAGTTACAGTGTCTACCAGAGCATCAAGTGTCCAGTTATTCATGCCATACGCAACAGGGGTAACCGACTGAATATAGTTACCGTTCAGCAGTTTTGTTGAGCCAGAAATATAACCAGGCAATGACATCCGCATTACGTCATTTTTCTTGACATTAAATTGTTCGTGAGCATCTTTAAGATTGCCCAGAATTTTTTCCTGACCGGTATCAGTTTCTATCTGTTTTTTCTCACCGATCATATTTTTTTTCAAAGAGATGCTATTGGTCAGCTCAGCATATTTTTCAATATCCAACCCGACGTTTTCACCTAAGAACTGGGCTAGAGAAAAATAAATGCTATCGGAAAATGCAACAAATCCCGGAGTGATGCTGTAAACAGGTGTTGCATTCATACTCAGCACCCAAATCAGCTGACTGCTGTAAAAAGCATGGATGGAACTACCATCTTCTTTCCACAGTAAAAACGCTGCCATAGTCAGCTCAGAAAATGGCGTATTCGGGAAAAAAGCCTGCATCGACTCTGGCAGCCGTTTATGCCAATCGGCAATGGCAGCTTTGAAAATGTCCTGGTTGGCTTCAGTGCCAAAGTTATATGATGGCTGCCCAATGGCCAAAACCAGCTGACAGTTATCAAATGTGGGGATTTGCCCTTGGTTAGTCACCGGATTAAAAGTGGGCGAATCCGTTCCACTGGCTCTTACTGAATGAGCCATAACGCGATGTTCCCGCCGCGGCCGCTCCATCATTGGAGCACCGACAGCTTGAGGTGCAACTTCATCATCATCGTCGTCATCAAGATCTAAATCATCCGGATCATCTGGTAGTAGTTCACTTGGTACGACCTTGTCCATTTTTGGTGGATTGACCGGTTCGCTTTGTGAAGGCATAACGTTAGATTCATCTTTGGTATCGTTGTTCATGTAAAAAGTCCTTTGGTTAACATAACGAGAGGGTTCGACTTCAGCATCTGATGTCGGTTGTTTTACAGCGTCCAGTGGTGGTAACTGCCCTACCTGAAAAGCCTCAATGGCTTTTGTCAGGTCGAGTTGGCCTGCGAGCAGGCGAGCATAGCTTGGGTGGTCTTCAGGCAAAGAGGTTGTCGTACAGCTTAGTAATAATTGACGGATCCCCAGTACATCTGGTTTTATGCCGCTTTGTTGCCAACTGGCGAGTAACGCGACGATTCCACTGACTAAGGCAGTTGAAAAGCTGGTACCACTGAGCGTACAAGTGACGTAATGATTTCCCTCAATGCAGGCACCCGTGATATTTTCGCCAATCAACGTAATTCCATGTTCTTTAGCATCGTTACTCCAGTTACTAAATGTCGATGGTATTCCATTGATATCTAGTGAACCGACCGCCAGTACAGTTGGGTATGCGGCAGGGACATCTACCATTTCCACACCATCATTACCTGTGGCTGCAACCACTAACACACCCTGCTGCTCGCATAGCTCTAGGACATCGCGCAGGCGGGGACTAATTTGGCCCCCTTGAGCCATTCGTTCGCCACCACTAATATTGATAATGTGCGCGCCATTGGCTAGTGCATCACTGATCCCCTGGGCAATATCAGCCTGATTACACGGATACAAACTGCCATTGTCAGTTTCATGATAAATATCGTGGATCAGATAGTGACAATCTGGCGCAATGCCTTGAATATTACGATTATGAGGAGCAGCCAGTAGGCTAGTAATAAAAGTCCCATGCGATGAGCGAGCAAGGACATCTCCATGGCGAGATAGATATTCACAATGGCTACCATGCAAACATGGATGATTTAAATTAACGGGACCATCCAGAATGGCCACAGTCACATCGGGATGCCCTTTGGTTATTTGCCAAAGCTCATTCAGCCCATTAATACGAAAAGGCACCGCTGTTTTGGGTGACGAACGTTTATCCATGAGTATGTTCCAACATTGGTGAAGAAGATGGACACATATTAATGTTGGTATTACACACAGATAATAAGGAATAATTACCTATAAAAATAAAGCATAAATGAAAGGGAGGTCACATGAGTCGTATAAGGCTGCATCGGGTTGTCATTAAGCCGGAAGGTGAATCGAGAAAAATGCTATTTGATGACAGCATTTTGCCTTTAATTGTGAACAATCAGTTCCAGGTCATCCCTCAAAAGGGTCAGCAACTTAACGACTATATTCGATTTGAGCCGACACCCGGGCATTGTGATGGACATATGGCGATTCGATTGATTACTGAAAACAATGAATTATTGTTTACTGGCGATGTGATGCACAATGAGTTACAGGTTGTGTACTCGGACGTGAGTTCAACATTCTGACTTAATACTGAATTAGCCAATACAACGAGAAATCAAGTTCTTAACGACGCATTTGAGAACGACACGTTTTTGTTTCCTGCCCACTTTCGCGAGAACTCTGTCGGTAAAGTAAAAAACGATAACAACGGAAAAAGGATTTGGGCAGCAACGACACCCACTCAATTTATTGAAGTTGACTAATAACATAATGTTCATGTCCACTTCCCCATTAATGAGACAGTTCTAAAGTAGAGTTTCCCAGTTGTTTTCGGTAAGCCGCCGGTGGCAGATT
>NZ_JBEQCS010000041.1:0-1536 GCF_046054195.1 Celerinatantimonas sediminis
TGTTTATCAACAAGTTATGAATTTTTGATTTGAGATAATAGGTTTGGAAAACGCGCATGCGCACTAATAAAATGTTAAGCAGTACTTATGAAATCATTTAACCGAAACCAAATAACTATTTATGCAACGGAAGAGCTTTTAAGTTGGGTAAAGAAGGCTAAGCCTGAACTGCATAGATGGACTATCGAAACTATTAATCATCGACCAACAGCTTACTTAATTGATATTGAAGACCAAAATTGTCATGGTTTAATATTGAAAGAGTATTACAAAAAAATTGTTGAAAACGAATTGTGTGAGAACCTCTATATTGATAAAAATCTCTGGCCAAAGGATATTTCATACGATCTTTTTACTAAATGGTTTACTTATCAATATCATGAAGAAGTCTATGACTTATGTGCTGAGCCACTCGAAGTATATGATGAATAAACAATTGCTTAACAAGTTGCTGTTTGGGACGCGCCACGCGCGCCCCAAAGCAAAGCGTTAGTAAGTCATAGGAATTGTGCATTATGAGTAAAGGACCATTTGTAGAACGTAATTATTCTAACTGGGAAGACTTTTTGCCGAATGTATTTTATTTCGCTGACGACATGGGGTTTGTCTTCAGGGGGCAAGGGTGCTCAGACTGGAAACTACAAACAACCCTTGACCGGACATTGGCAAGAATTGAAATAGAAGGTATCGAACTACAAAGTACATATGATTTTTTATTAAAAGAATTCGTAAAGTCTATTCGAGGTCGGTCTAGTATTAGTAAGGACGTTTATAGCAATACCGATGAAATTTGGGCTTTAGGTCAACATTATGGTCTGGCGACACCATTACTTGATTGGACTCATTCAATTTATGTTGCATTATTCTTTGCATTTGAAGATCCAACTCCTTCAAGTACAGGATATAGAACGGTATGGGCGCTCAATTCATCTCATTATGTGAAGAATGTTATTGATAAATACAATTCCGATAAAGAAGACTCTCTAAAGTTTAACTTCGTTGATCCTATTTCGGATGAAAACCCTAGGTTGTTAACCCAAACAGGATTGTTTACAAAGCAACCTTTAAGTTTTGATTTGGAAAGTTGGGTAAAAGAATTTCTAAATGATGATGCTCCCTATTTTATAAAAATGAATATTCCTGATAGTGAGCGATTAAAAATACTTAAAAATTTGCGATTAATGAACATTCATCCATCAACTCTTTTTCCAGAGATTGAAGGAGCCGCTAAGTACTGTAATCAAACATTGGAGTTACTTGGTAACAAACGAAAAGATCAAGTACGTGCTAGTAGAGATGAACTTGATAAATTGTTGAAACAACTTACTAACAAGCAAATTCAGCCGACGCAAAAAGAGCGCGGCTGATTTGGGCGTTAGCTTCGGAAGTGAATATGGAAATCAATAAACAAATTCAAGCTATCAACTCCATATTCAAACAGTATGGAGTTGATATTAGAATGAATCGCCACTACTTCACTAGACGACTTTTAGCCTCATTAAAATATTGACGCTCATACTCTAACGGCGATAGCCC
>NZ_JBEQCS010000042.1:0-1192 GCF_046054195.1 Celerinatantimonas sediminis
TGTCCACTTCCCCATTAATGAGACAGTTCTAAAGTAGAGTTTCCCAGTTGTTTTCGGTAAGCCGCCGGTGGCAGATTACCAAGACTTTCATGTGTTCGTTCTTCGTTGTAATCTAGCCGCCACACCCATGCCATTTCTCTTACTTGCTCCAATGATTCAAATAAATAAGCATCTAAAAATTCTCGACGAAATGAGCCATTAAATCGTTCGACAAATCCGTTTTGTTGAGGCTTACCTGGTTGAATATGAATGAGTTGAATCGTCTGCTGTTCACACCAATCCGCTAGTTTGGCTGAGATCAATTCTGGGCCGTTATCAACTCGCAGTTGTACCGGTAATCCTCGTTCCGCTTTAAGTTGCTCAAGTACCCGAATGACCCGCTCTGCTGGTAGGGATGTATCCACTTCGATAGCTAAACATTCTCTTGTTCCTTCATCAACGACATTCAGTGTTCGAAACCGTTTTCCGCAGTACAACCCATCGTGCATAAAATCTAATGCCCACTGATGATCGGCCTTGGCTTCAACGTGTAATGGATGGGCAATGCGCTTCGGTAACACTCGTTTGCCCCGTCGTTTCAAGTTTAACCCCATTTGGCAATAGACCCGATAGACTCGCTTATGATTAAACGGATAGCCCTTGTACCGGAGTCGGCCAAAACACTTCCAAAAACCAGCTCGGGGTGATTTGTTGAGTTCTGCACGCAGCGCATCAATCACCGCCGCATCTTTTTGTCGCCAATCAATGACCGTCCGGTAATAACTTGAACGACTAAGCTCAACCAATGTACAGGCCTTCAAAATGCTGACGCCAGAATGAACAAGTAATTGGGCACATTGGCGCTTCTCTGCAATCACCACCCCTTTTTTGCGAAGAGCTCCTTCATGGCCTTATTTTCCAAACTTACTTCAGCAAATAACTGCTTGAGTTTTGTATTTTCATCTTCTAGCTCTTTGACTCGTCGCAGCTCTGATGCGTCCATTCCGCCGTATTTGGATTTCCATTTATAATAGGTGGCCGAACTCATGCCGTGTTTGCGACAAATATCTTCCACTTTCATCCCCGCATCGGCTTCTTTGAGGATATTGACGATCTGAGTTTCAGTAAATCGTGATTGTTTCATGGTTCTCTCCTACATCTATGAGTGTAGAAAACTCCATTTAAATTTGTCTCAGTTTAGGGGAAGTGGACA
>NZ_JBEQCS010000043.1:0-1191 GCF_046054195.1 Celerinatantimonas sediminis
GACCGAAAAAATGACCGTGGGCGGCCATTTTCTCTTGGCCCCACTTTGGGAAGCGGGGCCATCGATTCAACCCCGAAACCTTTTTATCTGTTTCGAACGCGAGCGTTCGAGAGCCACCGATCCGGCGCCAATTAAAATTGGCTGGTTTCGGCAGCGACGGATAAAGATTTGGGCGGCACACCTGACGCAGTTGCACTGCTATCGGGTAAAGCCAGTCATAGCAAGGCTTCAGAGCATAACACGGGGTTTGGTTGAGGTGTTATGGTGATCCCGGATAAAGCCAGTACCCACAAGGGCTCAAGGCATAACACGTACGGCTCTTTTTTCTGTCACTGAAAAGATCCAAAAACAGGCTTTTAAGCGTGAATTTTGGTGAAGTGTGAAACCGGTTTTAGCACCCTCTCAAACGGCCTCAAAAGCGTTATAAACTTTCAGGCGGTTTCGATGGGTATCTGCCTAGGTTTAGGTGTGAAAATAGCGCTGTGGGTCGCTGAGTGGCGAGAAAGGGGCAAAACAATGGCTATTCTTGGCTATTTACCATAATGACCGTTTTGCGAAGTATTTTTATGGGAAAATTGATATTTTTTCTGGATTTTTCCCGTTATAATGTAATGACAAATGTATTTACAAAAAGGAACGTTTATGGCGTCTATTAATATTCGGATTGACGATGAGTTGAAGCAGAAATCCTTTGCCGAACTGGAAAAACTGGGGGTTACTCCTTCCGAAGTGATCCGTCAGACATTGGCATATGTCGCAGAACAACAGAAATTACCATTTCAGTCGGTTTTATTGACCGATGAAGATGCCGATCTGATTGCGATTGCGAAAGAACGTCTGTTATCACCGAAGAAAGGGATAAAGGTATCGCTTGATGACTTATGAGTTAGAGTTTGATCCTCGAGCTTGGAAAGAATGGAAGAAACTTGGTGCAACCGTACAACAGCAGTTTAAAAAGAAATTAGCTGAGGTTGTGAAAGCGCCCCGAATCGAAGCAAATCGACTTCGTGAGCTCCCTGATTGCTACAAGATTAAACTGCGGTCATCGGGGTTTCGTTTGGTTTATCAGGTTCGTGAAGAAGTGATTACTGTATTTGTCTTATCTGTTGGCAAACGAGAACAAAACAAGGCATATGACAATGCCAGTAAACGAATAGATTAAAGACTCGCCTATCCAAGAGATAGACGAGT
>NZ_JBEQCS010000044.1:0-1180 GCF_046054195.1 Celerinatantimonas sediminis
GCTCATACTCTAACGGCGATAGCCCATTATTGGAACTATGTTGTCGTTTCGGGTTATAAAACATCTCAATATAATTAAACACATCCATCTTCGCATCGTCCCTTGTTGCATAGATTTTTCGCTTAATTCGTTCACGTTTCAGCAGTTGAAAGAAGCTCTCGGCTACTGCGTTATCATGGCAATTACCTCGACGGCTCATGCTACCTTCCAAGCCATGAGCACTTAGAAACTCATTCCAATCATGGCTCGTGTATTGGCTTCCCTGATCTGAGTGAACTAGGACATTTCCATCAGGTTTACGCTGCCAAACCGCCATCAATAAGGCGTCTAACGCAAGCTCTTTGGTGATACGACTGCCCATTGACCAACCAATAATTCGTCGTGAGAACAAGTCCATTACAGCGCCAAGATAGAGCCAACCTTCATGTGTTTTGATGTACGTAATATCCGTTACCCAAGCCTTGTTGGGCGCTAATGGATCGAATTGCCGCTCTAAACGATTTGGCGTAACAACGTGTTGCTCACCGCTAGGAGCTCTTGGTTTGCGATAGCCAATTTGCGCTCGCAGTCCTGCTCGCTGCATCAGACGATATACACGATTGATACCGCATTGCTCGCCAAGATTACGCAGATCTCGATGGAGTTTACGGTATCCATAGACACCACCAGACTCAAGCCAACATTGTTTGAGTTGGCCTGTAAGTCGTTCATTGTCACATTGTCGCTTCGACTTTGCGCAGCTCCTCCACGCGTAATACCCGCTCGGATGAACATCAAACAACTGGCACAGTTGCCGCACAGAGTGGCTGTGGTGATGCTCTTGAATAAAGGCGTACCTTACTCGGGGTGGCTTGCGAAGTACGCCGCGGCTTTTTTTAACAGGTCACGTTCTTCAGTAACGCGCTTAAGCTCTTTTTGTAGTCGTCGAATTTCGGCGGACTCAGCAGATTGCTGAAGGTGTTCCTCGGAATCAGGACCATAGCGCTTAATCCAGGCATATAGACTGTGTGTGGTAGTACCTAAACGCTGAGCTACGTCAGCGACAGAATGGCCGGCAACAGTGACTTGTTTAACGGCTTCGATTTTGAATTGTTCAGGGTAACGTTTATGGCTCATGGACACCTCTTTTTTTAGCTAGTTTATCTAACTAAAAGGTGTCTAGGAAATCAGTGGCGATTCA
>NZ_JBEQCS010000045.1:0-1078 GCF_046054195.1 Celerinatantimonas sediminis
ACAGGGTGATAGCCCCGTACACAGATGGAACTTCAAGTGAAAACGAGTAGGACGACACACGTGATATGTTGTCTGAAGATGGGGGGACCATCCTCCAAGGCTAAATACTCCTGACTGACCGATAGTGAACCAGTACCGTGAGGGAAAGGCGAAAAGAACCCCTGTGAGGGGAGTGAAATAGAACCTGAAACCGTTTACGTACAAGCAGTGGGAGCGGACTTGTTCCGTGACTGCGTACCTTTTGTATAATGGGTCAACGACTTATATTCAGTGGCAAGGTTAAGCGGATAGTGGAGCCGTAGGGAAACCGAGTGTTAACTGCGCGAATAGTCGCTGGATATAGACCCGAAACCCGGTGATCTAGCCATGAGCAGGTTGAAGATTGGGTAACACCAATTGGAGGACCGAACCGACTAATGTTGAAAAATTAGCGGATGACTTGTGGCTGGGGGTGAAAGGCCAATCAAACCGGGAGATAGCTGGTTCTCCTCGAAAGCTATTTAGGTAGCGCCTCGAGCGAATACCATTGGGGGTAGAGCACTGTTAAGGCTAGGGGGTCATCCCGACTTACCAACCCTTTGCAAACTCCGAATACCAATGAGTACTACTCGGGAGACAGACGGCGGGTGCTAACGTTCGTCGTCAAAAGGGAAACAACCCAGACCGCCAGCTAAGGTCCCAAAGTGCATGCTAAGTGGGAAACGATGTGGAAAGGCTTAGACAGCTAGGAGGTTGGCTTAGAAGCAGCCATCCTTTAAAGAAAGCGTAATAGCTCACTAGTCGAGTCGGTCTGCGCGGAAGATGTAACGGGGCTAAGCATGCCACCGAAGCTGCGGATATGTGCTTGCACATATGGTAGAGGAGCGTTCTGTAAGCCTGCGAAGGTGAGTTGTAAAGCTTGCTGGAGGTATCAGAAGTGCGAATGTTGACATGAGTAACGATAAGGGGGGTGAAAAGCCTCCCCGCCGAAAAACCAAGGTTTCCTGTCCAATGTTAATCAGGGCAGGGTGAGTCGGCCCCTAAGGCGAGGCAGAGATGCGTAGTCGATGGGAAACTGGTTAATATTCCAGTACTTCGT